>NZ_CP027561.1:5431002-5732724 GCF_012974785.1 Pseudomonas fluorescens | reverse complement strand
CTCATCGAGACTTTCTTGAATTCCCGCAGCGGATGATCCGCCGGGATGACCAGCGTCAGTTCATCTTCGTACAGCATCACGCCGTGCAGCCCCGGCTGGCGCGGTGGGAGATAGCTGATGCCAATGTCCAGCGAACCGTTGAGCAGTCGCCGCTCGATCTCCAGCCCCGTCAGTTCATAAATCTGCACCACCAGATGCGGCTGAGCCTTGCGTACCCGTTCAAGCATTTGCGGCACCAGACTGGTGTGCACGGTTTGCAGCACGCCGATCGCCAGCGTACGCAGCGCCTGCCCCTTGAAGTTGCCCAGCGCTTCACGCGCCCGCTGCATGCCATCAAGCAGTGGCAGTGCGTGGTTGTACAGCGTATGAGCGGCCAGGGTCGGCAGCAGGCGTTTGCTGCTGCGTTCGAATAGCGTGACATCGAGGTTCTGTTCCAGGTGGCGGATCTGCTGGGACAGCGCGGGTTGGGAGATCGAAAGCCGCTCCGCGGCCCGTCCGACGTGACCTTCTTCGTAGACCGCGACGAAATAACGCAGTTGTTTGAAATCCATAAGTAACACTTATCGAAAATGCTGGTAAATCGAAATGGCTCGACGCCGAGAACAGGCCTAGTCTAACCGCATTCACAAGGCTTACAGGGCCGGAAAGCGCAATGACCAGCGTTTGTTTTGAAAGTGTTTGCATAGGCAGTTCAAAAAACCTCGATCGAGGTCTTTTTCAATGAATCTGTTCAGTTTGCGGCGTCAGACGCCGAGCCTTGATGACCTGGCTTTTGAAACCCATGAATCGACCGCCGCTGATGGCCTGAATGCCGAGCGCCTGATGCCTGGCGTGGAACGCCCGCAACAGGTTTTCGTTCGCGGCCAGGGCTCCTGGTTGTGGGACAGCAATGACCGCGCCTACCTGGACTTTTCCCAGGCCGGTGGCGCCAACAGCCTCGGCCACAGCCCTTCGGCGCTGGTCAAAGCCATTGCCAGCCAGGCACAGGCCCTGATCAATCCCGGATTCAATCTGCACAACCGCGGCATGCTCAGCCTCACCGAGCGTTTGTGTGCCAGCACTTCCAGCGATCAGGCGTATCTGCTCAACAGTGGCAGCGAAGCTTGTGAAGCCGCGATCAAATTGGCGCGCAAATGGGGTCAACTGCATCGTGGTGGCGCCTCGCGGATCATTGTCGCCAGACAAGGCTGTCACGGACGCAGTCTGGCGACGATTTCGGCGTCGGACAGTTGCAATCTGCACAATCGCTTCGCGCCGCTGCTGCCGGGTTTCGATCTGGTGCCGTTCAATGATCTGCCGGCGCTGCATGCCGCAGTCGATGCGCAGACCGTGGCGATCATGCTTGAGCCAATCCAGAGCGATGCCGGTGTGGTTCCTGCGACCGAGCATTACCTCAAGGGCGTCGAACGCCTGTGCCGTGAACTGGGGATTCTGCTGATCCTCGACGAAGTGCAGACCGGCATCGGCCGCTGCGGCACCTTGCTCGCCGAACAGTCCTACGGCGTGCGCGCCGATATCGTCGTGCTCGGCAAGGGCCTCGGCGGTGGCGTTCCACTGGCTGCATTGCTGGCGCGAGGCAAGGCGTGCTGTTTCGAGCCCGGCGAATTGGGCGGCACTCATCACGGCAACGCGCTGATGACCGCCGCAGGGCTGGTGGTGCTCGACAGCGTGCAGGATCGCGCATTCCTCGAACAGATCCGGGACAACGGCCAGCATTTGCGCGAAGGGCTCGCTCGTCTGGCCCGTCGTTATGAACATGGCGAGTTGCGCGGGCAGGGTCTGTTCTGGGGGCTGACGCTGTCGGAAGACTCCGCCGAGGCTGTCGTCAAAGCCGCCCTCCATGAAGGCTTGCTGCTCAACGCTCCACAAGCCAACTGTCTGCGCTTCACCCCGGCACTGACCGTCAGCAAGGCCAACATCGACGAAATGCTCCTGCGTCTGGCCCGAGCTTTCTCCCGGGTACGCACCGCGCAACTGCAATGCCGCAAAGGGATTGCCGTCTGAGCTGAAGTTTCCCACCCGAATTCAAGAACCGTCTCGCGGTATAACGCACGCCCCACGCCTGATTCTTTTGGCGTGGGGCGTTTTTTTGTGGCCGGGTTTTTCCATCGCGGTTTATTGCTTGAGGGACCGCCGCTGCAGTGTTTATTTAATGGGCTTCGGCAAGGATTGCCGAAGCTGGCGGAACACCCTTGTCGCAAGGCAGGCTTTGTAATCTATACCACTGAGTGGTATGTTTTTTTGGAAGGGATACCGATGTCGTTCAGGTTGTTCAAGACAAAAGGTTTTGCGATACAGGCCAACAAAGCATGGATCACCGACGACGAGCTTCGCGAGGCTTTTGCCGAGATGCTCGATGGGCAAGCGGACAATCTGGGAGGCGGAGTCTGGAAGAAGCGCCTGAACGAAAACCGCCACCGTTCAATTGTTCTGGCCAAGGGCGGGCGTTACTGGATTTATCAGGTGCTGTTCGCCAAAAAGGATCGGAGCAATATCAATTCTGCAGAGTTGAAGGAGCTGCGCAAACTGGCGAAAGCCTATGCACAACTTACCGAAGAGCAGATTCAAGGCTTGTTGGTCATGAAGGCGTTTGTGGAGATAACTCATGAGTAAAAAATTCAAGAGTGACGTATTTGAATCAGTGCACGGGTCGGCCAGCGCCCTGCATGCAGTCGGTGCGATCAGCAAGGCAACGATGCGTGAGTTTGATGAGTCGTGCCTTGCTGCGGTCCCGGATGCGATCCCGGCGGAGCAGATCAAGGCATTGCGTGAGCTTAACAACGTCAGCCAGCCAGTGTTCGCGCGTTATTTGAACACCAGTGCTTCGACTGTTAAACAATGGGAATCAGGGGATAAGCATCCAAGCGGAATGGCTTTGAAGCTGCTCAGCATTGTGCAGAAACACGGTCTGCAAATACTGGCTTGAGTGGTCTTGCGCACTCTGTCTGGCGATAGCACTGAACCCTGACAAACGGCGCAGGTCGATTAGCTTGTATGGCTCAGTCGAGCCAACCCCCAATCAGGAGCTGCCCCATGGACTTTATCCGCATCATCATCGCCATTATCTTGCCGCCACTGGGTGTGTTTCTTCAGGTCGGGTTCGGCGGCGCGTTCTGGCTGAACATTCTGCTGACGCTGTGCGGTTACATCCCGGGGATCGTGCACGCGGTGTACATCATCGCCAAGCGCTGAGTTTCAATCGGCCAGGCCCATCACTTGCCGGTAGAAGCGCCATTCCTGCTCCAGCGCGTGGGCCTGGTTCGCGGCCCGGCGGAAGCCGTGGCGTTCGTCGGCGTAGTAATGCGCTTCGACCTCAATGCCGTTTTGCTCCAGGGCTGCGACCATGTCGCGGGTCTGTTGCGGCACGACCACGGCGTCCAGCTCACCCTGGAAGAAAATCACCGGCACGCGAATGTTGCCGGCGTGCAGCAACGGCGTGCGGGCGGCATAGCGTTCGCCGTCTTGCTCGGGATCGCCGATCAGCCAGTCCAGATAATCACCTTCGAACTTGTGTGTTGCACGGCCCAGAGCTACCGGGTCGCTGACGCCGTAGAGGCTGGCGCCGGCGCGGAACACCTGGTGGAACGCCAATGCACAAAGCGTGGTGTAGCCACCGGCGCTGCCGCCACGGATGAATGCACGCTCGCCGTCGATCATGCCGCGTTCGGCCAGATAGGCCACCACTGCGCAGGCATCCTCGACATCCACTGCTCCCCAACTCAGATGCAGCGCCTTTCGATACTCCCGGCCATAGCCGCTGCTGCCTCGGTAGTTGAGGTCGGCCACGGCGAAGCCGCGTTGCGTCCAGTACTGGATGCGCGGATCCAGCAGCGGATAGCAGGCCGACGTCGGACCGCCGTGGATGAACACCACCAGGGGCGGTTTTTCATCACCATGGGTGGCCGGATAAAAGAAGCCGTGAGCCTGGCCCGAGCCGCTGGGATAACACAGGGTTTGCGGTTGGCTGATGCGCTCGGCGGGAAGCGGAGCAACGCCGCCGGCGAGGATTTTCACTTCACGCGACTCGCGATCAATGGCGATCACGGCTGAAGGGCTGATTGGTGAAGCGGCGATGCAGTAAATGAACTGATCATCGACCGCCAGATGACGGAAGCGGCTGTAGTCGCCGGTGAAGTCTTCGCCGTTAAGCGCCAGACGCCCGAAACCGCCTTCACTCCAACTGGCCAGGAATCCTTCGTCGGTGGGCAGCCAAGTGCAACCGCCAAGTTGCCATGGGGCTGGCGCGTGATCGGCCGGGGCGCAACGCAGTGGTTGCAATCCTTCTGCAGACTCGACCCACGGTTGCCAATATCCGCCACGGTCGGTCAGGCAGCCCAGTCGTCCGCTGGCATCGAAACGGGGTTGCTGGATCGACTCTTCCAGCGTTTCTCCGGCCACGCAATGAGGGGCGGAAAAGCCGTTATCGGTTCGCTTGGCGATCATCAAACGGGTGGCGGTCCACGGCTGATGCGGGCGGCTCCATTCGATCCACGCCAGGCGCTGGCAGTCCGGGCTGATGATCGGTGCCGCATAGAAATCCGCACCTTCTGCCAGCAAACTCTCGGTGCCGTTAACCAGATCAATGGCCACCAACCGATGGCGATCACCGTTCTCTTCTACGGCCAGGACCTGCCCGTTGGCAAAATGCAGATCGCCATATCGGCACTCACCCGTCGTCAGAGCTTCGGGCGCGCCATCCAGTGTCTGCCGGTAAAGCTGTTGATCTGCCTCGTTGACGAAAACAATCCCGTCAGGCGTCAGACAAAACGCCCCCCCACCATATTCGTACACCCGGCTGCGCACGCTGAAGCCCGCAGGCGTCAGACATTTCGCTACGCCATCGTGCCAGTGCCAGATCCGGCAGGCAGCGTCTGCCGGGCGATATTCATTCCAGAACAAACCCTGGGCGCCGAGCTGCAATTCGGCGAAATCCACGCCGGCAGCAACGGCGGCGGTAGCGCTGAAAGGCTCAGCCTTTGGCGATGAGGCGCGAGTTTCGTTCATTGCGAAAGGCCAGTTGTTCGATGGTCTGGGTGGCGTGCTCGGCTTCTTCGCGGGCCTTGAGGATCACGCCGTGATGTTCGGACTTGCTGCACACCGGGTCGGCGTTGCTGGCATCGCCCGTAAGCATGAACGCCTGGCAGCGGCAGCCGCCGAAGTCCTGTTCTTTCTCGTCACAGGAGCGGCACGGCTCGGGCATCCAGTCATAGCCGCGAAAGCGGTTGAAGCCGAACGAGTCGTACCAGATGTGCTGCATGCTGTGGTCGCGCACATTGGGAAATTGTACCGGCAGCTGTCGGGCGCCATGACAGGGCAGGGCGGTGCCGTCCGGTGTGACCGTCAGAAACAGACTGCCCCAGCCATTCATGCAGGCTTTCGGACGTTCTTCGTAATAGTCCGGGGTGACGAAAATCAGCTTGCACGGATGCCCTTCGGCTTCCAGTCTGGCGCGGTATTCGTTGGTGATGCGTTCGGCGCGGACCAGTTGCTCTTTGGTCGGCAACAGGCCGACACGATTGAGCTGTGCCCAGCCGTAGAACTGGCAGGTGGCGAGCTCGACGAAATCCGCTTCCAGAGCGATGCACAGCTCGATGATGCGGTCGATCTTGTCGATGTTGTGCCGATGGGTGACGAAGTTCAGCACCATCGGGTAGCCGTGGGCCTTCACGGCGCGGGCCATTTCCAGCTTCTGCGCGAAGGCTTTTTTCGAGCCCGCGAGCAGGTTGTTCACTTGCTCGTCGCTGGCCTGGAAGCTGATCTGGATGTGATCGAGCCCGGCCTTCTTGAAGTCGCTGATCTTCTGCTCGGTCAGGCCGATGCCTGAGGTAATCAGGTTGGTGTAAAAACCCAACTGACGCGCCTCACGAATCAGCTCGGCAAGGTCCTGGCGCACCAGCGGCTCGCCCCCGGAAAAGCCCAGTTGCGCCGCACCCATCTCCCGCGCTTCGCGAAATACCTTGATCCACTGTTCGGTGCTCAGCTCTTTGCCCTGCTCGGCGAAGTCCAGTGGATTGGAGCAGTACGGGCATTGCAGCGGGCAACGGTAGGTCAGTTCGGCGAGCAGCCACAGCGGCAGGCCGACTTCCGGTTTGGCCGGGACTTGCGCCGATGTCTCAGGCAAGTTCGATCCAGTGCTGCGCACGGGCAACCTCCATGAATTGCTCGATGTCGTCACCGAGCTCGGGTACGCCGGGGAACTGTCTGTCGAGTTCGGCGATGATCGCCGCGACATCCCGCTCACCGTCGATCAGGCCGCCGATCAGTGCGGCACTTTCGTTGAGCTTGATCATGCCTTCCGGGTACAGCAGCACGTGGCCTTTCTGCGCCGGTTCGTACTGGAAACGGTAGCCGGGACGCCAGGTCGGGGTCTTGCTGCGGTCGAAACTCATAAGGCGATTCCTTTATGCCAGACCCGTTGATCGGTGACGCTGTGATACGGCGGGCGGTTCAGTTCGTAGGCCATGCTCATGGCATCGAGCATGCTCCAAAGGATGTCCAGTTTGAACTGGAGAATTTCCAGCATGCGCTCTTGACCTTCGCGGGTCTTGTAGTGCTCCAGCGTGATCGCCAGGCCATGCTCGACATCGCGTCGGGCCTGGCCGAGACGGGTGCGGAAATATTCGTAACCCGCCGGGTCGATCCACGGGTAATGCTGCGGCCAGCTGTCGAGGCGCGACTGGTGGATCTGCGGCGCGAACAGCTCGGTCAGCGAGCTGCTGGCAGCTTCCTGCCAACTGGCGCGGCGGGCGAAGTTGACGTAGGCGTCGACGGCGAAGCGTACGCCGGGCAGCACCAGCTCCTGGGAACGCAATTGATCCGGGTCGAGACCGACGGCCTGGCCGAGGCGCAGCCAGGCTTCGATGCCGCCGTCCTCACCGGGGGCGCCATCGTGGTCGAGCAGGCGCTGGATCCACTCGCGGCGGATCTCGCGATCCGGGCAGTTGGCGAGGATTGCCGCGTCTTTCAGGGGAATGTTCACCTGATAGTAGAAGCGGTTGGCGACCCAGCCCTGAATCTGCTCGCGGGTGGCCCGGCCTTCATACATCGCCACGTGATACGGGTGATAGATGTGGTAGTAGGCGCCCTTGGCGCGCAGGGCCGCTTCGAATTCGGCGGGGGACAGCGGGGTGTCGGTCATTGCGGTTCTCCGGGCCATTCGTTACAGGACAATGCTCATGCCGTCATACGCCACTTCAACATTGCGTCGCACCAGTTCCGCGCGCTCCGGGGAGTCTTCGTCGAGAATCGGGTTGGTGTTGTTGATGTGGATAAGCACCTTGCGCTGCTCGGGAAGCTGTTCCAGCACTTCGAGCATGCCGCCGGGACCTTTCTGGGCGAGGTGACCCATTTCGCCGCCGGTGCGGGTGCCAACGCCACGGCGCTGCATTTCATCGTCGTCCCACATCGTTCCGTCCACCAGCACGCAGTCGCTGTCGGCCATGATTTCCAGCAACGGCGCATCGACCTTGCCCAGACCTGGCGCATAGAACAGCTTGCCGCCGGTGCTGAGGTCTTCGACGATCAGGCCGATGTTGTCGCCCGGGTGCGGATCGAAGCGGTGCGGCGAGTAGGGCGGTGCCGCGCTGCGCAGCGGCAGCGGGGTGAAGCGCAAATTCGGGCAGGCGGCGACGGTGAAGCTCTGGTCGAGTTCGATGCGGTTCCAGTCCAGCCCGCCGTTCCAGTGCTTGAGCATGGTGAACAGCGGGAAACCGGTGCTCAGGTCCTCGTGGACCATGTCCGTGCACCAGACCTGATGCGGGCAGCCTTCGCGCAGGCTGAGCAGGCCGGTGGTGTGGTCGATCTGGCTGTCCATCAGGATGATCGCGCTGATGCCGGTGTCACGCAGGGCACGGCCCGGTTGCATCGGGGCGAAGCTCTGAAGCTGCGCGCGGATGTCCGGCGAGGCATTGCACAGCACCCAGTTCACGCCGTCATCGGAAATCGCGATGGACGATTGGGTACGGGCCTGGGCATTCAGGCTGCCGTCGCGAAAACCGGCGCAATTGACGCAGTTGCAGTTCCACTGCGGAAAACCGCCACCGGCGGCCGAACCCAGAATCTGGACGAACATGAACGCTCCATCATTTCAACGCTGAAAATAAAACGCCCCGGCGAGCCGAGGCGTTGCACTGCAGTGTTCTGCTTGAGGCAGGACTCAGCGGCTGGCGAAGTACATGGTGACTTCGAAGCCGATGCGCAGGTCGGTGTAAGCAGGTTTGGTCCAGGCCATCGGGTGACTCCTTTTTCAGGTGGGTGAGATAGCGCTATCCATAGGTATAGTCCACGGCAGCGCAGGGATGTTCCAAATAGTTAGGTGGCTATGTTACTCAAAATTTCAGGGGGTTTGCCCGTGAATCTTTGAGAAAGCTCCTTGCAGCCCCGGTAATGATCATTTTGTCGCTTGCCATGGCGCGCCTGGCGCAGGTCTGTTGGCCATGCCGTGCCAGCCGCCTTCGGCGCGGATCAGGCGCTGTGCGGCGGCTTGCAATGCCGGGCGATCCAGTTGAGTGATGGCCTTGCTCAGTTGATCCAGGTAATCCGACGAGTGGCCAGCCAGTTTTGCCTGCCACAGAAGTTCGGCAGCGTCTTTGGCGGGCAGGACATCGGCATCCAGATGCGCGGCGAGGATCTGGCGCTGCTCGATGAACAGCGCGTCATCGATTTTCTCGATCAGCGCGGGAATGCCTTCGATAAACGCTTGAACGTGGCCCAGCAGTTGCTCAGGAGTGACTGTCGGCGATTGCACGCCGAACTGCCATCCACTCTGGCCATGCGCCTGTCTGAAGGCGCTGAACACCGCGTATCCCAGCTGCAACTCGCCCCGTAGCCGCTGATAGTACGGCGTGTGGCACAGGTGCGCGAGAAAACGCCATGCGGCTTCGTCGGCTATGTTCGGGCTGGCGGTCGGGCAGAACAGCAGCAATGCGTGTTCGCTGGAGGCGGTGTCGATCTGACTCCATCGGTAGTGGGCGTGGACTGCCGACGGGGTTGGTATTTCGTTGTCTGGCTTGCCTGGAATGCGACTCAGGGCCAGCCCCATGGCCGATTGGGTCTGGGCATCGAGACACAGGGCCAGGCCATCCCAACGGGAAGTTGCCCACAGCTGATTGGCGTCGTCGGATTGCACAACCGCTGGAAGACAGTGCTCGGGCCATGCCTTGAGCAATTGGCGGATCGGCATCGACGGCACGTCCGGCTCGTTTGTCGCGGAATCAGCGTCAACTTGCGTCAGATGTTTCAGCGCATGCTCCAGGACGCCGGGTAGTACGTCCTGCAGACCGGTCACCTTCAATATCCACTGATTCCCCGTGGTGCTGAACGAGAGCTCGACCCCGGCCTGACGCGCGTCGTCAGACACCTCCCGCAGACTGCGTTGCAGTTTCGCTTGCAGCTCGGCCGTGGCCGCTGCTTCCGTCTGCCAGCGCACATACACCGCACCTTCGTCGCCGTTATCCGGCAGCGCCTGGCTGAATTGCATCGGCGAGCGTTCGCGGCGGCTGCGCGAGCGATCCTGAGCAAACGTGCGCAGGCCTCGGTGGGCGCTGGTCTGGCCGCGAATCAGGCCGGCGTTGGCCAGCGGTTCTGCTGCGCGCAGGAACGGATTGGCAGTGGGCAGATGCCAGTGACTGCTGAAGTTATCCACAATGCCGATTTTGCCGAGAATCACTTTGAGCGCTGCAACCGCCGATTCGGAGAGGCCGCTTTCGAGTTGTTCGCTGTCGAGTCGCGCCCGTTGCAGCGCGCCACTGACCTGCTGCTGACGCTGAAGCTGCGCCGAATATTCCTCACGCAATGCCGGCCAGTCCTGCTGTTCGGCGAAGAAACTCAGCCAATCCAGCCATTGCTCGCGAATGGCATCGAGTGACCCGCTGGGTGCAGTGAACTGAAGATGCAGCAAGGCTTGCCCTGCGAACTGGTACTGCACGCAGGCTTGCAGGCTGTCAGCGAGACCCAGCTGCTGCAAATGCGCGAGCAACCCACCGGGTTTGGTGCTGTTCAACCAGTGGCAGAGAAACGCCAGCGCTTCGGCCGACGACTCCGGCAGATCCTCCAGCGCTACCAGCAGATTGCCGCATCGCTCGCCGACCTGTTGATAACTTGCCTGTGGGTTGTCCATCAAGCGAACGGGGGCTGCCTGTGCAGTTTTATCCCCAGGCGTCAGCGTGGCGGCAAACTGTTCGGCCAGCGTGCGCAGCTCTTCAACGCTCTGCGGCCCGACCAGACTCAGGGTCATCTGCCCGGTGCGGTAAAACTGCCGATGGAAATCTTTCAGTGCCTGCTGAAACTCCGCCTCTTCTACCGGCAGCGTGTCGCGGTTCCCGGCATGAAAGCCGCGCAAAGGATGCGCTGCCGACAATCCCTCGAACAGTGCCTCTTTCTGCTGAGCCGCAGCATCCTGGGACCACGCGACAAACTCCGCCTGCAACACTTCCCGTTCCCGCAACTGATCGTCCGGATTCATACGCGGCCGGGCGAGCATGTCTGACAGACGCTCCAGCCCGCCACTGAAGGACGCTGGCGGCAACTCAAAGAAGAAATCGGTGGTGCGCTCACGGGTGCTCGCATTCACTTGGCCGCCGTGACCTTGCACATAGGCCATCAGCCCTTGCTGCACAGGAAAACGCTCGGTGCCGAGGAACAGCAAATGCTCAAGGAAATGCGCCAGCCCCGGCCACGCCAACGGCACGTCATGACTGCCGGCAGCCACTCGCAACGCAGCGGCGCTGCGCTTGAGGCCGGGCACGCGACGCAGGGTCACGCGCAAGCCGTTGGCCAGGGTTTCGGTGTGAGGGCGGGGGTGAGTCGGCGCAGGCATGGGCACTTCCAGAACAGTGAAGTGCCAATGCTAGCGGATTAGCGCTTGTTGAGCGCGTCGTAAAGTTCGGGGCGGCGGTCGTTGAAGTAGCGGTTGGCGTTACGCGAATCGATCATCAACTGGCGATCCAGCTCACCGACGATCAAGGCTTCGTCCAGTCCGGCCTGGGCGATACGGCTGCCATCCGGTGCGGCAATGCTGCTTTGCCCGCAGTAATGGATATCGCCTTCGTGGCCGCAGTAGTTGGCGTAAGCCACGTAGCACTGGTTCTCAAAGGCGCGGGAGCGCACGGAAACATCGGCAATGAAATCGAAAGGAATCATGTTGGCGGTCGGCACCAGGATCAGCTCGGCACCTTCAAGGGCCAGGCGCCGGGCGTTTTCCGGGAATTCCAGGTCGTAGCAGATCAGGAAACCGAGCTTCCAGCCGTTGAGCTCGACGATGGGAAACTCGCCATCGCCGGGGCTGAACATCGAACGGTCCAGATCGCCGAACAGGTGCGTTTTACGGTAATTGCACAGGCGCTCGCCGTTCGAATCGATCAACTGCACGGCGTTGTAAATCTGTCCTTCGGCGGTGCGCTCCGGGTATCCATAGAGAATCGCCAGGCCGGCAGCCTTGGCGATCCGTCCAACCTGCTGCGCCCACTCACCGTTATAGACCTCGGCCAATGTCGCGACCGCTTCCTTGCCGATGTTGTAGCCGGTCAGGAACATCTCCGGCACCACCAGCAGATCGGCGCCTTTGGCCTCCATCGCCAGTTGATGCAGGCGCTGGAGGTTGGCGGCCGGTTCCAGGGGCAAAGGTGGACATTGGTAAAGGGCAACACGCATCGGGGATTCCTCTTACTCGGGCAGGGCGATCGGGCCGATGTCGTTGAACACATCACCCGGGCCGGGGTTCTCTTTATGTGTGGACCCGCCGAAGTGCTTCATGATTCCCCACACCGCATTGAGCGACGTTTGTACCGCGCCTTCAACCCAGGCTGGCGTCCACGATACGTCGTCGCCGGCGATGAAAATCCCGCGCTGCTCCGGCGGCATGTCGTCCTGCATGAAATGTGCGTACATGCGCTGGTTATAGCGATAGTGACCGGGCAGGGCGCCTTTGAATGCACCGAGGAAATGCGGGTCGGCTTCCCAGGATACGGTGATCGGATCGCCGATGATCCGCGCGGCGATGTCGACTTTCGGGTAGATCTTCTTCAACGCATCGAGCGCCAGTTTCACGCGTTTTTCCACCGGATGCGGGAGCATTTTCAGCGCATCGCTCATCCACGAGTACGACAGGCAGATCACGCCTGGCTTGTCGTCACCGTTGTCGAACAGATAGGTGCCACGGGTCAGGCGATCGGTGAGGGTCATGCTCATCAGGTCGCGGCCGGTTTCCGGGTCCTTGTCCTTCCAGAACGGACGGTCAACCATCACGAAGGTCTTCGACGATTGCATGTAGCGCGTGCGGTCGAGGGCCATCCACATTTTTTGCGAGAACAGGGTTTCGTCGCACTCGATCTGGGTGGTCAGCAGCCAGCTCTGACAGGTGGTGAGTACGGCGGCGTATTCGCGGGTGTCGCCGTTGTTGTCGGTGACCGCGAAGCGCCCGTCAGGCGCGTGGGCAATTTTCTTCACCCCGGAACGTGGCGCGCCGTGGTGCAGCGACTTGAGGCTGGTGCCTTGCGGCCAGTGTACGCAGCGTTCCGGCGCATGACGCCAGATGCCTTGTGGCACTTGTTCCACACCGCCGACCACCAGGTGTTGGTGGTCGTCGCAGTTGGTCATCACCACGCGGAAGATTTCCAGCATCGAGTTGGGGAAGTCCGAGTCCCAGCCACCGGTGCCGAAACCGACCTGGCCGAACACTTCACGGTGATGGAACGACAGTTTGGCGAAGGCTTTCGAGGTGGCGACGAAGTCGTAGAACGTGCGGTCGTCCCACAGCGGCACCAGGGTGTTCCACAGCTCTTTGAGGCGCGGCACATCGCGGTCGCGGATCGCTTGCTGGATATCGGCAAACTGCGAGCCGGCCTCCAGAGCGTCGGCCCAGGCGTCAGCCACTTCCTGGAACAGTGCAGGAAGATCCTTCAGGCTCTGTGCGTAATGGGTTTTGCCTTCCAGGTCGATCACGGTACTGCCGGAGGCCGGGGTCAGCGGGTTGGGGAAGGGTTTGGTTTCCAGACCGAGTTTGTCGACGTAGTGATAGAACGCGGTGGAGGATACCGGGAAGCGCATGCCGCCGAGCTCGGCGACGATGCCGTCAGTGCCGTTGAATGCCTGGGAGCGCAGACGGCCGCCGAGCTTCGAGGCCTCATAAACGACCGGTTTCAAACCGAGTTTCATCAGTTCGTAAGCCGCCACCAGACCTGCGATGCCGGCACCGACGATTGCAACTTCGGCACCGTGGTTGTGCTCGGGAATGCTACCCAGACCGGCCGGGTGTTCGATCCAGTCGTCGAAGGCGAACGGAAAGTCCGGGCCGAAAATGGTGATCGGTTTCTTACCGTCTGCAGGATGGCGATTGTTCTTGTTCATGGCTGACCTTGCTGGCGACCCGACGCCGGATGCGCGTCTGAGTATAGGAAAAGATGCCAGCCATTCTAGGGAGCGTAGAACACGTTAATAAGACGCAAAGTGTCGTCGATTTGAGTGTTGCTGCTGCAATATGACGACAATGTTGGTCAGACTGGATGCCCGCGATCGATTTTGCTGCTGAGGATGATCGAGGTCGTGGTCTTGTCCACGCCGTCTACGCTGCCGATCTGATCCAGCAGTTGATCCAGCTGTTCTGGCGAGTCGGTACGCAGCCACGCCACGTAATCAAATTCGCCACTCACCGCACACAGCTGCTGCACCTGGGCCATCGCACTCAACCGTCGCAGTACCTCTTTGCCGGAGCGCGGCTGCACCTTGATCCCGACATAGGCCTGCAACCCGCCATCCACGACACGCTGGCCCAGACGCACGCCGTAGCCAGTGATGACTTTGGCCTTTTCCAGTCGTGCGAGACGTGAGGTGACCGTGGTGCGGGCAATGCCGAGCTGCCGGGCGAGCATTGCCACGCTTTCGCGGGCATTGATTTGCAGGGCGGCAATCAACTGGCGGTCGATTTCATCAAGAACGGGTGGGCGGATGTCGGACAAGGGACTTCTCCACGCAGATACGAAAAAGCCGCACATATGTGCGGCTTTTTGATGTTTGGTGGGCCCACACGGACTTGAACCGTGGACCAAAGGATTATGAGTCCTCTGCTCTAACCAACTGAGCTATAGGCCCTCAGTAGGCCGCGGATTATAGCGACGGTTTCTCGGCTGTGCTATCCGAAAAATCTGATACGGCTATACGAAGAAACGTCGCGGCGAACTCTTCGGGTGGCAGCGGCAGGCTGACGATGTAGCCCTGGATCTGTTCGCAGCCCTCGGTGGTGAGGAATTGTTGTTGGGCCTGGGTTTCCACGCCTTCGGCGATCACGGTGAATTGCATGCTGCGGCCCAGGGCGATGATGGCGCGGACAATTGCCGCGTCGTGCGGATCGTCAGGCAGGCCGCGGACGAAAGACTGGTCGATCTTGAGGATATCCAGCGGCAGGCGCTTGAGATAACTCAGCGAGGAATAACCGGTGCCGAAGTCGTCGATGGCCAGTTGCACGCCGAGGTGTTTGAGTTGGTGCAACACTGCCAGCGCCTCTTCGGCCTGGCTCATGATGAAGTTTTCGGTAATTTCCAGTTGCAGTAAATCCGGCCTCAGGCGGTTGTCCTTGAGCAGCTGTTCGATGCGCCCCAACAGGTTCGGCTGGCGCAGTTGCGCGCCGGCGAGGTTGACCGACAACGGGCCCAGGGATTCATAGATCTGTCCCCATTCGAACATTTGCCGACAGGCGGTTTCCAGCACCCAGTCGCCGATTTGCAGAATCATGCCGTTCTCTTCCGCCAGTGGGATGAAATGCTCCGGCGGCACCTCGCCGAAGGTCGGGTGACGCCAGCGGATCAGGGCTTCGGCCCCGACCAGACTGTGATCGTCGAGGCTGATTTTCGGTTGGTAGTAGAGGTACAGCTCTTCCCGCTCGATGGCCCGGCGCAATTCATGTTCCAGCGCCACCCGCTCGCTGGCCTGGGCGGTGAGGTCCCGGGTGTAGCTTTCGACGCGATTACGACCCTTGGCCTTGGAGCGATACATCGCCGCGTCGGCGTTCTTGATCAGGGTGGCGACGTCGCAGCCGTCGCGGGGATAGAGGCTGGTGCCGATGCTGGCGCTGATGAAGAACTCATGCTCGCCGGCTTGAAACGGTGCGGCGAAGCAATTCAGCAGTTTGGTGGCAATGTTGTCTGCATCAGCGGCCTGTTGCAGGCCCGGTAGCAGGATGATGAATTCATCGCCGCCCAGCCGCGCCACCGTGTCGATATCGCGAAGCTGTTCCTTGAGGCGCACGGCGATGCCTTTGAGCAGCAGGTCGCCGACCGGATGGCCGAGACTGTCGTTGATGTGCTTGAAACGATCGAGATCGAGAAACAACACCGCGCCCAGGCTGTCGTTTTCCTGCTGACTGTTCAGCGCCATCAACAGGCGGCTTTCGAACAGTGTCCGGTTTGGCAGACCGGTCAGCGGGTCATGGTGGGCCTGGTAATCGAGTTTGGCCTGAGCGTGCTTGAGGCTGGAAATATCGGCAAACACCGCGACGAAGTGAGTGATGAACCGGTCGCGGTTGCGCACGGCGCTGATGGTCAGCCAGCTGGGGTACAACTCGCCATTCTTGCGCCGGTTGGAGATTTCGCCTTGCCAGTGGCCTTCGTCGGTCAACTGGTGCCACATCGCCGCATAAAATGCGCTGTCATGCAGCCCGGAAGCCAACAGGCGTGGGGTATGGCCTAGCGCTTCGCTTTCGCTGTAGCCGGTAATTTCCGTGAATGCGCGGTTCACTGCGCTGATGTGCTGCTGGGTGTCGGTAATCAGCACGCCCTCGGCGGTGCTTTCGAAGACGGTTGCGGCCTGTTGCAATTTTTCCTGCATCAGGTGGCGTTCAGTGATGTCACGGGCAATGGTCAGCATGCAGTCTTCGTCGCCGATCGGCAGCGGCCGGCTGGACACTTCGCAGAGGCGGATCTGCCCGTCGCTGCGGCGGATGTGACAACTGAAGTCACGGACGAAACCGTCACGGTGCAACAGATCGAGCATCTGTTTGCGTTCGTTGAGGTTGACCCAGATCCCCAGATCCAGTGCCGAACGATCCACCGACATGGCGCTGTTGAAACCGGTGATGCGGCTGAAACCTTCATTGACCTCCAGCAACAGACCATCACTCTGGCGTGACAGCAGCAGGCCGTCCGGCGAGGCGTGAAAGGCCTTGGCGAACTTTTCTTCGGAGGTTTGCAACTGCTGTTGGGTTTCCTTGAGCTGCGTAATGTCGCGCACCACGACGACCAGCGCTGGTGTCGTGTCGAGCTCGAACGGTTCGGCGGAAATCAGCCCGGTGAACACCTGCCCATTGTTGCGACGAAAGGGCATCTCCAGGTTGCGAATGCTGCCGGCCTGCAGGCGTTGCAGCAGGCCGGGACCCACGCCGGGAATGCCCCAGATATTGAGTTCGGTAGCAGTCTGACCAATGACGTCTTCGGCTTTGAGCCCGATCTGTTCCTCAAAGGCTTCGTTCACTTCCAGCAGGCAGCCGTCGGATAGCCGGGCGATGACCAGAATATCCGGGCATTGCTGGAACACCGAGGCGAACTTCTGCTCCGACAGGCGCAGGGCCTCTTCAGTACGCTTGGTTTCACTGATATCGATCATCAGGCCGCGCATCACCGGCTCGTGGCCGTGCTCGATGAGGCTGACGATGTCGCGCACCCACAGGCAGCGGCCATCAGCGGTGATCACCCGGTAATCGAGACTGTGATCGCGCCCGGCGAGGACCTCGTGATCGCAGAAGCTCTGTGCGCGGGTCAGGTCGGCGGGGTGGATGATGTTGCGCCAGAAGCCCGGAATCAGCCAGTGCGACAGTGGATAACCCAGTAGGTCTTCGGCATGGGGCGACACGTAGCTGTAGGTGAAGTCGCTGATTCGTGCTTCCCAGGCAATGGCCGACAGGCTCTCCACCAGCCCGCGATAGTGGTATTCGCTGCTGCGCAGTTCCTGTTCGAGGTCGATGCGTCGGGCGATTTCCGAGCTCAAGCGGCGGTTGATGCGGATCACCACTGCCAAGATGATCACCAGCAACAGCAGGCCTGGCAGGCCATAGACCAGCAGATCCGACCAGAATGTCCGATGATCGAGGACGTTGCCCACCCAGTGTTCCTGGATGCTGCTGATCTGCTCAGGGGACATGTCGGCCAGGACTTTGTCCAGAATGCCCACCAGCATTTTGCTGTCGCGGGGAACCCCCATTGCCAATTGATAGCGATAAGGGGTTTCGCCGCTGACATACAGCCCGTCGAGCTTGAGCTGGCGCAGGCTCCAGACACTGGAGGCGAGGTCGCCGACCACCGCGTCCACCTCATCGGTGGCCAGGGCCTGCAACGCCGAGCTGACATTGGGCATGGCCACCAGATTCAGATCGGGATGATGGGTACGCAGAAGCTCATGGGGGGCGTAGTTTTCGACGACCGCGATCTTCAGCCCATACAGCTCCTCGATCTTGCGCGGTTGTGGACCGCCGACGTGGGCGAGGATGACGATCGGAAAGTCCAGGTAAGGGCGAGTGAATGCCAGATAGTTCTGACGTTCCGGGGTGGACATGATGCCCGGCAGCAGATCGATCGTGCCGTTTTTGGCCTGTTCGAGCACGGCTGTCCAGCTTGAGGGTTCGACGGGCGTAAGTTTGATGGCCAGGCGTTGGCGGATCACGTCGATATAGTCCGCGGCCAGGCCCTGATAGCGGTTCTGGTCGTCGCGAAACTCGAATGGCGGCCACGAAGCATCGACACCCAGGCGCAAATCCGGGTGAGCCGCCAGCCAGCTACGTTCTTCGTCGGTCAGAGTCAGCGCGTCAGCCGTTGCGGTCCAGATCATCAGTGACAGCAAAAAGAGCACGGACGCCAGTCTGGGCATAACGGTCTCGGTATGGCTCGGGGGAATGTTTCGAGTGTAGACGGGCTGTGCGCGAGGGGGGGAGTGCGAGGTATTTAATATGCCCTGAAAAACAAAACCCCCGGCCTGGGCCGGGGGTTCTGGTATCACTCGTCGAGGAACGAACGCAGGTGTTCGCTTCGCGTCGGGTGGCGCAGCTTGCGCAGCGCCTTGGCTTCGATCTGACGGATCCGTTCACGGGTCACGTCAAACTGTTTGCCGACTTCTTCGAGCGTATGGTCGGTGTTCATGTCGATACCGAAACGCATGCGCAGTACCTTGGCTTCACGGGCAGTCAGGCCGGACAGTACTTCGCGAGTCGCTTCTTTCAGGCTCTCGACAGTGGCGACATCGATTGGCGACTGCATGGTCGAGTCTTCGATGAAGTCACCCAGATGAGAGTCTTCGTCATCACCGATCGGGGTTTCCATGGAGATCGGTTCCTTGGCGATCTTCAATACCTTGCGGATCTTGTCCTCAGGCATCTCCATGCGCTCGCCCAGCTCTTCCGGGGTCGGCTCGCGACCCATTTCCTGCAGCATCTGGCGGGAAATACGGTTGAGCTTGTTGATCGTCTCGATCATGTGCACCGGAATACGAATGGTGCGGGCCTGGTCGGCGATCGAGCGAGTGATCGCCTGACGGATCCACCAGGTGGCATAAGTCGAGAACTTGTAACCACGACGGTATTCGAACTTGTCCACCGCTTTCATCAGGCCGATGTTGCCTTCCTGGATCAGATCGAGGAATTGCAGGCCACGGTTGGTGTACTTCTTGGCGATGGAAATCACCAGACGCAAGTTCGCTTCAACCATCTCTTTCTTCGCACGGCGGGCTTTCGCCTCACCGATCGACATGCGACGGTTGATGTCCTTGATCTCGGCGATGGTCAGGCCGGTCTCGGTTTCCAGCGCGGTCAGCTTCTGCTGGCAACGGATGATGTCCGGTTGCACACGGGCGATGGCTTCGGCGTACTTGCTCTTGCCTTTGGCCAAGGCGTCGGACCAGCTTTCGTCGACTTCGTTGCCCGGGAACTGACGCAGGAAGTCTGCGCGCGGCATACGTGCATCACGTACGCACAGTTGCATGATCGCACGCTCTTGCTGACGCAGACGATCCAGGGCGCTGCGAACACGCTCGACCAGGGCTTCGAATTGCTTCGGCACCAGTTTGATCGGCATGAACAGCTCGGCCAGCGCCAACAGTTCGGCAATCGCCGCCTTGTTGTGACGACCGTGCTTTTTCAGGGCCTTGCGGGTGATTTCCATCTGATCGGCGACAGCACCGAAGCGCTGTGCGGCAATGACCGGATCCGGACCGCTTTCGGCTTCTTCTTCGTCATCGGAAGCTTCGGCATCGTCATCGTCGTCGGATTCTTCGGCTTTCGCCGCTTTCGCGTCGATCGGCGGCGGCACTTCGGCGGCAGGCGGCGCAATGCCGTCGTCCGGGTCGATGTAACCGCTCAGAACGTCGGACAGGCGACCACCTTCGGTGGTGACCCGAGTGTACTCGGAGAGAATGTGGTCAACCGTGCCGGGGAAGTGCGCGATTGCGCTCATCACCTCACGGATGCCCTCTTCGATACGTTTGGCGATTTCGATTTCGCCTTCACGAGTCAGAAGCTCGACCGTACCCATTTCACGCATGTACATGCGCACTGGGTCAGTGGTGCGACCGATATCGGTCTCCACCGCCGCCAACGCAGCGGCTGCTTCTTCCGCAGCGGCCTCGTCGGTATCGGCGTCGGCCAACATAAGGGCGTCCGCATCCGGAGCACTCTCGTGTACGGGGATCCCCATGTCGTTAATCATGCGGATGATGTCTTCCACCTGCTCCGGATCTGAAATATCCTCGGGCAGGTGGTCGTTGACCTCGGCGTAAGTCAGATACTTCTGCTCACGACCCAGTTTGATCAACTCAATAATACGAGACTGCTGTTGCGCTTTTCCGGACATAACACCCTATCCACTGAAGGTCTTGGCGGGCAAAAAACAAGCCGAGGATTATACCTGAGCTATGACCTCACGCGCCAGTTGAGGTCGGGTTTGATGCAGGAACATCCCGTTTGAGCAATTCGAGCAGCAAAGATTTTTCTTCGGTGCTCAGATCGCTTTGACGTGATTTCCTGAGAAGTTGTTCCAGCTTTCGCTCGCGCTGGCGGGCTGACAAGCTAGTTATGGTGTCGAAAAACTGTTGTTCAAGGTTTTCTCCGTTGATCAACCACTCCTTTTCTGCCAGGCGGGTCAGCAATCGACCTTGTTCGGTGCCATGCCATCGCGAGATCAACTGAAAAGAGTTTAGCTGAGGATTCTTTTGCACGGCTTCCAGTGAGGCCACCAGCAGTTGGGTATTGGTATTGTCTTCATCCGCGAAATGGCTGGCCGTCTCGACCTTCAGCGCCAGTTGCGGGTGATGGATCACCGTTCGCAGGGCGGCCATGATCGGTGGCTCGACCGGGGCCGGTACTCTTGGTGCGCGCGGTTGATCGCGATCACCGCCACGCTTGCCATTCTTGTCCCAGGTTTTTTTGTCCCATTTCTTGCCGCCGGCGCCGGGTTTTTTCGGGGTCCATTCCTGCTGCGGCACATACATGTCCTGTGCCTGCGGCTGATGGTAGTCGCTGAAGTCCGGCATCGCGTCATAATCGATGCCCGGATCGTAGGCGGGCGGCGCTTCCTGCGGCGCGCTCTGAGCAAGCTGGCTGACGGTCTCGCTGCTCAGGCCGGTGATTTCGGTCAGGCGCTGGCGCATCAGGATCCGCAGATTGGCCCCCGGCACTTTATCGATCAGCGGTGCGGCAAGCGTTGCCATATGCGCCTTGCCTTCGAGCGAACGTGGGTCGGCCTCTTCGGTCAGTTGCTGGAAGAAGTAGTCTGCCAGGGGCTGCGCGTGCTGATTGATCCGCGCACGGAAGGCGTCTGTGCCTTCGGCGCGGATCAGGGTGTCCGGGTCCTCGCCTTCGGGCAGGAACAGGAACCGTGCGCGGCGACCGTCCTGCAGGCTGCTCAGTGTCGCTTCCAGTGCGCGCCATGCGGCGTTGCGGCCGGCCTGGTCGCCGTCGAAGCAGAACAAGACGTTCGGCACTACGCGAAAAAGACGCTTCAGGTGCTCTTCGCTGGTGGCTGTACCCAGCGTCGCGACGGCATTGCGCAGGCCTTGCTGGGCCAGAGCGATGACGTCCATGTAGCCCTCGACGACGATGATTTCGTCGAGGTTGCGGTTGTTCTTGCGGGCTTCATACAGGCCGTAGAGTTCCTGGCCTTTATGGAATACCGGGGTTTCCGGCGAGTTCAGGTATTTCGGCTTGTCGTCGCCGAGGACTCGGCCGCCAAAGGCGATGATGCGCCCGCGAGTGTCGCGGATCGGGAACATCACGCGATCACGGAAGCGGTCATAGCGCTTGCCTGTTTCGGCGTTCTCGATCAGCAGGCCGGCATCGATCATGGCTTTCTGCTGCAGGGTGTCGCTGCTCAGGTGCTTGTACAGATTGTCCCAGCCCGGGGGAGCGAAGCCGAGGCCGAAGTCCCGGGCGATCTCGCCAGTCAGGCCACGACCCTTGAGGTAATCCACTGCCGCCTTGCGTGCCGGATGGCTCTTGAGCGCCTGCCGATAAAAGTCGGCGGCGGCGCTGAGTAGCGGGTACAGCGGTGAGTCGGTCGGCTGGCGCGGTTTGTGCGAGCGGCCGCCTTCTTCGCGCGGCACTTCCATGCCGGCGGCTTTGGCCAGATCCTCGACGGCCTGGGGGAAGTCCAGGTTGTCGTGATCCATGAGAAAACCGAGAGCGTTGCCACCTGCGCCGCAGCCGAAGCAGTAATAGAACTGCTTGTCGGGGCTCACGCTGAACGACGGGGTTTTCTCTTTGTGGAACGGGCAGCAGGCGGTGTAGTTCTTGCCGGCCTTCTTCAATTGCACGCGCGAGCTGACCACGTCGACGATGTCGGTGCGGTTCAGCAGGTCGTCAATGAAGCTCTGGGGAATCAGCCCGGCCATGGCGTTCTCGTCGTCTGCGCTGTAATGAGTCCGATGCGAAGGGCGGCCGGACGCGGGTCATGCTTGAAAGCGCACGAAGAGTGCGGCTCGACCGGTGTCGTCTGCGTAATCGCTGTCGGGAAGTGTATCTGCCGAAAATCCACTGACGTTAGTACCTATCAGTCTTCGACTATTTGAAAGTGTTGCGCTGAATCCGCTGACGGCCGGTTGATGGCCTCGGATAGCTCAATAAAGCGGGCACGCAAGCAGGTGCCTTGGGCTGATCGTCGTAAGAGGAATCAGTGGGTGTGCTCGTCAGTAGCCTTGAAAGGCTCGTCAGAAAAGACGTGCACCGCTGGCAAAAGAGCCAGGCCTGACGCGGTGAAGCGGATTTGTCTCGGTCGCGTGTGCGGCTTCGACGGTGAAGCATCAAGCGTTTTACGCAAATGCCATTAGCCCGGCTGAGGGCCGGGCTTGGCAGAAGCTTGCTACGATCGTCTGTGTATTAGTACAGACGAACGGCGCGGCGCTGTTCGCGCTGAACTTTCTTGGCGTGACGCTTGACAGCGGCTGCTGCCTTGCGCTTACGCTCGGAAGTTGGCTTCTCGTAAAATTCGCGGCTACGAACTTCAGCCAGTACACCGGCTTTTTCGCAGGAGCGCTTGAAACGACGCAGAGCTACGTCGAAGGGTTCGTTCTCTTTAACTTTGACGGCTGGCATCCAGAGCTACCTTCATTCATTACCGGGGTCAACATCCTCGCGGCAAAAGAGCACTTGAAGACGTCGGTTTTTAAGGGTTGCGGATGTTAACCCCTCAACGCTCGGAATGCAAAGCCTCTGATCGAAAACCGCTGGTCGGGGCATCCAGTGGCGACTATTATGCGCGCCTTCGAATTCAGCCTAAACAAGGCGCAAACCCATGCTAGTACTGGGATTAGAAACTTCCTGCGACGAAACCGGCGTCGCTTTATACGACAGTGAGCGCGGCCTGCTGGCCGACGCACTGTTCAGCCAGATCGACCTGCACCGCGTCTACGGCGGCGTCGTGCCGGAGCTGGCATCGCGCGATCACGTCAAGCGCATGCTGCCCTTGATCCGTCAGGTGTTGGCAGAGGCTGACTGCGTGCCGACCGAGATCGACGCCATCGCCTATACCGCGGGTCCCGGCCTGGTCGGGGCTTTGTTGGTCGGGGCTTCCTGCGCCCAAGCGCTGGCATTTGCCTGGGGTATTCCGGCACTCGGCGTGCACCACATGGAAGGCCACTTGCTGGCACCGATGCTGGAGCCAAAACCGCCGGAGTTTCCGTTCGTCGCTTTATTGGTGTCCGGTGGTCATACGCAGTTGGTTCAGGTCGATGGTATCGGCCAGTACAGCCTGCTTGGCGAGACTCTCGATGATGCTGCAGGCGAAGCCTTCGACAAGACTGCGAAGATGATGGGCCTCAATTATCCGGGCGGGCCGGAAATCGCCAAGCTGGCGGAGAAGGGCGTCGCAGGACGTTTCACTTTCCCGCGTCCGATGTGTGATCGCCCGGGCCTGGATTTCAGCTTCAGCGGTCTGAAGACCTTCGCCCTCAACACCTGGCAGCAATGCGTCAGCGCCGGGGACGACAGCGAGCAAGCCCGTTGCGACATCGCGCTGGCGTTCCAGCAGGCCGTGGTGGAGACTTTGACCATCAAGTGCAAGCGTGCGCTGAAACAGGCCGGCATGAAGCGTCTGGTGATCGCCGGTGGCGTGAGTGCCAACAAGGCGTTGCGGGCTTCGCTCGAGAAAATGCTCGGCGACATGAAGGGCGATGTGTTCTACGCCCGCCCCGAATTCTGTACCGATAACGGCGCGATGATTGCGTTCGCCGGTTGCCAGCGTTTGCAGGCCGGCCAGCAGGAAAGCCTGGCGATCAGCGTGCAGGCGCGCTGGCCGATGGAGCAATTGTCGGCGCTGGGATGAGCGACGCTCACGTGTGCTATTTAAAAATGCCGTTCGCGCCCGGCAAACAGGTCGCGTAGATTGCCCCGGTGACGCCAGACGATCAGCAGCGTGAGCGTGCTCATCGGCAACAGCGCCGCCGGTTCCTGCCAGGCCAGCAATGGCAGGGTCAGGGGCGTGGCGATCAGGGCCGCCAGTGAGCTGGTGCGGGTCAGGTAGAACGTCAGCAGCCAGGCACACACGGCCAGCAGTGCGGCAGGCGGATACAGGCCCAGCAGCATGCCGGCGGCCGTGGCGACGCCCTTGCCACCGCGAAAGCGGAAGTACAGCGGGAACAGGTGACCGATCACGGCACAGACGCCGATCCACGCCTGATCCTGCAGCGAGAGGCCCGATGCCGAAGCGATCAGCACCGGCAGCAGGCCTTTGCACAGATCGCCCAGCAGGGTCAGGATCGCGAGTTTGCGGCCGGCCAGGCGCAGCATGTTGGTGGCACCGGCATTACCCGAGCCACTCATTCGCGGGTCCGGATTTCCGGTCAGGCGGCTGAGCAAAATGGCGAAGGACAGAGAGCCGAGCAGGTAGGCGAGGATCGCCAGTAACCAAAACATGCTAACTATTCCGGGCGAGGACGCCCTGATTCTAACGGCGCATTGCGCCCTTGTCGTGCAGTGGAGAGAAGTGCTTGGACAGAGTGTTTATCGAGGGCCTGGAAGTCGACACCGTGATCGGTGCCTACGACTGGGAGCGCGGCATCCGACAGTGCCTGCGTCTTGATCTGAGCTTCGCCTGGGACAACCGTCCGGCCGCAGCCGGTGACGACCTGACCCTGGCGCTCGATTACGCCAGTGTTTCCACGCGGATCCAGGCTTTTGCCGAGCAGGCTCAGTTCCAGTTGGTCGAAACCTTCGCCGAGCGCCTGGTCGAAGTGCTGATGAACGAATTCAAGATCACCTGGGTGCGCCTGAAGCTGACCAAGCCTGGCGCGGTTCCGGCCGCCAAGGGTGGTGTCGGTGTGGAGATCGAGCGCGGATGTCGCTGACTCAGGTCTATCTCGGGCTCGGTAGCAATATCGAGCGCGAAACCCATCTGCGCGCAGGTCTGGATGCTCTGGACGGTTTTCTGGTGGATATCCGCTGTTCGGCGGTGTTCGAAAGCCAGCCGGTGGGGATCAAGAGTGGGCCGTTCTTCAACTTTGTGGTCTCGGCCTACACCGATCTGCCCCTGATGGAACTGGATCGCCGGCTGAAATTCATCGAGGCGGATAACGGTCGCTACGCCCCGGACCGCAAGGGATTGCCGCTGGACATCGATGTCCTGCTGTACGGCGAGCTGACCGGCAATTTCGACGGGCTGATCCTGCCTCGGGCCGAGATTCTGAAAAATGCTTTTGTGTTGTGGCCGCTGTCGCTGATTGCGCCGGATCGGGTACATCCTGGGGTGGGAAAAAGCTTTGCCACCTTGTGGTCCGAGGCGCAGATCGATCAGGTACTGGCACCGGTCGGATTTGAATGGCGCGGTATTCAACTCACCTCTTCGGATTTATTGAACTGACTGACGCCATCGCGACCGGTGCGCGATGGCATCAGATGTTCTCAAGAAGACGCTGACTCCTTGTAAGCCTTCAACGCCTTGAGCCTTTCACGCTTGAGTGCTTCGCCCAGCTCCGGGCCTTTGAAACCCTTTTCCAGCAACGGTTGAACCGCAACGGCCCGGGCAGCGCTGGCGGCGCCGCGCAGGTAATCCGCCTGTGGGTAACTTCGCTGTTCAAGTCCTTTGCGTCCCCGGGCGTCCATCTCGCACGCCACGATGAATGCTTCGAAGCGCTGCGGTCGACGATAAACATCAAAACTTTGCAGCAACTCCAGCAAGGTCGAAGCCTTCAGTTCCAGCGCGCGATGGCCGTGGGTGTGGTACTGACCGACCAGAAGAGCCAGTTCCTGGCAGTCCTTCGGCGCCTTGAAGCGTTCATTCACGGCCGTGATCAGCTTCAAGCCCTTGTGTTCGTGGGCGATGTGCCGCGGCCATTGCTCTTCCGGGGTCAGGCCCTTGCCGAGATCATGCAGCAGGCAGGCCCAGCGTACCGTCAGTGGTTGTTTGTGCAGGGCGGCTTGCTCAAGCACGCTCAGTGTGTGAATACCGCTGTCGATTTCCGGGTGATGAACTTCCGGTTGCGGGATCCCGAATAATGCATCGACCTCTGGCATCAGCACCTTCAGGGCGCCGCAATCACGCAATACCTGAATGAAAATCTGAGGCTGGTCTTCCATCAAGGCACGGGAAATCTCTTTCCAGCTACGCTCGGCAGTCAACGCTTCGAGTTCGCCGGATTCACTGAGCTGGCGCATCAGGTCCATCGTTTCGGGGGCCACCGTAAAACCCATTCCCGCATAACGGGCGGCAAAGCGCGCAACACGCAGGACTCGCAGCGGATCTTCGGCGAAAGCGGGGGAAACATGACGCAGAACCCGGTCTGCGAGATCGCGCTGGCCGTGGTAGGGATCGGTCAGGTTCTGCTGATCGTCTTCGGCCATGGCATTGATCGTAAGGTCGCGGCGGATCAGGTCTTCTTCAAGCGTGACCTCGGGGCTGGCGTGAAAGGTGAAGCCGCCATAACCGCGACCGCTTTTGCGCTCGGTGCGGGCCAGGGCGTACTCCTCACCGCTTTTCGGGTGAAGAAAGACGGGGAAATCCGCACCTACCGGGCGAAAGCCCTTGGCGAGCATTTCTTCGGTGGTGGCACCGACCACCACCCAATCGATATCGGTGACCGGTTTGCCCAGCAGGCGATCACGTACTGCGCCGCCGACCTTGTAAATCTGCATAAAAAACCTCCGTTGGCCCGACAGGATAACCCTTGCGCCGGACTTTCGGAGGCCAGAACGGGATCAAAGATGAATGACAGCCAGATCGAGCCGACCGTAATCCCCTTCACCGTGTTCGCTGCGGGGTGGAACGTGGTGGGTTTTCATGATCTGGTCGCCCTGCAGGGTCTCCAGATGAATGTCGAAACCCCATAGCCGATGCAGATGTTTGAGTACCTCTTCGGTGGAATCGCCCAGCGGTTTTCGGTCGTGCTGCTGGTGACGCAGGGTCAGTGAGCGGTCGCCGCGTCGGTCGATACTGTAGATCTGCACGTTCGGCTCGCGGTTGCCCAGGTTGTATTGCGCAGCAAGCGTTTCGCGAATGATCCGGTAACCGCCCTCGTCATGAATGGCGGGTACCAGCAGATCGTCTTTCTGGTCGTCATCGAGGATGCTGAACAGCTTCAGGTCGCGGATCACCTTCGGCGACAGGTACTGCAGGATGAAACTCTCATCCTTGAAGCTGCTCATGGCGAACTTGATGGTCGACAGCCAGTCGCTGCCGGCGATTTCCGGGAACCAGCGGCGGTCTTCCTCCGTAGGCTCTTCGCACATGCGCCGAATGTCGCGGTACATCGCAAAACCCAGGGCATAGGGGTTGATGCCGTTGTAGTAGGGGCTGTCGAATCCCGGCTGGAATACCACGCTGGTGTGGGACGTCAGGAATTCCATCATGAAACCGTCGGTGACCAGCCCTTCGTCGTAAAGGTCGTTCATCAGCGTGTAGTGCCAGAAAGTCGCCCAGCCTTCGTTCATCACCTGGGTCTGGCGCTGTGGATAGAAATATTGGGCGATCTTGCGCACGATCCGCACGATTTCCCGTTGCCACGGCTCCAGCAGCGGCGCGTGTTTCTCGATGAAGTACAGGATGTTTTCCTGCGGCTCGGCCGGGAAGCGTGCGTTGTCCTTGTCGCTGAACTTGTCCGCGCCTTTTGGAATGGTGCGCCACAGGTCGTTGATCTGTTTCTGCAGATGCTCTTCACGGTCCTTCTGCCGACGCCGCTCTTCCTCGGCGGAAATCGGGTATGGGCGTTTGTAGCGGTCGACGCCATAGTTCATCAAGGCATGGCAGGAGTCGAGCAGGTCCTCTACCGCGTCGATGCCGTGGCGCTCTTCGCACTGCATGATGTACTGCTTGGCGAACACCAGATAGTCGATGATCGAACTGGCATCGGTCCAGGTGCGGAACAGGTAATTGCCCTTGAAGAAGCTGTTGTGGCCATAACAGGCGTGGGCCACGACCAGTGCCTGCATGCAGATGGTGTTCTCTTCCATCAGATAAGCGATACACGGGTCCGAGTTGATCACGATCTCGTAGGCGAGTCCCATCTGCCCGCGGCTATAGGATTTCTCGGTACTGAGGAAGTGTTTGCCGTAGGACCAGTGGTGATAGCCCAGCGGCATGCCGACCGAAGCATAGGCGTCCATCATCTGTTCGGCGGTGATCACTTCGATCTGGTTGGGATAGGTGTCCAGGGCGTAGCCGGCCGCGATCCTGGCGATTTCGCGGTCGTAGGCCTGGATCAGCTCGAATGTCCATTCGGAGCCGGTGGATATCGGTTGGCGCTTCTGCTCTTTGGCGGTCATGTCACTAACCTGCGCTGGAAGAGTTCACGGAAGACCGGATAGATATCTCCGGCCGAGACCAGCTGCTGCTGGGCAAAAGTGTCGGAAAAGGCTTCGGCGATGCGTTCGTATTCGTACCACAGGGCCTGATGTTCGCGCGGGGTGATCTCTACGTAAGTGTAGTACTGCACGAACGGCATGATCTGGTTGATCAGGATGTCACGGCAGATCGGCGAATCGTCGTTCCAGTTGTCGCCGTCGGAAGCCTGGGCCGCGTAGATGTTCCATTCGTTGCTCGGGTAGCGCTCGGCCATGATCTCCTGCATCAGTTTCAGGGCGCTGGAGACGATGGTGCCGCCGGTTTCCCGGGAATAGAAAAACTCTTCTTCGTCCACTTCCCTGGCGCTGGTGTGGTGGCGAATGAACACGACGTCGATCTTGTCGTAGTTGCGCTTCAGGAACAGGTACAGCAGGATGAAAAAGCGTTTGGCGATGTCCTTGGTCGCCTGGGTCATGGAGCCGGAAACGTCCATCAGGCAGAACATCACGGCCTTGGAGCTGGGGTTTGGCTGCTTGATCAGCAGGTTGTACTTGAGGTCGAAGGTGTCGAGGAAGGGCACGCGATGAATGCGCGCGCTGAGTTTCTCTATTTCCGCTTCCAGGTCTTGAATGTCGCCGAAATTGTCCGGTTCTTCGCGTTTCAGGCGCGCCAGCTCTTCCTTGGCCTCGCGCAGTTTGGCGCGACTGCTGCCGGACAGCGCGATTCGTCGGGCATGGGCCGAGCGCAGGGTGCGGATGATGTTGATCCGGGACGGATTGCCTTCATTGCTGATCCCGGCACGCACAGTCTTGAAAGTATCGGTACCGGTCAGATTGCGTTTGACCAGGTTCGGCAGTTCAAGGTCTTCGAACATGAACTCGAGGAATTCTTCCTGGGTGATCTGGAAGACGAATTCATCCATGCCTTCCCCGGAGTTGCCGGCCTTGCCCGGTCCGCGGCCTCCGCCACCTCCCGGAGGACGCGCAATGTGTTCGCCTGCGGTGAATTCCTTGTTGCCGGGATGAACCACGGTCTGCTTGCCGCCGCGACCATGGTGAAGCACCGGTTCGTCGATATCGCGACCGGGAATGCTGATCTGCTCGCCGTGCTCCATATCGGTGATGGAACGCCGGCTGACCGCCTCTTCGACAGCCTTCTTGATGTGGTCACGGTAACGCCGCAGGAAGCGCTGACGGTTCACCGTGCTCTTGTTCTTGCCATTGAGACGTCGGTCGATCACATAACTCATGACTGCTCCTTAGAAGCTGTCCTGCAAAGGGCGAGCGGTCATGCAGCATTTAACCGAAGACTGGGGACGCAAACGCTCCCCCAAGCGCTTTGGGTGCTGCCTGAACCTTGCTAACGCCTTTTGAACACCTTCCAGAGGCCTGTGTAGCAGAAAATGCGTGCGCAGGCCTCGGGCTGACGACAACCGGTCTGACCGGCCGCGGTTTACTGTGATTTTCTGACCCGCAGATACCACTCGGAGAGCAGTCGTACCTGTTTGTCGGTGTAGCCGCGCTCGACCATTCGTGTAACGAAGTCGTTGTGTTTCTGTTGATCCTCTTTGCTGGCCTTGGCATTGAAGCTGATGACCGGCAGCAGGTCCTCGGTGTTCGAGAACATTTTCTTCTCGATGACCACCCGCAGTTTTTCGTAGCTGAGCCAGGTCGGGTTCTTGCCGTTGTTGTTGGCCCGTGCGCGCAATACGAAGTTGACGATTTCGTTGCGGAAATCCTTCGGATTGCTGATGCCGGCCGGTTTCTCGATTTTTTCCAGTTCCTCGTTGAGGGCGACGCGGTTGAGGATCTCCCCGGTTTCCGGATCGCGGTATTCCTGATCCTGAATCCAGAAGTCCGCATACAGCACGTAGCGATCGAAGATGTTCTGGCCGTACTCGCTGTAGGACTCGAGGTAGGCGGTCTGGATCTCCTTGCCGATGAACTCGATATAACGCGGTGCCAGGTACTCTTTCAGGTAACGCAGATAGCGTTCGCGGGTCTCGGCCTGGAACTGTTCCTGTTCGATCTGCTGTTCCAGTACATAGAGCAGGTGTACCGGGTTGGCGGCGATTTCATGGGGATCGAAGTTGAAGACCTTGGACAGGATCTTGAACGCGAAGCGGGTCGACAGCCCATTCATGCCTTCGTCGACACCTGCTGCATCGCGGTATTCCTGGATCGACTTGGCCTTCGGATCGGTGTCCTTGAGGTTTTCGCCGTCATACACGCGCATCTTCGAATAGATGTTGGAGTTTTCCGGCTCCTTCAGGCGTGACAGTACGGTGAACTGCGCCAGCATCTTCAGGGTGTCCGGCGCGCAATGGGCCTTGGACAGAGAACTGTTGAACAGCAGCTTGTCGTAGATCTTCACTTCGTCGCTGACCCGCAGGCAGTACGGCACCTTGACGATGTAGATCCGGTCGATGAAGGCTTCGTTGTTCTTGTTGTTGCGGAAGGTGTGCCACTCCGATTCGTTGGAGTGGGCCAGCAGGATCCCGGTGAACGGAATCGCGCCGAGGCCTTCGGTACTGTTGTAGTTGCCTTCCTGAGTGGCGGTCAGCAATGGGTGGAGCACCTTGATCGGTGCCTTGAACATTTCGACGAATTCCATCAGGCCCTGGTTGGCCCGGCACAGCGCACCGGAGTAGCTGTAGGCGTCGGCATCGTTCTGCGGGAATTCTTCAAGTTTGCGGATATCGACCTTGCCCACCAGCGCGGAGATGTCCTGGTTGTTCTCGTCGCCCGGTTCGGTCTTGGCCACGGCGATCTGGTTGAGGATCGACGGGTACAGCTTGACCACGCGGAACTGGCTGATGTCGCCACCGAATTCGGCCAGGCGCTTGGTGGCCCATGGCGACATGATGGTGTTCAGGTAGCGCCGGGGAATGCCGAAGTCCTCTTCGAGGATCGCGCCATCTTCGGTGGCGTTGAACAGACCCAGCGGGGACTCGAATACCGGTGAGCCCTTGATGGCGTAGAAGGGCACTTTTTCCATGAGCTGCTTCAGCTTCTCGGCCAGGGACGATTTACCGCCACCGACAGGGCCGAGCAGGTAGAGGATCTGTTTCTTCTCCTCGAGTCCCTGGGCGGCATGGCGGAAATACGACACGATCTGGTCGATGCATTCTTCCATCCCGTGGAAGTCTTCAAAGGCCGGATAGCGGCGGATCACCTTGTTGGAGAAGATTCGCGACAGCCTCGAGTTGGTCGAGGTGTCGAGCAGCTCCGGTTCGCCGATAGCCATTAACAGACGCTCGGCGGCGGAAACGTAGGCGCTGCGATCCTTTTTGCACAGTTCCAGGTATTCCTGCAGCGAGAATTCTTCCTGGCGTGTGGACTCGAAGCGTTGTTGGAAGTGGCTAAAGATACTCATGACGTCACCTCGCTCGATACGTGGAGCCGACGCCGGATCACTCAGTCGATGCTGGCAAGCAGCCGCGATGGCAGCTGTTGTTTACCCCCCAGAACCCTTTCGCGATCGACAACCGCGAAAGTCACTCCCGATGACCCGTGCGCCGGTGTACCGGCTCTCCCCTGTTTTGGATGGCCTGGGCTTAAGGATAGTTGGGAATTCGGGAGGTAAAGGCGAGATACGTAATAATGTGTGGCAGACCGTTCGTCTGCCACCGCGCGAGCCCACGGAAGCCGGGGCCTCGCACGCTACAAAAAAATTATTCGGAGGTGCCTTGCGCGGTTTCCGAAGGAAAAGTCGTACGCCACAGTTCGAAGCCGCCGTCCATGCTGTAGACGTCGGAGAAGCCCTGACTGACGAGATAAGCCGCGGCGCCCTGGCTCGAGTTGCCGTGGTAGCAGACCACGACGGTCGGTGCGTCGAGGTCGGCCCCCTGGATGAAGGCATGCAGGGAATGATTGTCCAGATGCTTCGAGCCGCTGATGTGCAGCGCAGCAAATGTGGCTGGATCGCGGACGTCGACCACTACGGCACCTTGCTCGCGCAGGGCCTGGGCCTGTTCCGGGGGGATTCGTTTGAATTCGCTCATGGCGGGTTCCTGTGGCACGGCTGAAAGCACAGTCTAACGCGGGGCGCTGACTGGCGAAGTTTCGGTGATCGGTGGTGCGACGGGAGGCAGGGCGCCGCCGTGTTCGTCGCATTTGCACGACAGCCGTTCAAAGCTGTCCACGTTCATCAGGGTCAGGCTGCCGCCCCACACGCAACCGGTGTCGAGGGCTGAAATGCCTGGCTCGTGGACGTCGCCCTCAAGCGCCGCCCAGTGGCCGAAAATGATCCGCAGGCCGCGGGTCTTGCGTTCCTTGTGCTGGAACCACGGCTTGTAGCCCGGTGGCGCGGTCTCCAGACCTTCCTTGCTCTTGAGGTCGAGCTTGCCTTCGGCGGTGCAGAAGCGCATGCGCGTGAAGTAGTTGGTGATGACCCGCAGGCGGGCCACGCCTTTGAGTTCGTTGTCCCACTTCGCCGGTTCGTTGCCGTACATGCCGTCCAGGAAGAGGGGCAGCAGGTTATCGTCACGCAATGCGGTCTCGACTTCTTCAGCGTATTTGAGCGCTTTGCGCAGCGACCATTGTGGTGGGATGCCCGCATGCACCATGGCCACCTCGCGCTGTTCGTCGTAATGCATGAGTTTCTGTTGGCGCAGCCACTCCATCAGATCGGCGCAGTCCGGTGCTTCAAGGATTTCACGCAGCGTGTCGGACTTCTTCATGCGCTCGATGTTCTTCTCCGCTGCCAGCAGGTGCAGGTCGTGGTTGCCGAGCACGCAGACCAGCGAATCGCGCATGCCATACAGAAAGCGCAGGGTTTCCAGCGATTGCGGGCCGCGGTTGACCAGATCGCCCACCAGCCACAGCCGATCCACCGCCGGGTCGAACGCGACCTGCCTGAGCAGGCACTTGAGCGGTTCCAGGCAGCCCTGCAGGTCGCCGACGGCATACGTCGCCATCAGTGCAGGGCTCCGGGCACGGCGAGGCGGAAGGGTTTGATGATCGCATCGAAATGCTTGCCGTCACTGGCGACCATTTCATAGCTGCCCTGCATGGTGCCGACCTTGGTGGTCATGACCGTACCGCTGCTGTAAGTGTGGCTTTTTCCCGCATCGATGAGCGGTTGCTGGCCTACCACACCGGCGCCGCGCACTTCTTCGACATGCCCGTCGCCATCAGTGATTACCCAATGCCGGGACATCAGTCGGGCCGGTTGTTCGCCATTGTTCTGCACGGTGATGGTGTAGGCGAAGGCGAAGCGGTCGTGCTCGGGTTGCGATTGGTCTGCCAGATAGTGAGTAACGACGCTGACATCGACCTGATAACGAGGATCGGACATGCAAGAGGCCTTAAGGACTAAGCGAGACGCGGGGTGTCGCCGGTGGGTTGAGTCTAGGCAAGTATCGGGCAGGAGACCAGAGCGGCGTCCTGCCCGGGAGCGGTCCTTGCCTGTCAGTCGGCTGCCGGTGCCGGTGCCGGTGCCGGCTGATCGGCGAGCTGGTCGGCCAAACGCACGAAGGCAGCCAGATCGAGTTGCTCGGGACGCAGGCTGCCATCGACGCCGGCGGCCTCGATTTCGGCGTTGCTCAGCAATTGCTTGAGGGTGTTGCGCAGGGTCTTGCGGCGCTGGTTGAAGGCTTCGCGCACGACGCGCTCCAGCAGCCGGTGATCCTTGGCCGGGTGTGGCAAGACCGCGTGCGGCACCAGGCGCACGATGGCCGAGTCGACCTTCGGCGGAGGATTGAATGCGCCAGGGCCAACGTTGAACAGGTGTTCGACCCGGCAGTGATACTGAACCATGATCGACAGGCGGCCCCAGTCGCCGCCACCCGGGCCTGCGGCCAGACGCTCGACCACTTCCTTCTGCAGCATGAAGTGCATGTCGCGAATGATCGCGGCATTGCTCAGCAGGTGGAAAATCAGCGGCGTGGAGATGTTGTACGGCAGGTTACCGACCACGCGCAGGCTGTTCGGCGCAGCATTCAGGGTATTGAAGTCGAACTTCAGTGCGTCGCCCTGATGCAGGTTGAAGTTACTCTTGCCGGCAAACTGCTGGTTGAGGATCGGGATCAGATCCTTGTCCAGCTCCACCACGTCCAACTGTGCGCCGGAGTTGAGGATGCCGGCGGTCAGTGCACCCTGGCCCGGCCCGATTTCCAGCATGCGGTCGCCGGCCTTGGCACTGATGGAGCGCAGGATTCGGTCGATGACGCCGGCATCGTGCAGGAAGTTCTGGCCAAAGCGTTTGCGCGCCTTGTGTTGGTATTGCTCGGTCATAAACGGGTCTCGGCCATCTGGTAGGCGGTTTCCAGGGCGACCTGCAGGCTGCCGGTGTCGATCTTGCCGCTGCCGGCCAGGTCCAGGGCGGTGCCGTGGTCGACCGAAGTGCGGATGATCGGCAGGCCCAGGGTCACATTGACTGCGGCGCCGAAGCCTTTGTATTTCAGCACGGGCAGGCCCTGATCGTGGTACATCGCCAGCACCGCGTCGCAGTGCTCCAGATATTTGGGGGTAAACAGAGTGTCGGCAGGCAGCGGGCCACGAAGGTCCATGCCCTCGCCGCGCAGGCGCTCCAGGATGGGTTCGATGATGTCGATTTCTTCATGGCCCAGGTGTCCGCCTTCACCGGCGTGCGGGTTAAGCCCGCAGACCAGGATACGCGGTTGGGCGATGCTGAATTTGTCTTGCAGGTCGGCGTGCAGAATCCGCGTGACCCGTTCCAGTCGCTCCGGCGTGATCGCATCGGCGATGTCGCGCAAGGGCAGGTGAGTGGTGACCAGCGCCACACGCAAACCGCGGGTGGCAAGCATCATCACCACTTGGGCGGTGTGGGTCAGGTCGGCGAGGAATTCCGTGTGGCCGGAAAAGGCGATACCGGACTCGTTGATCACGCCCTTGTGTACTGGCGCTGTGATCATCCCGGCGAAGTCGCCGTTCAGGCAGCCATTGCCGGCGCGGGTCAGGGTTTCAAGAACGAATGCGGCGTTGGCCTTGTCCAGTTGCCCGGCGACCACGGGGGCGCTGAGCGGAGTATCCCAGACATAAAGGCTGTTGGCTGGCGCCGGAGCATCCGGCCAGTGACCGGGCAAAACGGGCAGCAGACTGACGGCCAGCCCCAACTGCGCGGCCCGCTCTTGGAGCAGGTCGCGGCTGGTGATGGCAATCAGGGGGTGTGGCTGGGCTTGCGAGGCGAGCAGCAGGCACAGGTCGGGACCGATGCCGGCTGGCTCACCGGGAGTCAGCGCGAAACGCTTGGGTTTCACTGCGCTGCCTGGTCTGCACCAGGGAGTTTGATTTCTACGTACGCTTCGTCACGGATCTGACGCAACCAGGTCTGCAGCTCTTCGTCGTATTTGCGGTTACGCAGTACGGTCATCGCTTGCTGCTCGCGGGCCTGTTCGGTGCTGTCGGTGGCGCGACGGCCAAGGACTTCCAGAACGTGCCAGCCATACTGGGTCTGGAACGGCTTGGACAGCTGACCCTGTGGGGACTTGGCCATCACGGCGCGGAATTCCGGTACCAGTGCGTTCGGGTCGATCCAGTTCAGGTCGCCACCATTGAGGGCGGAGCCCGGGTCTTCCGAGTATTTTTTCGCCAGTTCGGCGAAATCTTCACCGGCTTCGATGCGGTTATACAGCGACTGGGCCAGTTCCTTGGTCTTGGCTTCGTCGCGGACCGGACTTGGCTTGACCAGAATGTGGCGCACATGCACTTCGTCGCGCATCTGGCTTTCGCCACCGCGTTTTTCCAGCAGCTTCAGGATGATGAAACCACCCGGAGTACGTGCCGGTTGAGTGATGTCGCCCGGCGACATGCTGCTCAGCTCGCGGTCGAACGGTGGTGGCAGTTGAGCGGCTTTACGCCAGCCCATGTCGCCGCCTTCGAGGGCGTTGTCGCTACCGGACCTGGCAACGGCCAGTTGACCGAAGTCAGCGCCTTGCTTGAGTTGCTGGTAAACCTCCATCGCCTGGCGTGCAGCGCTCTGAATCGCTTCGGAGCTGGCGCTTTCCGGGGTAGGAATCAGGATGTTGGCCAGGTGCAGTTCTTCGGACAGTTGCATCTTGCCAAGGTCGGAGGCGAGGAAGTTCTTCACTTCCTGCTCCGATACCTGAATGCGTTCTGCAACACGACGCTGACGCACACGGCTGATGATCATTTCCTTGCGGATCTGCTCACGGGCGCCGTCGTAACTCAGGCCATCTCGGGCCAGGGCCGCGCGGAACTGGTCGACAGTCATGTTGTTGCGCTGGGCGATGGTGCCGACAGCCTGGTTCAGTTCTTCATCGGTGATGCGGATGCCGGAGCGTTCGCCGATCTGCAGTTGCAGGTTTTCGACGATCAGGCGCTCGAGCACCTGTTGATCCAGCACGCCCGGAGGCGGCAAGCCGCCGCCACGCTTGGCGATGGTTTGCTGAACTTCGTGGACACGTTGATCCAGCTGGCTCTGCATGACCACGTCGTTGTCGACGATGGCCACCACTTTGTCGATGGGCTGTACCGCGGCGTTGGCCGCGGTACCCAGGAACAGCGCGCCCAGCATCAGCGGGCGCAGACAATCAGAAAGCTTGGTCTTCACGTTGACGATAACCTTGGATGCCTTTGTCGAGGAAGCTCTCAGTCTTGGCGCCAGTGAGGCCGCCGAGTCCCTTCAGAACAATTTGGAGGAAGACGCCGTGGTCGCCTTTTTCGTTTTCCGGGGCCTGCTGACTGAACTCGTCGTAGGACACCCAGTAACGGTTGATCAGGCGCAGTTTCCAGCAGCAGTTGTCGTATTCGAAACCACCGAAGGCTTCCAGCGTACGATTGCGGTTGTAGTCATACTGCCAGCGGCTGATGGCGCTCCACTGTGGAACGATCGGCCAGATGACCGAGAAGTCATGCTGCTCGATCTTGTAGTAGTCCTTCACGTAATTGGCGTCGCCCGGACGACCGTAGTCGCCACCACCCACTGTCCATTTACCGGTGTTCTGGTCGTAACGGACCTGGTCGTTGCGATAGCGATAGCCGACGTTGACCACCTTGTTCGGGTTGTCTTCAGGCTGGTAGTGGAACATCGCACTGCCCGAACGCGGGCTGTGGCTGTCCGGATCCCAGTTGTAGTCGGCCGTGGTGCGCCAGTCGCGGTTCCAGCGATATTCGTATTCCAGTGCGTAAGGCGAAACGTTGGAGCGTGCGTCGTCGCGATCGGCGAAGTCGACGCCCGGCAGTTGAACCTTGCGATCCTTGAAGTACAGGGCCTGGCCGACGCTGATGCGTTGACGTTCGAAACCGTCGTCTTCGATCCAGCGGCTGGTCACGCCCAGCGACAGCTTGTTCTCGTCACCGACACGGTCGGCACCGGAGAAGCGGTTGTCGCGGAACAGCGACGCGTAGCTGAAGGTGTATTCGCTGGTGTCGAACGCCGGGATGTCTTTCTGGTCTTTCTCCGGAACATAGAGATAGAACAGACGAGGCTCGAGGGTCTGACGGTAGTTCTTGCCGAAGTAGGACGTGTTGCGGTCGAAGTACAGACCGCTGTCGATACTGGCAATCGGAACACCACGGTTCTGCGAGCTGTTGAACGACTCGCCCAGCTTGGATGCATTGTTGCGGTTGGTCACCAGGTCGTTTTTGCCTTGGCCGTCGAGGTCAAGGTCATACTGGGTGTACTGGTACTTCAGCGATGGCTTGATGAAGCCATACGTCCAGTTCATCGGCAGGCTGACGCCCGGTTTCAGATTCAGACGCGTGCCGTTGGCGCGATCCAGGCCTGCCACGTTGGTATCGAGACGAGGCTGAGGGTCAGTTCCGTCTTTATTCGTGTAGCTGCCAGTCAGCAGATCCCGATCAAAGCGAACCAGCTCCGTCTCGTAATCGAAATTCAAACCTTCCGGATGGAACGGCAGCTGACCATTGAAGGTGATCTGCGGCAGGCGGTCATACGGGGTGATGCTCGACACGGTCGCCAGCTGGTAGGCCTGGGCATTCAGACGGGCCGTGTAGCTGTCGCCACGATAAGAGATCGAACCCTGCTGGTTCACATAGTCGGCACTCTTCACGCCGATCTGATCGGTTTCCAGATCCTGGAAATAGTACGGATCGCTGATCTTGGTGTAGTCGACCTGCGTGAATACGCGCGAATCCAGGCCACCCTTGTGTTGCCAGTTGTACATGTATCGGGTTTGCTTGGAGTCGGTCTGCAGGTCGCGGTCGTGGTCCTCGTCGTTGAGGAACGCAGCACCGAACTGACCTTCGCTGGACTTGGTCAGGTAACGGAATTCGCCTTCCACCAGCATGCCGCGCTTGCTCATGTAGCGCGGGTACAACGTGGCATCGTAGTTCGGCGCCAGGTTGAAGTAGTACGGGGTCACCAGCATGAAGCCGGTGTCGGTGCTGGTGCCGATGGTCGGCGGCAGGAAGCCCGACTGACGACGGTCGTCGATCGGGAAGTAGATGTACGGGGTGTAAAGGATCGGAATGTCCTTGACCCGCAGCGTCACGTTGGTCGCGGTGCCGAAGCCGGTGGCAGGGTTCAGGGTGATGTTGTTGCCCTTGAGCTGCCAGGCGTTGCTGTTCGGTTCGCACGTGGTGTACGTGCCGTCCTTCAGGCGGATGATCGCGTTTTCGGCGCGCTTGGCGTACAGCGCGTTACCGCGGATGCGCGACTTGTGCATCACGTATTCGGCGTTGTCGACTTTCGCTTCACCGGTGTCGAGCTGCACATCGGCGTGGTCGCCGACGATCAGCGCGCCGTTGTCACGGATGCGCACGTCGCCCTTGAGTTCGGCGCGGCTCTCGGCCTGGTAGAGGCTCGCTTCCTGGGATTCGACCTGCATGCTGCCCTGACGCAGAACCACGTCACCGGCCAGTGTGCCGACCTGATCTTCGGTGTTGTAGCGCGAGGCTTTCGCGCCGATGAAGGTCGGGGCGTCACTTTTATTCGTCTTGTCATTCATGCCAGGACGAATCGGTTCGATATAGGAACCAGAGCAGTAAGGACCGGTCTCGGCCAGTTGGGCGGCGGTGAGCTTCTCGCGCGGAACCCAGTCGAGGTGACTGTAGTCTTCGCTACGGGATTTCAGGCCACGGCCCTTGGACTCGGTGACGAGCACGGGTTTTGGCCCGGCGTCCGAAACCGTACCGTTCTCGGCCGGGGCTTCGCCAGCGGCGCTGACGGCACTGCCGTCATGCACCGGACGCGGCGGCAATGCCGCTGCCGGCGTCTTCGGCGAACAGGCCCAGCCGCCCGTAGCCGAGACGGCGCAGTCATACTGCTCGGCGGCGACAACGAATGAACTGGCCAGAGGTTGCATAGCCAGCAGACTGCCGGTTACCAACAACGGAAATTTTTTACGAAACGCGGGGGATTTCAATGCCATCTTATTAGTCCGGGCTTCCTGCGTGCCATCTGCCCGCGGTGTGGGCCGCACGCCTCTCGATGGTCTGAAAAAGATGCTGGATAATAAAGCATGACCCGCTTGACGGCTAGCGCCGTCGGAGACCCTTGCAATGCCTGACCAAGATGTACGCTTGCAACACCTGAAAGTTTGGCTCGATGAGCAGTTGGCAATCCTTTTCGCTGACCAGGGCTGGGGGGCCGTACCCCCGGCCACGTTGACTGCGGCCAGCAGCGACGCGAGTTTTCGCCGTTACTTCCGCTGGGAAGGCGCGGGTCGCAGTTTCGTCGTGATGGACGCACCGCCACCCCAGGAAAACTGCAAACCCTTCGTGGATATCGCCTTTTTGCTGGCGAAATCCGGTATCAACGTGCCGAAAATTTATGCGCAAGACCTCGATCGCGGATTTCTTTTGCTCAATGACCTGGGCAACAAGACCTATCTCGACGTGATCAATGGCGAAAATGCCGAACTGTTGTTCAGCGACGCCTTGCAGGCGCTGTTGGCATTTCAGCAGTTGCCGATGGTGGCACCGCTGCCCAGCTACGACGTCGCGCTGTTGCGCCGCGAGCTGGAACTGTTCCCCGAGTGGTACGTGAAGCGCGAGCTGGGCATCGAGTTCGATGCCGCCCAACAGCAGCAATGGCAACAGGTCAGCGATCTGCTGATCAATAGCGCTCTGGCCCAGCCCAAGGTGCTGGTGCACCGTGACTACATGCCGCGCAACCTGATGCTCAGCGAGCCGAACCCCGGCGTGCTGGACTTCCAGGACGCGGTATATGGTCCGGTGACCTACGACGTGACCTGCCTGTTCAAGGACGCGTTCCTCAGCTGGCCTGAAGAACGTGTACGCGGCTGGCTCGAAAGCTACTGGCGGCAGGCGACGGCGCTGAACATTCCGGTACAGCCGGACTTCGAAGACTTCCTGCGCGCCAGCGACCTGATGGGTGTGCAACGCCATTTGAAGGTCATCGGCATTTTCGCCCGCATCTGTCACCGCGATGGCAAACCCCGCTACCTCGCTGACGTGCCACGCTTCTTCTCCTATATAGATGCGGTGATCGCACGCCGTCCCGAGCTTGCAGAACTGCAGGCGCTGCTGGGCAGCCTGCGTGCCGGAGTGACTGCATGAAGGCAATGATTCTGGCGGCAGGCAAAGGCGAGCGCATGCGCCCGCTGACCCTGACCACCCCCAAGCCACTGGTGCGCGCCGCTGGCGTGCCATTGATCGAATACCACCTGCGGGCCCTCGCGGCGGCAGGTTTCAGCGAAATCGTGATCAACCATGCCTGGCTCGGCCAGCAGATCGAAGATTACCTGGGTGACGGCTCGCAGTTCGGCCTGAGCATCCGCTACTCGCCCGAAGGCGAGCCGCTGGAAACCGGTGGCGGTATCTTCCGCGCCTTGCCGCTGCTTGGTGACGAGGCGTTCCTGGTGGTCAACGGTGACATCTGGACCGATTACGACTTCAGCATGCTGCACCAGCCGATCACCGGACTGGCGCATCTGGTGCTGGCGGACAATCCGGCGCATCACCCGACAGGCGATTTCACCCTGACCGACGGCCAGGTGCGTGATGGCCAGGCCGATGCGGCGACCCTGACCTACAGTGGCATTGCCGTACTGCATCCGCAGTTGTTCGACGGCTGCACCGACGGTGCCTTCAAGCTGGCGCCGCTGCTGCGTAAAGCCATGGCGCAGGGGCAGGTCACCGGCGAGCGGCTGAAAGGTCACTGGGTCGATGTCGGCACGCACGAGCGGCTGGCTGAAGCCGAATCCTTGATAGAAGCGAGTCGCTGATATGTTGTGGCCAGGGACTCTGATTGGAGCCGGAGCGGGTTTTGCTATCGCCAGCATTCCGGGGGCCATGCTTGGGGCTTTGTTGGGGCAGGCGCTGGATCGGCGCCTGCATCTGCAGAGCTGGGGGCATTTGCGGGAAAGACTCGGCGGTCGGCCGGTGCTGCGCAACGACGAACTCTTGTTCGTCCTGCTCGGGCGTCTGGCCAAGAGCGACGGGCGGGTCACCGATGGTCATATCCAGCAGGCGCGTCAGGAGATGCGCGCGCTGGACATGAGCGAGCCGGCACAGCGCCGTGCGATTGCCGCGTTCAATCGCGGCAAGTCCGGTGGGGATCGCCTGCGCGGTTATCTGCGTCGCCTGAGCACTCAGCCTCACGCCGCCGAAGGGGTATTGCGAGCCTGTTGGCGGATGGTCTGGGCCGATGGCCGGGCCGGTAGCAGTGAGCGCGAACTGCTGGCGCAGTGGGGCAAGTGGCTGGGCTGGACGACTCACCAGATCCAGGCGCTGGCAGCGGATTACGAACCGCACAAGCGTCCGATCGTCAGTGCGGCCGTGAGCTATCAGGATGCGATGCGACTGCTCGGGGTGTCGGCAACCAGCGAACCGGCGCAGATCAAGCGTGCCTACCGCCGTCTGCTCAGTCGCCATCATCCGGACAAGATCGCCGGCACTGGGGCGACACCGGCCCAGGTGCTTGAAGCGACCGAAAAGACCCGCGAATTGCACAATGCCTACACCTTGATTCGCGAGCGGCGGGATTTCCGCTAGACGAAAAAAAAGATCGCAGCCCAGGCTGCGATCTTTTTGGGTGGTCGGTCAGTCCGGGGTTTGCGGATTCAACCAACCGCGCACTCGACGGAACAGTTGCTCCTGCTCAGCCTTGTTGTCCGGCAAGGCCTTGAGCGCCACCTGGCTGAACGCCGTGGTCTTCAGGCGCTTGCTGGCCTGCAGGCGCTCCAGTGCGGCGTTGCGATCCTGAGGTTTGTCCATATAGAAGATGTCGGCGGTCGGCAGCTTCAGCAGCGGTGTCAGTTCCGCCAGTTCCGGCGTGGCCTTGGTCGGCATCTGCGCGGCGACCATCAGCAGTTTTTCCACTTGTGCGGTCTGTTTTTCGTTCAGGAAACGGGCCGCCCAATAGGCGCCGGTGCCGTGCCCGAGCACTACGATGCTGCGCGCGCCCTGTTGTTCGGCGTAGCCGATAGCTGCGTCGATGCGGGCGAAGATTCGCTCGGCGTCGGCCTTGGACTGTTCTTCGGCGGTCTCGGCGACGACTTTGTCAGCGACCTCCGCTTCACCGCCGGCAGCCTGTTCGATAGGTTGGGCGGTGGTGGCGTCCTTGCTGCCTGAGTCGGCGGTTTTCGCCGCAGCTGGCGCCTCGATCACGCGGGGAGCGATGGTGTCGCTTTGCAGGTCGGGCAAGGTGATACTCAGCGTGTTCCACTGCGCATCCGGCAGCTTGCGGCGTAGCGGGCCGACCACCTGGGGCCAGTCGGCGGTTTCACCGACACTGGGGAGGATGATGACCGCGCCTTTGGGCTCGGCGGTGTTGGCCGGTTTCCACAGGGCGAGGAAGGTGTCGCTGCCGGCCTGCAACTGTTGTTGTTCCTGCGCCGGGACTTTGCGTTCGAGTGCCGAGGCCTCTTCCTGACTACGCTCAAGCAGCGGCTGGCGTTCGACCGGTTTTTCTTCAGCCGGTTTTTCTGCGGAAGGGGCGGGCGCCGGATCGGCGGCTTCGACGGAAAACGCACAAGGCAGGATCAGCGACAGGCACAATGCTGGCATTGCCAGGCGAGAGACAGGGAGCATCGGTTATTCCAGGCCAGAAAGTATCCCGGCAGCCTAAAGGGTTGGTCAGAATTTGTCAGGTTATGAGATGTCAATGATGCGGTTTTGCTGCCTGTGGGTTATCGGCTGTCTGGCGTTTCCCTTGATGGGGTGGGCGGCACCTGCGCCTGCGAGTCATGTCGCGCAGTTGTCGGCGAGCGAGCGTCAATGGCTGGCGCAGCACCATGAATTGCGGGTCGGCCTGGTGTTGCAGGCACCGTACGCGCAATACGACCGGCGCCTGCAGCGCTTGTCCGGGGTCAACGTCGAGTTGATGAAATGGCTGGCCAGGGCGCTGGACATCGAGCTCAGCTGGCGCAATTTTCCAGACCTGGAGCAGCTTGAAGCCGCCGCACGTGATGGTGAGATCGATCTCGCCCCGGGTCTGACCCAGACGCCGGGTGCGCTGCGCCTTTGGCAGTTCTCCGATCCCTACATGCGCGTGCCGCAACTGGTGGTCAGCGACCAGAAGGCCAGCGGTTCGGTGGAGCTGGAAAAACTCGACACTCAGGTCCGGGTTGCGGTACGCATGCCCAGCGTCACGGCCGATTATTTGCGCGGCAACTATCCCCATCTGAATCTGCAAGGCGTGCCGCTGGAGCGTCAGGCGTTGCAGTTGTTGTTGAGTCAGCAGGCGTCTTACGCCGTGGTGGATGAAGCGCAACTGGGGCGTCTGTCGACAGAGCCGGAGTTTGCCGGGCTGGTGGTGGTCGGCGACATCGGTCTGCCGCAACTGCTGCGGGTCGCCACCCGTCGTGACTGGCCCGAGCTGGCCGGGATCGTCGAAAGTGCCTTGCGGGCGATCCCGGCGAAAGATCTGGAACGCCTGCACACCCAATGGCTGCAACCCAAATACCCACGGTTCTCGGAATCGCCCGGGTTCTGGCAGAACCTGACCCTGCTGCTGGCCCTGTTGCTGCTCAGTTGCGCGGCGATCATCGTCTGGCAGCGGCGTCAGCAACACAGCCTCGAGTTACGCCTGCTGGCCGCCCGGGAAGACATCGCCCTGCGCGCCGCCAGTGAAGAGGCCTTGCGCCTGACCCAGTTTTCCATCGACCAGAGCACCGTCGGCATTCTCTGGGTCAACTGGGACAGCCACGTGCGCTACGCCAACCGTGCGGCGGAACACATGCTCGGTTATCCACAGGGCGCGCTGATCGAGCGACCGCTGATCGACTTCGAACCCGGTCTGCACATGGATCGCTGGCTCAACCTGTGGAAGCGCGCCCGGGCCAGCGAAGAAGGACCCCTCAGCTTTGAAACCAGCTGTGTGCGAGCCGATGGCAGCGTGTTGCCGGCGGATGTGTCGCTGAGTTTCCTGCGCTTTCGCGACAGCGAGTATCTGGTGGTCTACCTCACCGACGTGACCGAACGCCGACGTGCCCTGGCCGCGTTGCAGGAAAGCGAGGCGCGCCTGCAAGGCATCGCCGCCAACGTGCCGGGGCTGGTGTTCCGCCTGGAGCGGGCGCCGGTGACCGGGCAGATCGACTTTGCCTACATCAGCGAGGGCAGCGAGAGTCTGGTCGGCTACGCGCCGGCCGCCATCGCCCATCGCGACATGGGCCTGCGCAGTCTGGTGCATCCGGATGACCGGGCCGCTTATCACCAGACCCAGGATCAGGCGCTGGACACCGACAGCGACTGGTCGTGGCAGGGGAGGATCCTTACGCGACAGGGCGAACAGCGCTGGGCCGAGATCAAGGCCATCACCCGGCAACTGGAGGACGGCACCTACGTCTGGGACGGCATTGTCTGGGACATCACTGAAAGCAAACGCATCGAGCTGGAGCTGGCGGCATCGCGCGAACAACTGCGCGAACTGTCGGCGCACCTCGAAAGCGTGCGGGAAGAAGAGAAGGCGCGCATCGCCCGCGAGGTTCACGATGAACTGGGGCAGATGCTGACGGTGCTGAAACTGGAGACATCGATGTGCGAACTGGCCTACGCGCAACTCGATCCGGGTCTGAACGAACGCCTGAACAGCATGAAACGCCTGATCGCCCAGTTGTTCCAGTTGGTGCGCGATGTGGCGACGGCATTGCGCCCGCCGATCCTTGATGCCGGGATTGCCTCGGCCATCGAGTGGCAGGCGCGGCGATTCGAGGCGCGCACGCAGATTCCGTGTCTGGTGCAGGTACCGGACAATCTGCCGCCGCTCAGCGATGCCAAGGCCATCGGCCTGTTCCGCATTCTGCAGGAGGCGCTGACCAACGTCATGCGCCATGCCCAGGCGCATACTGTAGAACTGACGCTGGCGCAGGAAGGCGACGAATTGTGTCTGACGGTCAGCGATGATGGCGTAGGATTTGTCGCCGCTGCTGGCAGGCCGACATCCTTTGGACTGGTGGGCATGCGCGAGCGGGTGTTGATCATGGGCGGGCAACTGTCACTCGACAGCGAGCCGGGCGAGGGCACCACGCTGAGCGTGAGGGTGCCATTGGATGAGGAGAAGTAAGTGATCCGTGTACTGGTAGCCGAAGACCACACCATCGTTCGCGAAGGCATCAAGCAATTGATCGGCCTGGCCAAGGATCTGCAAGTGGTGGGGGAGGCGAGCAACGGCGAGCAATTGCTGGAAACCCTGCGCAACGTGCCCTGCGAAGTGGTGTTGCTGGATATCTCGATGCCTGGCGTCAACGGGCTCGAAGCGATTCCTCGGATTCGCGCGCTGAACCATCCGCCGGCGATTCTGGTGCTGTCGATGCATGACGAAGCGCAGATGGCCGCCCGGGCGCTGAAGGTCGGCGCCGCCGGGTATGCGACCAAGGACAGCGATCCGGCGCTGCTGTTGACGGCAATCCGCAAGGTCGCGGCGGGCGGGCGCTACATCGATCCGGAGCTGGCCGACCGGATGGTCTTCGAAGTCGGCCTGACCGATGCGCGACCGCTGCATTCGTTGCTGTCCGAGCGCGAGTTCTCGGTGTTCGAGCGCCTGGCGCAAGGCGCCAACGTCAATGACATCGCCCAGCAACTGGCCCTGAGCAGCAAGACCATCAGCACCCACAAGGCGCGGTTGATGCAGAAACTCAACATCACTTCGCTCGCCGAGCTGGTGAAGTACGCGATGGAACACAAGCTCCTCTGAGCGACATATCCAATAGCGACAGGCACTTTTACCGGTTCTGGCGGCTTGAGCCCCGACCCTTGCGTCGGGTTTGCCAAAACGCGCCATCCTTGTAGGGCAATCCCTACCCCCGGCCTTCCATCCGGCTGAGGCGATTCTCTCCTGCGCCCCGATTTGCGTGACTGCAAGCAGCCACTAGGCTTACTCCCACAGCAGTCATCAATAACAAAGGTGTGGGTATGAGCCAGGTCGAATCAAACGCAGGGGCCAGCGATGTGCTGGTCAGCTTTCGTGGAGTGCAGAAGAGCTACGACGGCGAGAACCTGATCGTCAAAGACCTCAACCTGGACATTCGCAAGGGCGAATTCCTCACCTTGCTCGGACCGTCCGGCTCCGGCAAGACCACCAGCCTGATGATGCTCGCCGGTTTCGAGACGCCGACCGCCGGCGAAATTCTCCTTGCCGGGCGGGCGATCAACAACGTGCCGCCGCACAAGCGCGACATCGGCATGGTGTTCCAGAACTACGCGCTGTTTCCGCACATGACCGTTGCTGAAAACCTGGCGTTTCCGCTGACCGTGCGTGGCCTGAACAAGAGCGATGTCAGCGACAAGGTCAAGAAAGTCCTGAGCATGGTTCAGCTCGACGCTTTCGCATCGCGTTACCCGGCGCAACTGTCCGGCGGCCAGCAACAGCGTGTGGCTTTGGCCCGTGCGCTGGTGTTCGAGCCGCAGCTGGTGCTGATGGACGAACCCCTCGGCGCTCTCGACAAGCAACTGCGCGAACACATGCAGATGGAAATCAAACACCTGCACCAGCGTCTCGGCGTGACGGTGGTCTATGTGACCCACGACCAGGGCGAAGCCCTGACCATGTCCGACCGTGTCGCCGTGTTCCACCAGGGCGAGATCCAGCAGATCGCCCCGCCGCGCACCCTCTACGAAGAACCGAAAAACACCTTCGTCGCCAACTTCATCGGCGAGAACAACCGCCTCAACGGTCGCCTGCTCAGCCAGAACGGCGAGCGTTGCGTGGTCGAGCTGGGGCGTGGGGAAAAGGTCGAGGCGCTGGCGGTCAACATCGGCCAGACCGGCGAGCCGGTCACCCTGTCGATCCGTCCGGAGCGCGTCAGCCTCAACGGTTCGAGCGACCAATGCGTCAACCGCTTCTCCGGGCGGGTGGCCGAATTCATCTATCTGGGCGACCACGTCCGGGTGCGCCTGGAAGTCTGCGGCAAGACCGACTTCTTCGTGAAACAACCGATTGCCGAGCTCGATCCAGCGCTCGCGGTCGGCGACGTGGTTCCGCTTGGCTGGCAGGTCGAGCACGTTCGCGCGCTTGATCCTCTTCTAGAGGCGCACTAAGCGCCCCGGCAATACCAACACCAACCCTGCACGTGGAGAGAACAATAAATGTTGAGATCCCTGAAGTTCACAGCCCTGACCCTGGGCCTGATGGGTGCGGCAAGCGCAATGGCCGCTGGGCCGGATCTGACCGTGGTGTCGTTTGGCGGGGCGAACAAGGCGGCGCAAGTCAAAGCCTTCTACGCACCGTGGGAAGCGGCGGGCAACGGCAAGATCGTCGCCGGCGAGTACAACGGTGAGATGGCCAAGGTCAAAGCCATGGTCGACACCAAAAGCGTGTCCTGGGATCTGGTAGAGGTTGAATCGCCGGAGCTGTCCCGTGGCTGCGACGAAGACATGTTCGAACAACTCGACCCCGCGTTGTTCGGCAAGACCGAAGACTACGTCAAAGGCGCGATCCAGCCGTGTGGCGTGGGCTTCTTCGTGTGGTCGACCGTGCTGGCCTACAACGCCGACAAGCTGAAAACCGCACCGACCAGCTGGGCGGATTTCTGGGACACCAAGAAATTCCCCGGCAAGCGCGGCCTGCGCAAGGGCGCCAAGTACACCCTCGAATTCGCACTGATGGCCGACGGCGTTGCGCCGAAAGACGTCTACAAGGAACTGGCGAGCAAGGGCGGACAGGATCGCGCATTCAAGAAACTGGATGAGCTGAAACCGAACATTCAGTGGTGGGAAGCCGGCGCTCAGCCGCCGCAGTATCTCGCTTCCGGCGACGTGGTGATGAGCTCGGCCTACAACGGTCGTATCGCTGCGGTGCAGAAAGAATCCAACCTGAAAGTGGTGTGGAACGGCGGCATCTACGACTTTGACGCGTGGGCCATCCCGAAAGGCCTGGACGCCAAGCGCGCCGAAGCGGCGAAGAAATTCATCGCGTTCTCGGTGCAGCCACAACAACAGAAGACCTACTCGGAAAACATCGCCTACGGCCCGGCCAACTCTCAGGCAGTGCCATTGCTGGACAAGGCGATCCTGAAAGACATGCCGACCACCCCGGAAAACATCGCCAACCAGGTGCAGATCGACGTCAGCTTCTGGGCTGACAACGGCGAGCAACTGGAGCAGCGCTTCAATTCCTGGGCTGCGAAGTAACCAGAGGGCTTGCCCTCCTGGGAGCGGGCTTGCTCGCGAAAGCGTCAGCACATTCACATTGATGTCGACTGACACGCCGCCTTCGCGAGCAAGCCCGCTCCCACATTAAAAGTTCGAGGTGGCTTGCCGCCTCTGTAACGATCAAAGATTTGCGGAGTACGTCATGGCCATCGCCGTTCCCCTGAACGAGGGCAACAGCCCCACCTTGAAGCAGCGGCTCAAGCACGCCGAGCGGGTCAACCGCTGGAAGGCCCAGGCGCTGATCGCGCCGCTGGTGCTGTTTCTGTTGCTGGTGTTCCTGGTACCGATCGTGGCGCTGCTCTATAAAAGTGTCGGCAACCCGGAAGTGGTCGGCGGCATGCCGCGCACCGTGGCGGCCATTGCCAGTTGGGACGGTCGCGGCCTGCCCGCCGAGCCGGTCTACAAGGCCGCCGGCGAAGACCTCGCCGAAGCCCGTAAAAACCAGACGTTGGGCGATCTGTCCAAGCGCCTGAACATGGAGTTGGCCGGCTATCGCAGCCTGCTGACCAAAACCGCCCGCTCGCTGCCATTCGCCAGTGAGCCGGCCTCTTATAAAGAAGCGCTGGAAGGCCTCGACGAGCGTTGGGGTGATCCGGCCTACTGGCAAGCGGTGAAGCGCAACACCAGCAGCATCACGCCGTTCTATCTGCTGGCGGCGGTGGATCATCGCATCGACGACCTCGGTGAACTGGCCCCGGCCACGCCGGATCAGGCGATCTACCTCGACATCTTCGCCCGAACCTTCTGGATGGGCCTGATCATCACCGTGATCTGCCTGGTGCTGGCGTATCCGCTGGCCTACCTGCTGGCCAACCTGCCGTCGCGTCAAAGCAACCTGCTGATGATTCTGGTGCTGCTGCCGTTCTGGACGTCGATCCTGGTGCGGGTCGCCGCGTGGATCGTGTTGCTGCAATCCGGCGGATTGATCAACAGCGCGCTGATGGCGATGGGCATCATCGATAAACCGCTGGAGCTGGTGTTCAACCGTACCGGGGTCTACATCTCGATGGTGCACATCCTGCTGCCGTTCATGATCCTGCCGATCTACAGCGTGATGAAAGGCATCTCGCCAACCTATATGCGCGCCGCGATTTCTCTGGGCTGCCATCCGTTCGCCAGTTTCTGGCGGGTGTACTTCCCGCAGACCTACGCCGGTGTCGGCGCCGGTTGTCTGTTGGTGTTCATCCTCGCCATCGGCTACTACATCACCCCGGCGCTGCTGGGCAGCCCGAACGATCAGATGGTCAGCTACTTCGTCGCGTTCTACACCAACACCAGCATCAACTGGGGCATGGCCACTGCGCTCGGCGGCTTGTTGCTGCTGGCGACCGTGGTGCTTTATCTGATCTACAGCTGGCTGGTGGGCGCCAGTCGCCTGCGCCTGAGCTAAGGGGAATTTGAAATGCTGAGTCCTTATATGTCGCCCGTCGAGCGGGTGTGGTTCTACAGCTTGCGGATCCTCTGCGGCTTGATCCTGTTGTTCCTGATCCTGCCGGTGCTGGTGATCGTGCCGCTGTCGTTCAACTCGGGCAGTTTCCTGGTGTACCCGCTGCAAGGTTTTTCGCTGCACTGGTATCAGGACTTCTTCGCCTCGGCGGAATGGATGCGCTCGCTGAAGAACAGCATCATCGTCGCCCCGGCCGCGACGGTGCTGGCAATGGTGTTCGGTACGCTGGCGGCCATCGGCCTGACCCGTGGCGACTTCCCCGGCAAGCCGCTGGTGATGGCGCTGGTGATTTCGCCGATGGTGGTGCCGGTGGTGATCATCGGTGTGGCCAGTTACCTGTTCTTCGCGCCGCTGGGCCTGGGCAACAGTTTCTTCTCGCTGATCGTGGTGCACGCGGTGCTCGGTGTGCCCTTCGTGATCATCACGGTGTCGGCGACGTTGCAGGGGTTCAACCATAACCTGGTGCGGGCGGCGGCCAGTCTTGGGGCTTCACCGCTGGTGACGTTCCGCCGGGTGACCTTGCCGCTGATTGCGCCGGGGGTGATTTCCGGTGCGTTGTTTGCCTTTGCGACCTCGTTCGATGAAGTGGTGGTGACGCTGTTTCTTGCAGGTCCCGAGCAGGCGACGTTGCCACGACAGATGTTCAGCGGGATTCGCGAGAACCTGAGCCCGACGATTGCGGCGGCTGCGACGTTGTTGATTGCCTTCTCGGTGATTCTGTTGCTGACGCTGGAGTGGTTGCGTGGGCGGAGTGAGAAATTGCGTACTGCTCAAGTCTGACGACTGCAAGTTCCGGGTTGTCTGCCATTCATGCGCTGAATGACAGACAACCCGAATTCCCCAGCTACGCTTGTGCTCAGCTCCCACATCTATAAGAGGCTGCGCACGATGAGTCTTTCCTCGTTCAAGATCGCTCACAAATTGATCACCGGCGCCGGGGCCATCGAGCAACTGGCGGCTGAGCTCACGCGGCTGGATATCGACAACCCATTGATCGTCACCGACGCCGCGCTGGTCAAGTCCGGTACGGTGGAGCTGGCGCTGGCGCAGATTGGCGAGCGCGAGTATGAGATTTTCGACCGGGTATTGCCGGATCCGGAAATCGCCATCGTCGAGGACTGCATGCGCGTCTACCGAGAGGGCGGGCATGACGGGTTGATCGGCCTGGGCGGCGGCAGTGCCATCGACATTGCCAAGAGTGTCGCGGCGTACGCCGGTTATCACGGCGCGCTGGAAGATCTGTTCGGCGTCGATCAGGTGCCGCGCAAAGGCCCGCCGCTGATCGCCATCCCGACCACCGCCGGCACGGGGTCTGAAGTGACCAACGTCGCCATTCTTTCGGACAAGGTCGCGCAACTGAAGAAAGGCATCGTCAGCGACTACCTGTTGCCGGATGTGGCGCTGGTCAGTCCGCAGATGACCCTGACCTGTCCGCGCAGCGTCACCGCCGCCAGTGGTGTCGATGCGCTGGTGCATGCCATCGAATCCTACCTTTCGCTGAATGCCTCGCCGATCACCGATTCGCTGGCCATCGGCGCAATCAAACTGATTGCCCGGTCCTTGCCCAAGGCTTACGCCAACCCCTCCAACCTGCAGGCCCGGGAAGACATGGCCACCGCCAGCCTGATGGCCGGCATGGCGTTCGGCAATGCCGGGGTCGGCGCGGTGCATGCGCTGGCGTATCCACTGGGCGGACGTTTCAACATTGCCCACGGCGTCAGTAATGCGCTGTTGCTGCCGTATGTCATGAGCTGGAACAAGATGGCCTGCGTCGAACGGATGCAGGATATCGCCGAAGCCATGGGGGTGAAGACCGCTCATCTGAGTCTCAATGAAGCGGCGGACAGTGCCGTCACGGCGATGACCGAACTGTGTGCCGCGGTGGAAATCCCGCAGGGGCTGCGCAGTTTCGACGTGCCCGAAGAGGCGATTCCGGCCATGGCCGTGGAGGCCGCCGGGATCGAGCGGCTGATGCGCAACAACCCGCGCAAGCTCAGCGCTGGCGACATCGAGAAGATCTACCGGGCGGCGTACTGAGAACCCGACAGTCATCGGTCATGGCACAACCCAATCATCGCGGTCACGGTGCGCGCGCGGAAACTTGAGGTATACAATGCGCGCCATCGTGATTTAGCTCAGAAAAGGTGCGTCATGCAGCCCTTCGTTATTGCTCCGTCGATTCTCTCCGCCGACTTCGCCCGCCTGGGCGAGGAAGTGGACAATGTTCTGGCCGCCGGTGCCGACTTCGTCCACTTCGATGTCATGGACAACCACTACGTGCCGAACCTGACCATCGGCCCGATGGTCTGCGCCGCGCTGCGCAAGTACGGCATCACCGCGCCGATCGACGCGCACCTGATGGTCAGCCCGGTGGATCGCATCGTCGGTGACTTCATCGAGGCGGGCGCCACCTACATCACCTTCCACCCGGAAGCCACGCTGCACGTCGATCGTTCGCTGCAACTGATCCGTGAAGGCGGCTGCAAGTCCGGCCTGGTGTTCAACCCGGCGACCCCGCTGGACGTGCTCAAGTACGTGATCGACAAGGTCGACATGGTCTTGCTGATGAGCGTCAACCCGGGCTTCGGCGGGCAGAAATTCATCCCCGGCACCCTCGACAAGCTGCGTGAAGCGCGGGCGATCATCGATGCCTCGGGCCGTGACATCCGCCTGGAAATCGACGGCGGCGTCAACGTCAACAACATCCGTGAAATCGCCGCTGCCGGCGCCGACACCTTCGTGGCCGGCTCGGCGATCTTCAATGCGCCGAACTATCAGGAAGTCATCGACAAGATGCGTTCCGAACTGGCGCTGGCCCGCCCATGAGCGGATTTGAGCAGCTGTTCCCGGGGCAACTGCCGCGGTTGGTGATGTTCGATCTGGATGGCACGCTGATCGATTCGGTCCCCGATCTGGCGGCGGCGGTGGATAACATGCTGCTCACCCTCGGGCGCAAGCCTGCCGGTATCGAGTCGGTGCGCGAGTGGGTCGGCAACGGCGCGCCGGTGCTGGTGCGCCGGGCGCTGGCGGGCGGCATCGACCATGCCAGCGTGGATGACGTCGAAGCCGAGCATGCGCTGGAGGTGTTCATGGAGGCCTACGGCGCCAGCCATGAGCTGACCGTGGTCTATCCCGGCGTGCGCGACACCCTGAAATGGCTGCACAAGCAGGGCGTGGCCATGGCGCTGATCACCAACAAGCCGGAGCGCTTCGTCGCGCCGCTGCTGGATCAGATGAAGATCGGCCGCTACTTCAAGTGGATCATTGGCGGCGACACCTTGCCGCAGAAGAAACCTGACCCGGCGGCGCTGTTCTTCGTCATGAAGATGTCCGGCATTCCTGCCTCGCAATCACTGTTCGTCGGCGATTCGCGCAGCGATGTGCTGGCGGCGAAAGCGGCGGGGGTCAAATGCGTTGGGCTCAGTTATGGCTACAACCATGGCCGGCCGATTGCCGAGGAATCACCGGCGCTGGTGATCGACGATCTGCGCAAGCTAATTCCCGGTTGCCTGGATACGGCCGCTGAGATAACGTTGCCCGACGCTTCTCAACCCCCTTCTGGAAACGCCATCGTGGTGGTCACCCGCAAACTCTGGATGAAAGTCATCAAGGCCCTGGCCCGCTGGCGTTGGCGCGCCTGACTTGTTCCTGGCCGGCCTGCCGGCGCGTTTGCACACCTGACTGATATGCCCCTCACACCACGAGGCACCCTATGATCCGCGAAGAATTCCTGCGTCTGGCCGCTGACGGCTACAACCGCATCCCGCTGGCCTGCGAAACCCTGGCCGACTTCGACACCCCGCTGTCGATCTACCTGAAACTGGCCGACCAGCCCAACTCCTACCTGCTCGAATCGGTGCAGGGCGGCGAGAAATGGGGGCGTTACTCGATCATCGGCCTGCCGTGCCGCACCGTACTGCGGGTTCATGACCATCACGTCAGCATTACCGTCGATGGCGTCGAGACCGAAAGCCACGACGTCGAAGACCCGCTGGCCTTTGTCGAAACCTTCAAGGCCCGCTACAACGTGCCGACCATTGCCGGTCTGCCGCGCTTCAATGGCGGCCTGGTGGGTTACTTCGGCTACGACTGCGTGCGTTATGTAGAGAAGCGCCTGGGTAAATGCCCGAACCCGGATCCGCTGGGTGTGCCGGACATTTTGCTGATGGTCTCCGATGCGGTGGTGGTGTTCGATAACCTCGCCGGCAAGATGCACGCGATCGTGCTGGCCGACCCGGCGCAGCCCGATGCCTACGAGCAGGGCCAGGCGCAATTGCAGCAACTGCTGGAAAAACTGCGTCAGCCGATCACCCCGCGCCGTGGCCTGGACTTCAGCAAGCAGCAGGCGGCCGAGCCGGTGTTCCGCTCCAGTTTCACCCAGGACGACTACGAAAAAGCCGTCGACACCATCAAGGAATACATCCTCGCCGGCGACTGCATGCAGGTCGTGCCGTCCCAGCGCATGTCGATCGACTTCAAGGCTGCCCCGATCGATCTGTACCGCGCACTGCGTTGCTTCAACCCGACGCCGTACATGTACTTCTTCAACTTCGGCGATTTCCACGTCGTCGGCAGTTCGCCAGAAGTGCTGGTGCGGGTCGAGGACAACCTGATCACCGTGCGCCCGATTGCCGGCACCCGCCCTCGTGGGGCTACCGAAGAAGCAGATGTGGCGCTGGAAGAAGACCTGCTGTCCGACGACAAGGAGATCGCCGAGCACTTGATGCTGATCGACCTCGGTCGCAACGACACCGGTCGTGTTTCGGAAATCGGTTCGGTGAAACTCACCGAGAAGATGGTCATCGAGCGTTATTCCAACGTGATGCACATCGTGTCCAACGTCACCGGCCAGTTGAAGGCCGGGCTGACGGCGATGGACGCGCTGCGGGCGATCCTGCCGGCCGGCACCTTGTCCGGCGCACCAAAGATCCGTGCGATGGAAATCATCGACGAGCTGGAACCGGTCAAGCGTGGCGTTTATGGCGGTGCGGTCGGTTACTTCGCCTGGAACGGCAACATGGACACGGCCATTGCGATCCGCACCGCGGTGATCAAGAACGGCGAACTGCACGTGCAGGCCGGTGGCGGCATCGTTGCCGACTCGGTGCCGGCGCTGGAATGGGAAGAAACCATCAACAAGCGTCGTGCGATGTTCCGTGCTGTTGCACTGGCCGAGCAAACCCCGGACTGAGTGACGGGGGACTCAGCCACAAAAAAAACGCGGCGCCTGTAAGGGCGCCGCGTTTTTTATTGCCTTCTGATCAGAAGTCCAGACTTACGCCAACATTGATCCCTTGCTGGGAAAAGTCGTCATCCTTGCGAATGTTGTAGCTGGCGCGCAGGGCTACCTCCTTGGTGAGGTTGTGGCTGACGCCCAGGTTCAGGCGGTTGAGGTTGGTTTGCGGTGTGTAGCCTTCCAGGGTGTAGCGATTGTTCGGCAGGCTGTTGAGGTTCATCGTCAGATCCTGCGCGTCGTCGTTGTATTCGCGCTCGTGGGCGAATTCGCCGAAGACCTGGGTCTGTGCAGTGATCTGGTATTTGCCCTGGATGCCGAGGCCGAGACGGCGGGAGTTGCGCGACTGGTCATCGAAGGTCAGCGCAGTAGAGTCCGCGCCTTTTTCCGAGTAACCATCGACTTCCACCTTGCCGAAATCGGCGCTGACGAAGGGCGACAAGTGCCACGGACTGCTGGCCTCTGGCGCGATGTCGTAGCCGACGCGGCCACCGATGGCCAGCACATAGCCGTCGGTATCGCCTTTCTCGCCACGTTCGTTGACCCCCAGCTGGAACTTGCGCTTCAGGCTGTCGTAGTCCAGATGTCCGGCGGTAACGGCCAGGTCACCCCACCAGCGGTTCTGCTGGTACTGGGCGAACGCGGTGCCCATGTAGGAGTTGAGTTTGTACTCGGAGTCGTTGTCGCCGGCTTCGATTTTCTGATGGTAGAGACCGGCTGCCACACCGACGCGCCAGGCATCGTCGAGGCGGTAGCTGCCGCCGATGTTCAGGTTATATCCGTTGCCGTCGGCGCTTGCCGCGGCGTGCTGGTCATCGAAATCCTGATGCTGACCACCGCCGGAGACAATCGCCCGCCATTGGCCAACACCTTGCCAGTTCTCCCAGTCGGCCAGCCATTGATTGCGCAGTTCATCCTGATGCGCACGTAACGTGCCCTGGGCCATTTCCGGCAGCAGGGTCAGTTCCCATGGGGCGGCCAGCAGCGAGTAGGCATAATCGGCAATCAGACGTTGCCCGGCTTCGGTCGGATGCACGGCGTCGTTGTAGATCAGTTTGGTCGGATCCGGTGTGGCGCTGTTGATCCCGTAACGGGCGTTCTCGGTGCAGCCGCTGCCGCTGAAGCAGGTGCCGACCAGATTCTGGTCGGTTGCCAGACCGAACTGTGCCGGATTGGCGAACGCCTCTTTTAGCAATACCGGAACGTTCAGCGGGATGACGTTGGCGTTGACGCTCTGCAACTGGCTGACCAGTTCGGTGTTGAACTGGGCGCTGAGTTGCGAGGTGAAGGCTTGCAGCGGCGAGCCGTTGATGGCTGGCGTCAGGCCGATGTCCGGCAGCAGCCAGACCATGATGTAGCGGGCACCGGCGCCTTGCAGTGTGCGTACGCTGTCGACCAGGCGGTCGGCGGCGGCGTTGGCCTGAGGCAGGCTGGTGACGCGGCCCTGGAGGAAGTCGTTGCCGCCCCCGCTGAGGTAATACAGGGCATTGGGGTCGGCACGGAAACCGTTCGACGGCAGATAACCGGCGCGGGTGCGTTCCCCGGTGGCGGACTGGCTGGTGATCGAGTCGAGAATCTGGTCGGTGCGGTAACCGCCCACGGCCCAGTTGTTACCGTCCGGCTGGCCTTGGCCGGCACGTACCGCTGAGGACGAGGAGGCGGTCTGATCCGGTGTGAAACCGAGGCGGCCTCCAAGCAGTTGCGTCGAGTTCAACGAGCGCAGTTCGCCGCTGCCGTCCAGATAGACCGGGCCGGTGCGGTTGGTGTAGCGCTGGGTGGCGCCGGCCGGGCCGCCGCTGTCGGTGAAAGTCCCCGCATCGCTCAGGCTGTCGCCGAAGACCACGAAATTCGAATAAGGATTGGGTGCGGCGTTCGCCTGGGCGCAGGCCATCGCGAGCAGGCATCCGGCAAGCGGTACAAACAACGTCTGTTTGATCATGAGCAAGTCCGTTTATTTATTGTTGTATGGAACGAAACGACAGTACCAAAAACTTCCGGCGTTTTGCCATCGGTCGTCAACCCTCCCATAGTTTTCCCCCCCTTCAGGCCCGGCCATATTGCACGCTCTGCCCAGCTAAGTTACTGTGCCGAGACGTATGAATGAGACCTTCCCCGTGTTGATCACCAGCAAACTTCTGGATCAAGTCATCAAGGCCCACGCCCGCTGGCGTTGGCGCGCCTGAATCTTTTCTGCCGGCCCCGCCGGATCTGTATCGCTTTGCCTTCCTTGCCCGTTTGAAATGCCGCCTTGCCGTCGCCACTTGCGCGTCCGACATCGCGCAGCGTCGCGGCAAGTCTTCCGAAGGCTGTTTCAAGTCAGAATTCAAGAGGTTCGAAACGCCATGTTGCTGATGATCGACAACTACGACTCCTTTACCTACAACGTTGTGCAATACCTCGGCGAGCTGGGTGCCGAGGTCAAGGTTGTGCGCAACGACGAGCTGACCATCGCCGAAATCGAAGCGCTCAATCCTGAGCGCATCGTGGTGTCCCCCGGTCCGTGCACACCGACCGAAGCCGGTATCTCCATCGAAGCCATCAAACACTTTGCCGGCAAACTGCCGATCCTCGGCGTCTGCCTCGGTCACCAGTCCATCGGCCAGGCTTTTGGCGGCGACGTGGTGCGTGCCCGCCAGGTGATGCACGGTAAGACTAGCCCGGTATTCCACGAGGACAAGGGTGTTTTTGCCGGCTTGAACCATCCGCTGACCGTCACTCGTTACCACTCGTTGATCGTCAAGCACGATACTTTGCCCGATTGCCTGGAACTAACCGCGTGGACGCAACACGATGACGGCTCGGTCGACGAAATCATGGGCCTGCGTCACAAGACCCTGAACATCGAGGGCGTACAGTTCCACCCGGAATCGATTCTCACCGAGCAGGGCCATGAACTGTTCGCCAACTTCCTCAAACAAACCGGCGGCACGCGCTAAGGACTCTCCATGAATATCAAGACAGCCTTGAGCCGTATCGTCGATCACCTCGACCTCAGCACCGAAGAAATGCGCGACGTGATGCGCGAAATCATGACCGGCCAATGCAGCGACGCGCAGATCGGCGCGTTCATGATGGCCATGCGCATGAAGAGCGAAAGCATCGACGAAATCGTCGGCGCGGTGTCGGTGATGCGCGAGCTGGCGGACCAGGTTGAACTCAAGACCCTCGACGGCGTGGTCGACGTGGTCGGCACCGGTGGTGACGGGGCCAACATTTTCAACGTTTCCACGGCTTCGGCTTTTGTCGTTGCCGCTGCCGGCTGCACCGTGGCCAAACACGGCAACCGTGCGGTGTCGGGCAAGAGCGGCAGCGCCGACCTGCTCGAAGCCGCCGGCATCTACCTCAACCTGACGCCGGTTCAGGTGGCACGCTGCATCGACAACGTCGGCATCGGTTTCATGTTTGCCCAGACTCATCACAAAGCCATGAAGTACGCCGCCGGTCCACGCCGCGATCTGGGCCTGCGTACCCTGTTCAACATGCTCGGCCCGCTTACGAATCCGGCCGGCGTTAAACATCAGGTAGTCGGCGTTTTCACCCAGGCCCTGTGCCGGCCATTGGCCGAAGTCTTGCAACGTCTGGGCAGCCAGCATGTGCTGGTGGTGCATTCGAAGGACGGTCTGGACGAGTTCAGTCTCGCCGCGCCGACCTACGTGGCCGAGCTGAAGAACAACGAAATCACCGAATACTGGGTCGAGCCGGAAGATCTGGGCATGAAGAGCCAGAGTCTGCACGGCCTGTCGGTCGAAGGTCCGGAAGCGTCGCTGGCGCTGATCCGCGATGCACTGGGCAAGCGCAAGACCGAGAACGGCCAGAAGGCTGCGGAAATGATCGTGCTCAATGCCGGTGCGGCGCTGTACGCCGCCGATCTGGCAACAAGTCTGAAAGAAGGCGTGGCACTGGCCCACGACGCTCTGCACACCGGTCTTGCTCGGGAAAAGCTCGAGGAGTTGGGTGCCTTTACCGCGGTATTCAAAGTGGAGAATGAGGGATGAGTGTACCGACGGTTCTGGAAAACATTCTGGCCCGCAAGGTTCAGGAGGTCGCCGAGCGTAGCGCCCGTGTGAGCCTGAGCGAGCTGGAAAGTCTGGCCAAGGCGGCCGATGCACCCCGTGGTTTTGCCCAGGCATTGCTGGCACAGGCCAAGAAGAAACAGCCGGCCGTGATCGCCGAAATCAAGAAGGCGTCGCCGAGCAAAGGCGTGATCCGCGAGAACTTCGTTCCCGCCGACATCGCCAAGAGCTACGAGAAGGGCGGGGCGACCTGCCTGTCGGTGCTGACCGACATCGACTACTTCCAGGGCGCCGATGCCTACCTGCAACAGGCCCGCGCCGCGTGCTCGCTGCCGGTGATTCGCAAGGACTTCATGATCGATCCGTACCAGATCGTCGAAGCCCGTGCGCTGGGCGCCGATTGCGTGCTGCTGATTGTTTCCGCGCTGGATGATGTGAAGATGGCCGAACTGGCCTCGGTGGCCAAAGGCGTCGGCCTCGATGTACTGGTAGAAGTCCACGACGGCGATGAACTCGAACGCGCATTGAAGACCCTGGACACGCCGCTGGTCGGGGTCAACAACCGTAACCTGCACACCTTCGACGTGAGTCTGGAAACCACCCTCGACCTGCTGCCACGGATTCCGCGCGATCGTCTGGTGATCACCGAGAGCGGGATTCTCAACCGTGCCGATGTCGAACTGATGGAAATCAGTGATGTTTATGCATTCCTGGTCGGTGAAGCGTTCATGCGCGCCGAAAGCCCGGGCATTGAACTGCAACGTCTGTTCTTCCCTGAGCGCGGCGTTCCGGTGAGCGGTTCGACCCTCGACTGATTCCTTCAGACCGAGTCGACTCGTTCGCGGGCAAGCCCGCTCCCGCAGGAGAAATGCATTCCTGATGTGGGAGCGGGCTTGCTCGCGAAGAGGCCATAAGATTCACCACAGACTGATCGTCTAACGGACTTCTTTATGACTCCAGTTTCCCTGCCCATCGAAGCCGGCCTGCAAGCCGAACAGGATCTGCTGGCCTCGGTCTGCGCCGGCGATGCAGAGTGCGGCCTGCTGTTCTGGCAGCCCAGTGATCGAGCGCTGGTCATGCCCCGCCGCTTGAATCGCCTCCCCGGATTCGATCACGCTTGCGAAGTCTCCGCTGCGGCCGGCTGGCCGGTGTTGCTGCGCGAAACCGGCGGTGAACCTGTTCCGCAATCGGCGTCGACGATCAACATTGCACTGGTCTACGCACCGCCTCGCAGCGAAGGCGATCTGAATCGCATCGAAACCGGTTACCGGCGCCTGTGTGATCCGATCTGTCAGTTGCTGGATGAGTTGGGCGGCGTGTCTTCGCTGGGTGAAATTGACGGTGCATTCTGCGACGGTCGCTTCAACGTCAACCTCGACGGCCGCAAGATGGTTGGCACCGCGCAGCGCTGGCGCCAGAGTCAAGGCGGTCAGCGCCCGGTGGGCCTGGTGCACGGTGCGATGCTGCTGGATGACGAGCGCGAATCGATGGTCGCGGCGGTCAACCGCTTCAATGAGGCGTGTGGCCTGGAGCAGCGGGTACGTGCTGCCAGCCACATCGCGCTGCATGAAAAATTTCCGGCGCCCCATGCATTGGCGCGACTCGATGAACTCTTTCGTTTGAGGCTGGCGCAGATCTACGCCGTCTGAGCTTTCGAACTCAGCGAGTGCCGAAGACCACCATGGTCTTGCCTTTCACATCTACCAGGTTGCGTTCTTCAAGATCCTTGAGCACGCGACCGACCATCTCCCGCGAACAACCGACAATCCGCCCGATCTCCTGGCGGGTGACCTTGATCTGCATACCGTCCGGGTGGGTCATCGCGTCAGGCTGTTTGCACAGCTCCAGCAGACAGCGAGCGACACGGCCAGTGACGTCGAAGAACGCCAGATCGCCGACCTTGCGCGTGGTGTTGCGCAGGCGTTGTGCGATTTGTCCGCTGAGCACGTAAAGAATGTCTGGATCCTGCTGCGATAACTCACGGAATTTGGTGTAGCTGATTTCTGCGACTTCGCACTCGACCTTGGCCCGTACCCAGGCACTGCGCTCCTGTTCCTGGCCGGCCTGTTCGAACAGGCCCAGTTCACCGAAGAAGTCCCCGGCATTCAGATACGCAATGATCATTTCGCGGCCGTCATCATCCTCGATCAGGATCGTGACTGAACCGCGGATGATGAAGTACAGCGTGTCCGAGCGGTCCCCGGCGCAGATGATGTTGCTCTTGGCCGCATGACGCCGGCGCTGGCAATGCATCAGCAGCTTGTCGAGGTTCTTGATTTTGGGTGTGGGGGTAATACCAACCATGGTTGTATCCCGAAAAGACTGCACGGTTATATTTGGTTTTATATGAGGCGCTGAGGCGATCGCTACAAATACTGACTGGGCGCCAGTGAATTGGCGCCAGCTTACCAGACACTTCGTCGAAAATTCGAGAAATTACCTACGCAGTAAGGGCATCCGTCCTAGGATCACCGCTCGCAGTCCAACCGGGGCCCTGTGCTAAGCTGGCGACCCTTTTTTCTACAGTGGAGTCTTGGCGATGAAGGCACGCATCCAATGGGCTGGCGAAGCCATGTTCCTCGGCGAATCCGGCAGCGGTCATGTCGTGGTCATGGACGGTCCGCCGGACGCCGGTGGTCGCAATCTGGGTGTTCGCCCGATGGAAATGCTCCTGCTGGGCGTTGGCGGTTGCAGCAATTTCGACGTGGTCAGCATCCTGAAAAAGTCCCGTCAGGCCGTTGAAAGCTGCGAAGCTTTCCTGGAAGCCGAACGCGCGACCGAAGATCCGAAGGTGTTCACCAAGATCCACATGCACTTCGTGGTCAAGGGTCGTGGCCTGAAAGAAGCCCAGGTCAAACGCGCCATCGAACTGTCTGCCGAGAAGTATTGCTCGGCCTCGATCATGCTCGGCGCGGCCGGCGTGGCAATCACCCATGACTATGAAATCGTCGAACTCGGCTGAACCGACATTCAACTATCATAAAAGCAGTGCAGACTCTGGCGATCCCCCGCTGACGTCTGCATAATGCGCCACTTTTTTCAGGGCAGTGATCGGTCAGCCGACGGGTCATCCGCCTGAACAGATAACCAAAATCGCCATCGCGAAGAGGTGTTAACCGTCCTACGCAGGTGCGTCGTTCGCACTTGACGGGCATGCTTGATCACGCGGCCGGGCCGCATACATAGAGAGTTTTTAACGGTGAAAAGCAAACTCAAGCTCCACGGGTTCAATAACCTGACAAAGACCTTGAGCTTCAACATCTATGACATCTGCTACGCGGAAACCCCGCAAGACCAGCAGGCTTACGTCGAGTACATCAATCAAGAGTACAACGCCGAACGCCTGACGCAGATCCTCACGGAAGTTGTCGAAATCATTGGTGCCAACATTCTGAACATTGCGAGTCAGAACTATGAGCCTCAGGGTGCCAGCGTCACGATTCTGATCTCGGAAGAGCCGGTGACCCCGACCGAAAGCCAGATCGAAGAGTCCCCGGGTCCGCTGCCGGAAATCATCCTGGCCCACCTCGACAAGAGTCACATCACGGTGCATACCTACCCGGAAATCCATCCGGACGCCGGTATTGCGACGTTCCGTGTGGACATCGACGTGTCGACCTGTGGCGTCATTTCACCGCTCAAAGCGCTCAACTTCCTCATTCACCAGTTCGATTCGGACATCGTGACTGTGGATTACCGTGTGCGCGGCTTCACCCGTGACGTTGAAGGCAACAAGCACTTCATCGACCACGAGATCAATTCGATCCAGAACTACCTCTCTGAAGACACTCGCGACGCGTACCAGATGACCGACGTGAACGTGTATCAGGAAAACCTGTTCCACACCAAAATGCTACTGAAGAACTTCGAACTGGATAACTACCTGTTCGGCGATGCCACCAGTAACCTGTCGTCCGAGCAACGCGCCCAGGTGACCGAGCGCGTGAAACACGAAATGCTGGAAATCTTCTACGCGCGCAATATGCCGAGCTAAGAAATCCAGGCCCAAAAAAAGGCGACTGCTTTGCGGCAGTCGCCTTTTTTATGGGCGTTTTTCAGATTCGGTAGGTGCTCTTGGTCATCACTTTGGCCAACAGGCTCATGCCGAACTTCACCGGCGCCGGGAAGCGGAATCCGCCGGCCTCCAGTGCACTTTCCGCGTGATGTTCTTCGTCGATACGCATCTGCTCAAGAATTGCCCGGGACTTTTCGTCCTCGGCCGGCAGTTGCTCCAGATGCTCGTTCAAGTGCTTGCACACCTGATGCTCGGTAGCTGCGACAAAACCGAGGCTGACCTTGTCGCTGATCAGCCCCGCAACCGCGCCAATCCCGAACGACATGCCGTAGAACAGCGGGTTGAGTACGCTGGTGTGGCTGCCCAACTGATGAATGCGCTGTTCACACCAGACCAGATGATCGATCTCTTCTTCGGCCGCATGTTCCATGGCTTCGCGCACCTGCGGCAGCTTGGCGGTCAGTGCCTGACCTTGATACAGCGCCTGGGCACAGACTTCACCGGTATGGTTGATGCGCATCAGGCCGGCGACGTGGCGGGTGTCTTCGTCGCTCATCTGCACGTCGGGCTGCACGATGGCGGGCGACGGACGGTACGGTTGGCCGCTGAAGGGCAGCAGGGTTCGCATCGCGGCATCGGCTTGCAGCAGAAGACGGTCAATTGGCGAATAGTGACGTTGGGTAGTCATGCTGACCTCCGGGAAGAATCTCGGCGACCAGTTTAACCGAATCGGCCGGGGAAGGTTTGCGCTGGGTCATGTGGGAGCAGGGCGCCCCCACAGATTTTGAGGTGGATCAGCCCGGTGGCCAGTTCATCTGGCGTTGACCGAGTACGTGCATATGAATGTGGTAGACCGTCTGCCCACCCTTTTCATTGCAGTTCATCACCACCCGGAAACCTTCTTCGCAACCCAGCTCCAGCGCCAGACGCTGGGCGGTGAACAGGATATGCCCGGCCAGTGCCTTGTCGTCTTCGGTCAGGTCGTTGAGGGTGCGCACCGGTTTCTTCGGGATCACCAGAAAATGCACCGGTGCCTGTGGGGCGATGTCGTGGAACGCCAGAACCTGGTCGTCCTCGTAGATGATCTTCGCCGGGATCTCCCGGTTGATGATCTTGGTGAACAGAGTATCCACAGCTGTTTTCTCCGTTGTGTGAGCTGGGCTGAGTGTACCCACGAGGGAACACCGCGCCCAGCCATTTGCCTGCCGGCCCTTCAGCGGGGGCAGTAAGCTTTGTTGACCATGCCGACGATGGTGCGGTTGAGCCAGCGCGAACCCAGTCGCGGCAGAAAGGCGAACCAGCGGTTCCGGCGCCCGGGAATGATGATTGCGCGGTTTTTCTCCAGGGCGCGCACGGTGTATAGCGCGACCTCTTCGGGGCTCATCAGCAGTTTGCTGGCGTTGAGTTTGTCGTTGTTCAGTTGCTCTGTGCGAAAGAACGCCGTGCGCGTCGGGCCTGGGCAGAGCACGGAGACTTTCACGGCACACTTTTTCAGTTCCACCCGCAGCGCTTCGGAGAAGTGCAGGACGTAGGCCTTGCTGGCGTAGTAAGTGCTCATCCACGGGCCGGGATTGAACGCGGCGACCGACGCCACGTTGAGAATCTGCCCGCCACCCTGCAGGGCCATGCTGTTGCCGATCGCGTGGCACAGGCGGGTGAGGGCGAGGATGTTCACCTCGATCAGGTCCTGCTCGGTCATCCAGTCCTGGGCCAGGAAAGGCCCGCAGGTTCCGATGCCGGCACAGTTCACCAGCAGATCGATCTGCCGGTCGCCTTCTTCAAGCTCCAGCAGGAATCCGGACAGGCGCAGCGGCTCGCCCAGATCGCAGGCCCGGAACAGTACCTCCACGCCGAAACGCTGGGTCAGTTCAATCGCAATGCTTTCCAGCTGATCACGCTGTCGGGCCACCAGAATCAGGCTGCGGCCACGGCGGGCCAGAGCTTCGGCCATGGCCAGACCGATGCCGCTGGAGGCGCCAGTGATCAGAGCGTAACGGGTCATGCAGTTCTCCATCGCAACAGCTCCGCGCCGTGGACGCAGGTGTCACGGCGGGGAGCGCTGTTCATTCTTTCGCAGAGTCTACAGGGGCCGGTGCGGCTTCGGCTGCATCGTCCACCGAATTCGGCACGGGCTCGACTTCGACATCGACTTCATCGGCAGTCACCGAACCACTTTCATAACTGCTTTCGAGGCTGGTTTCGTACTCCTGCTGGATGGCCGAGATCCCGCCCAGCATGCCGCCGACGAAGAACAGACCGATAAAGACGATCCACAGGGAGCACAGTACTTTGACGGCGGTGCTGTTCGGTGGAGGTGGCGGGCCATAGCGATTGGCGCCGGTATTGCCCGGCATGACCATGATCACCAGCGGGAAGAAACTGCCCACGAACGGTACCAGGGTCAGCAGCCAGAGCCAGCCCGACCAGCCGATATCGTGCAGACGCTGAACGCTGAACAGGATGCCGATGATTGCGAAGGCCAGGAACAGGAAGAAGGCGAAGATACCGCCAATGATCAGCCCCGACGTCGAGTCGGCGCTCACCAGGCCCAGACCGATCAGCGCAAACACACCGATGATTGGCAGGGTCACCAGACTCAGGACCATTGACCATGCCAGGTAGCGCAGACGTCCGATTCGTCCCTCGACACTCAATGGCTTGAGCGCGGCGAACTCCGGCAGTTGCTCTCCAACACTGGCTCGAGGCGGTGCATAAGGCGAATCGGGTTCGGCCACGGTGGCGGAATGTTCCTGGACATCGGCCAGATTCAGTTCGATGGCTGTTTCCGTCTCGATCCGGGCGTCGATCCCTGTTTTGCTTAGCGCTTGCAGATAAGTCTGGGCATCGCTGTGTGACAGGTCGCGTTTGAGGGCAACCGCGCGGCCATTGAACAGGCGTTCAATGGCGGCCACGTCGCTCTTGAACAGCTCGGCCAGATTGAGTTTGGCCGTGGTGATATCGACACCGGGCTGCAGGGCTCCGTCGAAAACGATCTTGTAGCGAGTTTCGCTCATGGCCGAGGCATCCTTGTCGCGAAAAAATGGGGTTGATACGTGTCGCAGCCGCCGAGTGTAAGGCCAGTCAGGCAGCGACCGGCCGGAATTTTCTCACCGCGGCCAGCGGTCCGGGAGCTGTGCTGCGTGTTCCAGGGCCTGGCGATACTCGGCATCGAGGCGCGCCACCAGTTGGTCCACACTCGGCAGATCCTCGATTTCGCCTACCCCCTGACCCGCCGACCACACGGTTTTCCAGGCTTTGGCTTCATCGTTGATCGGTTTGAGTTTGTCGCCGAAGTTCACTTCACCCTTGCCTTGCAACGCCGCCATATCGAAACCGGCAGCTTCCAGGCTTTGGCGCATGAAGCTGGCCGGGACTCCAGACACGGCAGGAGTATGAATGATGTCCGCAGCCTTGGCTGTCAGCAGCATCTCCTTGTAGGCGTCGGGCGCATGGCTTTCAGTCGTACCGATGAATCGCGTACCGAAGTAGGCCAAATCCGCGCCGAGCAGTTGTGCGGCGAGAATCTCATGGCCGTGGTTCAAACATCCTGCAAGCAGTAGCGTCTTGTCGAAGAACTGACGAATCTCGGCGATCAGCGAGAACGGGCTCCAGGTACCGGCATGTCCACCGGCGCCGGCCGCAACGGCGATCAAACCATCGACGCCGGCTTCGGCGGCTTTTTCCGCATGGCGGCGAGTCGTCACGTCGTGGAATACCAGGCCGCCGTAGCTGTGCACCGCATCCACCACTTCCTTCACTGCGCCGAGGCTGGTGATCACGATGGGGACTTTGTGCTCGACGCAGATGTTCAGATCCGCCTCCAGACGCGGGTTGCTCTTGTGAACAATCAGGTTCACGGCATAAGGCGCCGGGTTATCCAATGTCGCCAGTCCCGCTTCGATCTGTTCCAGCCAGGCCTTGAACCCGCTGCTCTCGCGTTGGTTGAGCGCCGGAAAGCTGCCGACCACGCCATTGCGACAGCAGGCGAGCACCAGTTCTGGATTGGAAATCAGGAACATCGGCGCGGCCACGACGGGCAAACGCAGACGTTGTTCGAGCAGAGCGGGCAGCGACATCGGAAGTACCCCGGAAAGTTGAACTCGTTGAAGTTAGAACGGCTTGACCACGACCAGAATTACGATAGCCAGCAATATCAGAACCGGCACTTCATTGAACCAGCGATAAAAGACATGGCTGCGGGTGTTCTCGCCACGGGCAAAACGTTTTACCTGCGCGCCGCACATGTGGTGATAGCCGATCAACAGTACGACCAGGGTCAGCTTGGCGTGGATCCAGCCACCTGTGCTGAAAATGCTCGGGTTCAGGTAAATCAGCCAGCCGCCGAAGATCAGCGCGGCGATCATCGCCGGGCCCATGATGCCGCGATACAGCTTGCGTTCCATGACGCTGAAGCGTTCCTTGCTGATCGAGTCTTCACTTTGTGCGTGATAAACGAACAGTCGCGGCAGGTAGAACAGTCCGGCAAACCAGCAAACGATGCTGACGATATGAAGCGCTTTGATCCATAGATAGAGCATTTTTGGTTATTCCCTCATTCACGGTAGGCCGGATAGTAGAGGCTTGAGCATCCGCACGTCACCTTGACGGTTGTCGCAGGGACGCGCGGCCCCTATTATCGACGCCTTTCCAGTGGGTTCGTTGAGGGCAGGTTTATGGTCAAGGTCGGTATCGTCGGCGGCACGGGTTACACCGGTGTCGAACTGCTGCGTCTGTTGGCACAGCATCCGCAGGCAGAAGTGGTTGTGATCACTTCCCGATCCGAGGCCGGGCTGGCCGTGGCTGACATGTACCCGAACCTGCGCGGCCACTACGATGGCCTGGCGTTCAGTGTGCCTGACATCAAGACCCTGGGCGCTTGCGACGTGGTGTTCTTCGCGACTCCGCACGGCGTTGCCCACGCATTGGCCGGTGAATTGCTGGCAGCGGGCACCAAGGTCATCGACCTGTCCGCGGACTTCCGTCTGCAGGACGCCGATGAGTGGGCCAAGTGGTACGGCCAGCCGCACGGTGCGCCGGAGCTTCTGGACGAGGCCGTTTACGGCTTGCCGGAAGTCAACCGTGAGCAAATCAAGAAAGCACGCCTGATCGCGGTGCCGGGTTGCTACCCGACCGCAACCCAGCTGGGTTTCCTGCCATTGCTCGAGGCGGGCATTGCCGATGCTTCCCACCTGATCGCTGACTGCAAATCCGGCGTCAGCGGTGCCGGTCGTGGTGCTGCCGTAGGCTCGCTGTACTCCGAGACGTCGGAAAGCATGAAGGCCTATGCGGTGAAAGGTCACCGTCATCTGCCGGAAATTCGTCAGGGGCTGCGTCGTGCGGCGGGCAAGGATGTCGGCCTGACCTTCGTTCCACACCTGACGCCGATGATTCGCGGCATTCATTCCACGCTCTATGCGACCGTGGTTGATCGCTCGGTGGATCTGCAGGCGTTGTTCGAGAAGCGTTATGCCAATGAACCGTTCGTCGATGTGATGCCGGCTGGCAGTCACCCGGAAACCCGCAGTGTGCGTGGCGCGAACGTTTGCCGTATCGCGGTTCATCGTCCACAGGATGGTGATCTGGTGGTGGTGCTGTCGGTGATCGACAATCTGGTCAAGGGCGCGTCGGGTCAGGCGGTGCAGAACATGAACATTCTGTTCGGTCTGGATGAGCGCTTTGGTCTGTCCCACGCGGGCATGCTGCCGTAACGGCTTGTTGTACTCGTGAAAAGGCCCGTTGAATGGGCCTTTTTGCATTCTGGTGGTTGATCAGCTTGATTGATATACCGTAACAATAGTTGACCGATTTTCTAGGACAAGCGGATAATGCGCGTCATCACGCATTATGGCGGCGTAACGCCGGGAGAAAGTCAGCATGAGCGTCGAATCCTTCACCCCCACGGCTTTGCAATTCACCCAGGGTGCCGCGCACAAGGTGAAGAGCCTGGTCGATGAAGAGGGGAATGATCGCTTGAAGCTGCGCGTATTCGTTACGGGCGGCGGTTGTTCAGGGTTTCAGTACGGCTTCACCTTCGATGAAGATGTGGCCGAGGACGACACCATCGTCGAGCGCGAAGGTGTGAGTCTGGTGGTTGATCCGATGAGCTTCCAGTATCTGGCAGGTGCCGAGGTGGACTACCAGGAAGGTCTGGAAGGTTCGCGGTTCGTGATCAAGAACCCGAACGCAACCACGACTTGTGGCTGTGGCTCTTCGTTCTCGATCTGATTCCGCCTCACCGAACACAACAAAACGCCGCAGAGCCTCAGGGTTCTGCGGCGTTTTGTCATCTGTGTTTTGTCTTAGTTGGGGTAGATGGCGCCAAGTACGCGCAAGCCTTTTGCACCGGTGACGCTGGGGCGATTGGCGGTGATGCCCTCCAGGCAGCAATGGGCCAGCCAGGCGAAGGCCATGGCTTCAACCCAGTCTGGATCTACGCCGTGGGTCACGGTGCTGGCGACTTTCGCGTTGGGCAGGAGGTCGGCCAGGCGCTTCATCAGCGTAGCGTTGTGGGCGCCGCCGCCGCAGACCAGAAGCTCTTCAGTATTCGATTGAGCGCTTTGCAGCGATTCGACGATGGTCAGCGCTGTCAGTTCGAGCAGCGTTGCCTGTACGTTTTCGGGTGCGAAACTCGGCTGGTGGGACAGTTGCTGTTCAAGCCAGGGCAGGTTGAACACTTCCCGGCCGGTGCTCTTTGGGCCTTTGGTCGAGAAGAAGGGGTCATTGAGCAATGCCTTGAGGAGGGTTGGCTCCACCTTGCCGCTGGCTGCCCATTGACCGTTACGATCATAGTTCTCGCCACGCTGCCGATGAATCCACGCGTCCATCAGAACATTCCCAGGCCCACAGTCGAATCCGGCTACAGGTTTGTTCGGCTCAATCAGGCTTAGATTGCTGAAACCGCCGACATTCAGAACGGCGCGGTTGCCGGTACGCTCTTCGAACAAGGCTTCATGGAAGGCTGGAACCAGAGGAGCGCCCTGGCCGCCGGCGGCTACATCACGGCTGCGGAAGTCACTGACAACGGTGATCCCGGTCAGCTCGGTCAGCAGGGCAGGGTTGCCGATCTGTACGGTAAAACCACGTGCCGGTTCGTGGCGAATGGTCTGGCCGTGGCTGCCGATCGCGCGAATGGCTGCGGGTTTGAGCTGTTGCTGTTCGAGCAGGACGTGGATACCTTCGGCCGCAAGCTTCACCCAATTCTGTTGGGCGATGGCCGAACGGGCGATCTCGTCATGGCCGCTGGCGCACAGGCCAAGCAGCTCGGCGCGCAGGGATTCAGGCATGGGAATGTAGTGTGTGGCGATCAGGTGGATCGCCGAGGTCTGCTCGATCAGGGCGATGTCCAGGCCATCGAGGCTGGTTCCGGACATCACGCCGATGTAGAGAGCCATGGCTTAACGCTTGCTCGAGGCTAGCATGGTGGCCTTCTCTTGATCCATGCGAGCCATCAACGGCTGGCTCTGCGCCAGGAAGCGAGCGCGCTCGGATTTGGCGATCGGGTCGGCCATCGGCAGCTTCTGGCCCAATGGATCGACGTGAACGCCGTTGACCTGGAACTCATAGTGCAAGTGCGGACCGGTAGACAGGCCGGTAGTGCCGATGTAGCCGATGACTTGGCCCTGCTTGACCGTGCCGCCGGTTTTCACACCTTTGGCGAAGCCTTGCATGTGACCGTACAGCGTGCGGTAGGTGTTGCCGTGCTGAATGATCACGGTGTTGCCGTAACCACCACGGCGACCGGCCAACAACACTTTGCCGTCACCGGCCGCCTTGATTGGCGTGCCGCGTGGAGCCGCATAGTCGACACCTTTGTGGGCGCGGATCTTGTTGAGAATCGGATGTTTGCGGCCCATGGAAAACTTGGAGCTGATGCGGGCGAAGTCCACCGGAGTACGGATGAACGCCTTGCGCATGCTGTTGCCATCGGCGGTGTAGTAGCTGCTGTTGCCCTGTTTGTTGGTGTAGCGCACGGCGGTGTAGGTCTTGCCGCGGTTGGTGAAGCGGGCGGACAGGATCGGGCCGTTGCCGACGGCTTTGCCATTGACCACTTTCTGTTCGTAGATCACGTCGAACTCGTCACCCTGGCGGATATCCTGGGCGAAGTCGACGTCGTAGCCGAACACACTGGCCATATCCATGGTGAGGCTGTGGGACAGACCGGCGCGCGCGGCGGACTGGGACAGCGAGCTGTTGATCACGCCGTGGACATAGGCGGTACGAACGGTGGGTTTGGCGGTAACGCGATTGAAGACATACCCCTTGTCATTCTTGGTCAGGGTAATGGTTTCGACGTCACTGACTTTGCTGTGCAGGTTGGTCAGTTGGCCTTGCGGATTGAGTTCGAATTCGAGTTTCTGGCCGTGTTTGAGCTGGCTGAACTGCTTGGCCTGTTTGTCGCTTGCCAGTACTTCGTGCACTGCAGCGGCAGGGAGGCCGACCTTCTCGAACAATGTCGAAAGGGTGTCACCCTTGGATACGATCACTTCCCTGTGGCCTGGGGCTTTCTTTTCAGGAGTAACCGGTGCCGGCACTGGCGCGGCCTGGGCGGTTTCGGGTGCATCTTCTGCACCGTTTTCGATTTGTGCGAAGGGCGAAGCTACTGGTTCATTTGTGGCTTGAGCCGCGTCAGCAGCGTCTTGATCTTGTGTCAGTTGTTCAGCGGGACTTTCCAGTTCAAGGCTCAGGGTCGTCTTTTTGGCTTCAACATCACTGGAAGGGAACACCAGGAGCGCCAGGCTGAGAAGGGCGGCGATCCCACTTGCGGCGAGCAGGTGGGTCTTCGGGTAAAGCGGTGGCGCTTTAGACGGTTCAGTGGTCATAAGTAATTTTGGCTTTGAAAAGATGAATTGGAAAAGATGAATGACATGATGAAGATGAAATAACTGTATAAAATATAACCAAATCATCTCTGAGGCAAGTCCGCAGGCGTCTCGTCTATGGATTAGTGTCCGTGTGCCGGGCAAAACTTGTAATTGGTGCGCGATCTTGTATGGTTGGTTCCCTTTGAATCTGAGCCTTGCGGGTCTGTTATGAAGTCGGTTGAAGAGCAGCTAGCGCTGATTAAACGTGGTGCGGAAGAACTGTTGGTCGAGTCCGAGCTGATCGAAAAGCTCAAGCGTGGCCAGCCGCTGCGAATCAAGGCTGGCTTCGATCCAACGGCGCCGGATCTGCACCTTGGACACACTGTGCTTATTAACAAGCTGCGCCAGTTCCAGGAATTGGGGCATCAGGTGATCTTCCTTATTGGTGATTTCACTGGAATGATCGGTGATCCGAGCGGCAAAAGTGCAACTCGTCCTCCGCTGACTCGTGAGCAGGTGCTGGAAAACGCTGAAACCTACAAAACTCAGGTATTCAAGATTCTTGATCCGGCGAAAACCGAGGTGGCGTTCAACTCCACCTGGATGGATCAGATGGGGCCTGCGGATTTCATTCGCCTGACTTCTCAATACACCGTTGCTCGCATGCTCGAGCGTGACGACTTCGACAAGCGCTACACCACTAATCAGCCAATCGCCATTCACGAGTTCCTCTATCCGCTGGTTCAGGGGTATGACTCGGTTGCCTTGCGCGCTGATGTGGAACTGGGTGGCACCGATCAGAAGTTCAATCTGCTGATGGGGCGCGAGTTGCAGCGTGGTTACGGTCAGGAGGCGCAGTGCATTCTGACGATGCCGTTGCTCGAAGGTCTTGATGGTGTGAAGAAGATGTCCAAATCGTTGGGCAACTACGTCGGTATCCAGGAAGCGCCGGGTGTCATGTACAGCAAGCTGGTTTCGATTCCGGATGCGTTGATGTGGCGCTATTTCGAGTTGCTCAGCTTCCGTTCGATGGATGAGATCAATGCCTTCCGTGCTGACGTGGAGGCGGGTGCCAATCCTCGCGACATCAAGATCAAGCTGGCTGAAGAAATTGTTGCCCGTTTCCATGGGGAAGAAGCTGCTGCCAATGCTCACCGTGGTGCGGGTAACCGGATGAAGGATGGCGAGCTGCCGGATGATTTGCCAGAGGTCGAGCTGACTGCTGCCGAAGATATGCCGATTGCTGCTGTCCTTAATAAGGCAGGCCTGGTGAAAAACTCGGCGGCTGCTCGTGATCTGTTGGCTTCCGGTGGTGTGCGTATAGATGGTGAGGTTGTTGATCGCTCCTTTATATATGTACTGGGCGCGACTCACGTCTGCCAGGCTGGGAAGAAGGCATTTGCACGGATTACGCTGAAATCCGAGTAAAGTTGAAAATAGGGGTTGACGGCAGATTCTGGAGGTCTATAATTCGCCCCACTTCCGGCGCAGTCGAAACGGAAAACTCCTTGAGATTCAATGAGTTACACGGTTATCGATAGCGGTTTGCTTCAGATCATCGAAGCCTGGAAGGAGTTGGAAATGCCGGTTTTTCTGGCGCTTTCAACGGTTCGATCTTCTCGGTCGAAAGCGGAGAAAAAGAGGTGTTGACAGCAGCGTGTAACGCTGTAGAATTCGCCTCCCGCTGACGAGAGATCGGAAGCGCAAGTGGTTGAAGTTGTTGAGGAAATCTTCGAAAACTTCTGAAAATAATCACTTGACAGCAAATGAGGCTGCTGTAGAATGCGCGCCTCGGTTGAGACGAAAGCTCTTAACCAACCGCTCTTTAACAACTGAATCAAGCAATTCGTGTGGGTGCTTGTGGAGTCAGACTGATAGTCAACAAGATTATCAGCATCACAAGTTACTCCGCGAGAAATCAAAGATGTAACCAACGATTGCTGAGCCAAGTTTAGGGTTTCTTAAAAACCCAAAGATGTTTGAACTGAAGAGTTTGATCATGGCTCAGATTGAACGCTGGCGGCAGGCCTAACACATGCAAGTCGAGCGGATGAAGGGAGCTTGCTCCTGGATTCAGCGGCGGACGGGTGAGTAATGCCTAGGAATCTGCCTGGTAGTGGGGACAACGTTTCGAAAGGAACGCTAATACCGCATACGTCCTACGGGAGAAAGCAGGGGACCTTCGGGCCTTGCGCTATCAGATGAGCCTAGGTCGGATTAGCTAGTTGGTGAGGTAATGGCTCACCAAGGCGACGATCCGTAACTGGTCTGAGAGGATGATCAGTCACACTGGAACTGAGACACGGTCCAGACTCCTACGGGAGGCAGCAGTGGGGAATATTGGACAATGGGCGAAAGCCTGATCCAGCCATGCCGCGTGTGTGAAGAAGGTCTTCGGATTGTAAAGCACTTTAAGTTGGGAGGAAGGGTTGTAGATTAATACTCTGCAATTTTGACGTTACCGACAGAATAAGCACCGGCTAACTCTGTGCCAGCAGCCGCGGTAATACAGAGGGTGCAAGCGTTAATCGGAATTACTGGGCGTAAAGCGCGCGTAGGTGGTTCGTTAAGTTGGATGTGAAATCCCGGGCTCAACCTGGGAACTGCATCCAAAACTGGCGAGCTAGAGTATGGTAGAGGGTGGTGGAATTTCCTGTGTAGCGGTGAAATGCGTAGATATAGGAAGGAACACCAGTGGCGAAGGCGACCACCTGGACTGATACTGACACTGAGGTGCGAAAGCGTGGGGAGCAAACAGGATTAGATACCCTGGTAGTCCACGCCGTAAACGATGTCAACTAGCCGTTGGGAGCCTTGAGCTCTTAGTGGCGCAGCTAACGCATTAAGTTGACCGCCTGGGGAGTACGGCCGCAAGGTTAAAACTCAAATGAATTGACGGGGGCCCGCACAAGCGGTGGAGCATGTGGTTTAATTCGAAGCAACGCGAAGAACCTTACCAGGCCTTGACATCCAATGAACTTTCCAGAGATGGATTGGTGCCTTCGGGAACATTGAGACAGGTGCTGCATGGCTGTCGTCAGCTCGTGTCGTGAGATGTTGGGTTAAGTCCCGTAACGAGCGCAACCCTTGTCCTTAGTTACCAGCACGTAATGGTGGGCACTCTAAGGAGACTGCCGGTGACAAACCGGAGGAAGGTGGGGATGACGTCAAGTCATCATGGCCCTTACGGCCTGGGCTACACACGTGCTACAATGGTCGGTACAAAGGGTTGCCAAGCCGCGAGGTGGAGCTAATCCCATAAAACCGATCGTAGTCCGGATCGCAGTCTGCAACTCGACTGCGTGAAGTCGGAATCGCTAGTAATCGCGAATCAGAATGTCGCGGTGAATACGTTCCCGGGCCTTGTACACACCGCCCGTCACACCATGGGAGTGGGTTGCACCAGAAGTAGCTAGTCTAACCTTCGGGAGGACGGTTACCACGGTGTGATTCATGACTGGGGTGAAGTCGTAACAAGGTAGCCGTAGGGGAACCTGCGGCTGGATCACCTCCTTAATCGACGACATCAGCTGCTCCATAAGTTCCCACACGAATTGCTTGATTCATTGAAGAAGACGATAGAAGCAGCCCGAAATTGGGTCTGTAGCTCAGTTGGTTAGAGCGCACCCCTGATAAGGGTGAGGTCGGCAGTTCGAATCTGCCCAGACCCACCAATTTTGTGTGGGAAACGCCTGTAGAAATACGGGGCCATAGCTCAGCTGGGAGAGCGCCTGCCTTGCACGCAGGAGGTCAGCGGTTCGATCCCGCTTGGCTCCACCACTACTGCTTCTGAAGTTTGAAAGCTTAGAAATGAGCATTCCATCAGTGTGATGATGAATGTTGATTTCTAGTCTTTGACTGGATCGTTCTTTAAAAATTTGGGTATGTGATAGAAAGATAGACTGAACGTTACTTTCACTGGTAACGGATCAGGCTAAGGTAAAATTTGTGAGTTCTCTTAATTGAGAAATTCGAATTTTCGGCGAATGTCGTCTTCACAGTATAACCAGATTGCTTGGGGTTATATGGTCAAGTGAAGAAGCGCATACGGTGGATGCCTTGGCAGTCAGAGGCGATGAAAGACGTGGTAGCCTGCGAAAAGCTTCGGGAGTCGGCAAACAGACTTTGATCCGGAGATGTCTGAATGGGGGAACCCAGCCATCACAAGATGGTTATCTTGTACTGAATACATAGGTGCAAGAGGCGAACCAGGGGAACTGAAACATCTAAGTACCCTGAGGAAAAGAAATCAACCGAGATTCCCTTAGTAGTGGCGAGCGAACGGGGACTAGCCCTTAAGTGGCTTTGAGATTAGCGGAACGCTCTGGAAAGTGCGGCCATAGTGGGTGATAGCCCTGTACGCGAAAATCTCTTGGTCATGAAATCGAGTAGGACGGAGCACGAGAAACTTTGTCTGAATATGGGGGGACCATCCTCCAAGGCTAAATACTACTGACTGACCGATAGTGAACTAGTACCGTGAGGGAAAGGCGAAAAGAACCCCGGAGAGGGGAGTGAAATAGATCCTGAAACCGTATGCGTACAAGCAGTGGGAGCAGACTTTGTTCTGTGACTGCGTACCTTTTGTATAATGGGTCAGCGACTTATTTTCAGTGGCGAGCTTAACCGAATAGGGGAGGCGTAGCGAAAGCGAGTCTTAATAGGGCGTCTAGTCGCTGGGAATAGACCCGAAACCGGGCGATCTATCCATGGGCAGGTTGAAGGTTAGGTAACACTGACTGGAGGACCGAACCGACTACCGTTGAAAAGTTAGCGGATGACCTGTGGATCGGAGTGAAAGGCTAATCAAGCTCGGAGATAGCTGGTTCTCCTCGAAAGCTATTTAGGTAGCGCCTCATGTATCACTGTAGGGGTAGAGCACTGTTTCGGCTAGGGGTCATCCCGACTTACCAAACCGATGCAAACTCCGAATACCTACAAGTGCCGAGCATGGGAGACACACGGCGGGTGCTAACGTCCGTCGTGAAAAGGGAAACAACCCAGACCGTCAGCTAAGGTCCCAAAGTTATGGTTAAGTGGGAAACGATGTGGGAAGGCTTAGACAGCTAGGAGGTTGGCTTAGAAGCAGCCACCCTTTAAAGAAAGCGTAATAGCTCACTAGTCGAGTCGGCCTGCGCGGAAGATGTAACGGGGCTCAAACCATACACCGAAGCTACGGGTATCACGTAAGTGATGCGGTAGAGGAGCGTTCTGTAAGCCTGTGAAGGTGAGTTGAGAAGCTTGCTGGAGGTATCAGAAGTGCGAATGCTGACATGAGTAACGACAATGGGTGTGAAAAACACCCACGCCGAAAGACCAAGGTTTCCTGCGCAACGTTAATCGACGCAGGGTTAGTCGGTCCCTAAGGCGAGGCTGAAAAGCGTAGTCGATGGAAAACAGGTTAATATTCCTGTACTTCTGGTTATTGCGATGGAGGGACGGAGAAGGCTAGGCCAGCTTGGCGTTGGTTGTCCAAGTTTAAGGTGGTAGGCTGAGATCTTAGGTAAATCCGGGATCTTAAGGCCGAGAGCTGATGACGAGTGTTCTTTTAGAACACGAAGTGGTTGATGCCATGCTTCCAAGAAAAGCTTCTAAGCTTCAGATAACCAGGAACCGTACCCCAAACCGACACAGGTGGTTGGGTAGAGAATACCAAGGCGCTTGAGAGAACTCGGGTGAAGGAACTAGGCAAAATGGCACCGTAACTTCGGGAGAAGGTGCGCCGGTGAGGGTGAAGGACTTGCTCCGTAAGCTCATGCCGGTCGAAGATACCAGGCCGCTGCGACTGTTTATTAAAAACACAGCACTCTGCAAACACGAAAGTGGACGTATAGGGTGTGACGCCTGCCCGGTGCCGGAAGGTTAATTGATGGGGTTAGCTAACGCGAAGCTCTTGATCGAAGCCCCGGTAAACGGCGGCCGTAACTATAACGGTCCTAAGGTAGCGAAATTCCTTGTCGGGTAAGTTCCGACCTGCACGAATGGCGTAACGATGGCGGCGCTGTCTCCACCCGAGACTCAGTGAAATTGAAATCGCTGTGAAGATGCAGTGTATCCGCGGCTAGACGGAAAGACCCCGTGAACCTTTACTATAGCTTTGCACTGGACTTTGAATTTGCTTGTGTAGGATAGGTGGGAGGCTTTGAAGCGTGGACGCCAGTTCGCGTGGAGCCATCCTTGAAATACCACCCTGGCAACTTTGAGGTTCTAACTCAGGTCCGTTATCCGGATCGAGGACAGTGTATGGTGGGTAGTTTGACTGGGGCGGTCTCCTCCTAAAGAGTAACGGAGGAGTACGAAGGTGCGCTCAGACCGGTCGGAAATCGGTCGTAGAGTATAAAGGCAAAAGCGCGCTTGACTGCGAGACAGACACGTCGAGCAGGTACGAAAGTAGGTCTTAGTGATCCGGTGGTTCTGTATGGAAGGGCCATCGCTCAACGGATAAAAGGTACTCCGGGGATAACAGGCTGATACCGCCCAAGAGTTCATATCGACGGCGGTGTTTGGCACCTCGATGTCGGCTCATCACATCCTGGGCTGAAGCCGGTCCCAAGGGTATGGCTGTTCGCCATTTAAAGTGGTACGCGAGCTGGGTTTAGAACGTCGTGAGACAGTTCGGTCCCTATCTGCCGTGGACGTTTGAGATTTGAGAGGGGCTGCTCCTAGTACGAGAGGACCGGAGTGGACGAACCTCTGGTGTTCCGGTTGTCACGCCAGTGGCATTGCCGGGTAGCTATGTTCGGAAAAGATAACCGCTGAAAGCATCTAAGCGGGAAACTTGCCTCAAGATGAGATCTCACTGGAACCTTGAGTTCCCTGAAGGGCCGTCGAAGACTACGACGTTGATAGGTTGGGTGTGTAAGCGCTGTGAGGCGTTGAGCTAACCAATACTAATTGCCCGTGAGGCTTGACCATATAACACCCAAGCAATTTGCGTCGGCTCTCTAAACCAGAGCAACCAGATTGCGGTGTGTGAAGACGAAACGAACCGAAAGTTCGACGATCACAAAGCACCGAAAACTATCCCATACCCAATTTGCTGAAGCGAGGCCGTCCGGTCACGAGTCAGTACCCGAATTTCTTGACGACCATAGAGCGTTGGAACCACCTGATCCCATCCCGAACTCAGAAGTGAAACGATGCATCGCCGATGGTAGTGTGGGGTTTCCCCATGTGAGAGTAGGTCATCGTCAAGATTAAATTCCGAAACCCCAATTGCGAAAGCAGTTGGGGTTTTGTTTTGCCCGCAAAAAAACGGCCGTTTGATTTCTATGCAACGGCTCGGTGCATGGCTATTATTCGGGCCTCATTGTGAGGCGAGACCTGCATGTTGACGTTGTTGAACCTTCTGAAGGATGGTCGATTCCATTCTGGTCAGGCTCTGGGAGTTGCCCTGGGTATTAGTCGAAGTGCAGTCTGGAAGCAGCTACAGCACTTGGAGGCCGAGCTCGGATTGACCATACATAAAGTTCGAGGTCGGGGTTACCAATTGGCTGCGCCTCTCACCTTGCTTGATTTGCACAGAATTGAGGCGAATCTTGCCGGCTGGCCTATCAGCCTCTTTGACTCAATCGACTCTACTAACGCCGAATCATTACGCGCGGTCGATCGTGGCCAAGTGGCGCCTTTTCTAGTTTTAGCTGAGCGACAGATTGCCGGGCGTGGGCGCAGGGGGCGAAAGTGGGTCAGCCCATTTGCCGAAAACCTTTATTACAGTCTCGTATTGCGCATTGATGGCGGAATGCGTCAGCTCGAGGGCTTGAGCCTGGTCGTGGGGCTCGCTGTCATGCAAACCCTGCGCTCGGTTGGGGTCTCTGGTGCCGGGTTGAAATGGCCTAATGACGTTCTCGTCGGTCGAAAAAAGATCGCCGGGATTCTGCTCGAGCTCGTAGGGGATCCGGCAGATGTGTGTCACGTGGTACTGGGGGTTGGTATCAACGTGAATATGCAGGCCACTGATGAGGTCGATCAGCAGTGGACTTCGGTTCGCTTGGAATCGGGTCGAAATTGCGATCGTAATAATCTGGTGGTGGAGTTGAGCAAGCAGTTGCAGCTCTATTTGCAGCGCCATCAGTCAGATGGTTTTACTTCGCTTCAGGCAGAGTGGGAAGCGAATCATCTCTGGCAAGCACAGCCAGTTTCGCTAACGGCGGGTGTCACTCAGGTGGATGGTGTGGTCCTGGGTATCGATAATCAGGGTGCGTTGCGGCTGAAGGTTGATGGAGTGGAAAAAGTCTTTAGTGGCGGAGAGCTCAGCTTGAGGTTGCGTGATGATTCTTGAGCTCGATTGCGGTAACAGCTTTATCAAATGGCGGGTGTTGCACGCTGAAGTCGGTGCTTTGATCGCTGAGGGTGTGGTTGACACTGATAAGGCGTTGGTCGACGCGCTTCGCTCGCCAGTGAAGCTCTCGTTGAGTAAGTGCCGCCTTGTCAGCGTAAGAACGGACGAGGAGACCAGTGATCTTATTGCGCTACTCAAGCGGGAGTTCGGTATTTCCGTTGTTTGTGCGGCGCCCGCCCGTGAGATGTCTGGTGTCAAGAATGGTTATGAAGACTACGAGCGTCTTGGACTCGATCGCTGGCTGGCTATGCTGGGTGGTTTTCATTTGGCCAATGGCGCTTGTGTGGTCTTGGATTTCGGAACTGCAGTGACGGCAGATTTCATTTCGCCGGATGGTGAGCATCTGGGGGGCTTCATTTGTCCCGGCATGCCGCTGATGCGAAACCAGTTACGTACGCATACGCGCAAGATTCGCTATGGGGATCAAGCTGCGGAGCAGGCATTGGCCAGTCAGGCTCCAGGGCGAAACACGGTTGAAGCAGTGGAGCGCGGTTGTTTGCTGATGTTGAGAGGGTTCGTTTTGACTCAACTGGAAATGGCGCGGTCCTATTGGGGGGACTCCTTCACTGTTTTCATCACTGGTGGGGACGCAGAGCTGGTTTCTGATGTTGCGCCAGGGGCTCGGGTCGTCTCCGATCTGGTGTTCGTGGGTTTGGCTATGGCGTGTCCTTTATCCTGAGGTTTGTATGCGTTGGTTGTTCCTCCTGCTTCTGGTACTCAATATTTTTTATTACGTCTGGCATCAGCAAGAAGCACCTCTGCGCGCAAAGGATGTGACACCTCTCAGTCTCTATCGGGGTTCGCAGCAGGATATTCGTTTGTTGAGTGAGACAAGCGATGCTTCGCGTGAAAGACGATCTGGCGGGAAGGTCGACGGGCAGTGTCTATATATAGGTGGTTTGGCGCGCCCTGACTCCGCTCAGGCGTTGGAGCAGCGTTTGACAGAACTTGGGGCGAAGGCGTTGCCGGTATCCAGAGAGCTTTCCGGGGGGCTGTACTGGTTCCGAGTTTCGTCCGAAACCCAGCGTTTGTTGGGGGATGTCCAATTGCAAAACCTTTCCAAGGAATTCAATGAGTTAAAACACAAAATAATGCTGTGCGAGGGGGTTGCACCTGCGGAATAGTTTGCATAGAATGGCGCCCGCTCCACAGCGAAGACCAAATAGGTTAACGCGGTAGAGTGGTGTCAATGCAGCTAACCTCAGGTTTTTAAATGAGAAAATGCTTGACAGGGGTTTGGCATAGTATAGAATGCCGGCCTGATTAGGAGGGGTTCCCGAGCGGCCAAAGGGATCAGACTGTAAATCTGACGTCTACGACTTCGAAGGTTCGAATCCTTCTCCCTCCACCAGATTTTAGCGTGAGCTGCAGGCTCCGCGGGTATAGTTTAGTGGTAGAACCTCAGCCTTCCAAGCTGATGATGCGGGTTCGATTCCCGCTACCCGCTCCAAGTTTGCAGGTTGTGCAAGGCGTTACGCTCTTGTAGCTCAGTTGGTAGAGCACACCCTTGGTAAGGGTGAGGTCAGCGGTTCAAATCCGCTCAAGAGCTCCATATAACAAGGCAGATATGAAAATATCTGCCTTTGTTTTAATGGCTAGGGTTGTTTGCTTATTTCTTCTGTTAGGGGTGATATCGATGGCTAAGGAAAAATTTGATCGTTCCCTACCGCACGTCAACGTCGGAACTATCGGTCACGTTGACCACGGTAAAACCACTCTGACCGCTGCTCTGACTCGCGTCTGCTCCGAAGTTTTCGGTTCGGCCGTAGTTGAATTCGACAAGATCGACAGCGCTCCAGAAGAAAAAGCTCGCGGTATCACCATCAACACCGCGCACGTTGAGTACAACTCGAACATTCGTCACTACGCTCACGTTGACTGCCCAGGTCACGCTGACTACGTGAAGAACATGATCACTGGTGCTGCCCAGATGGACGGCGCGATCCTGGTTTGCTCGGCCGCTGATGGTCCGATGCCACAAACCCGTGAGCACATCCTGCTGTCCCGTCAGGTAGGCGTTCCGTACATCGTGGTTTTCCTGAACAAGGCAGACCTGGTAGACGACGCTGAGCTGCTGGAACTGGTTGAGATGGAAGTTCGCGACCTGCTGTCCACCTACGACTTCCCAGGCGACGACACTCCGATCATCATCGGTTCTGCTCGTATGGCGCTGGAAGGCAAAGACGACAACGAAATGGGCACCACTGCTGTTAAGAAGCTGGTGGAAACTCTGGACAGCTACATCCCAGAGCCAGAGCGTGCTATCGACAAGCCTTTCCTGATGCCAATCGAAGACGTGTTCTCGATCTCGGGTCGCGGTACTGTTGTTACCGGTCGTATCGAGCGCGGTATCGTTCGCGTTCAAGATGCCCTGGAAATCGTTGGTCTGCGTGACACCACCACCACCACCTGCACCGGTGTTGAGATGTTCCGCAAGCTGCTGGACGAAGGTCGTGCTGGCGAGAACTGCGGCGTTCTGCTGCGTGGTACCAAGCGTGACGACGTTGAGCGTGGTCAGGTTCTGGTTAAGCCGGGTTCGGTTAAGCCGCACACCAAGTTCACCGCAGAAGTTTACGTTCTGAGCAAGGAAGAAGGCGGTCGTCACACTCCGTTCTTCAAAGGCTACCGTCCACAGTTCTACTTCCGCACTACTGACGTGACCGGTAACTGCGAGCTGCCAGAAGGCGTTGAAATGGTAATGCCAGGTGACAACATTCAGATGACTGTTACCCTGATCAAAACCATCGCAATGGAAGACGGTCTGCGTTTCGCTATCCGTGAAGGCGGTCGTACCGTCGGCGCTGGCGTCGTAGCCAAAATCATCGAGTAAGTAGTTGTAATGTATTTTTCGGGCCGGCATAATGGTCGGCCTGATTTTGTTTTAGGTCAGTAGCTCAATTGGCAGAGCGACGGTCTCCAAAACCGTAGGTTGGGGGTTCGATTCCCTCCTGACCTGCCAGATTCACTCGGTGTGTCTGGCTTTCTTTTCACAGGATCTTCATAGATGACTCCTAAGGCTGAAGCTCAAGGCTCTCGCTTCGATCTGCTCAAGTGGCTTGTAGTGGTCGCTTTGGTGGTGGTTGGCGTTGTAGGCAATCAGTATTACTCTGCTTCGCCGATCCTGTACCGTGTACTCGCATTGCTTGTCATTGCTGCTGTAGCTGCCTTTGTAGGCCTGCAGACTGCCAAGGGCAAGTCTTTCTTTGTGCTGGTTAAGGAAGCTCGTACCGAGATTCGTAAAGTCGTATGGCCAACTCGCCAAGAAACCACGCAGACCACGCTTATTGTTGTGGCTGTTGTTCTGGTTATGGCGTTGCTGTTGTGGGGGCTCGATTCCCTGCTCGGCTGGCTTGTTTCCTTGATTGTCGGCTAAGGGTGTCCCGTGGCTAAGCGTTGGTACGTTGTGCATGCTTACTCGGGTTACGAGAAGCATGTCATGCGTTCGTTGATCGAGCGCGTAAAGCTGGCTGGCATGGAAGATGGCTTCGGCGAAATTCTGGTTCCCACTGAAGAAGTGGTTGAGATGCGTAATGGCCAGAAGCGCAAAAGCGAACGCAAGTTCTTCCCTGGTTATGTGCTGGTACAGATGGATATGAACGAGGGTACTTGGCACTTGGTCAAGGATACTCCTCGGGTGATGGGTTTTATCGGCGGTACTGCTGACAAGCCTGCGCCAATCACTGATAAAGAAGCAGAGGCGATCCTGCGTCGCGTTGCTGACGGTAGCGACAAGCCGAAGCCGAAGACGTTGTTCGAGCCAGGCGAAACCGTTCGAGTCAATGACGGCCCGTTCGCTGACTTTAACGGTGTTGTTGAAGAAGTTAACTACGAAAAGAGCCGGATCCAAGTGGCGGTGCTCATTTTCGGACGCTCTACTCCGGTAGAGTTGGAGTTCAGTCAGGTCGAAAAGGTCTAGCTGAACAAGCATCCCAACCCCGCAGCCCTAGGCTGTGGGGTTTTGTCGTCACTGGGATAAACGCGCAAGTAACCGGGGAGCCTTTCGGGGCGTTCGAACCCGTAATTGGAGTGCCTCATGGCCAAGAAGATTACCGCTTACATCAAGCTGCAAGTGAAGGCCGCTCAGGCTAACCCAAGCCCACCTGTTGGTCCTGCTTTGGGTCAGCACGGCGTGAACATCATGGAATTCTGCAAAGCTTTCAACGCCCGTACCCAGGGTCTGGAAGCTGGTCTGCCGACTCCAGTGATCATCACTGTCTACAGCGACCGTAGCTTCACTTTCGAAACCAAATCCACCCCTGCTTCGGTTCTGCTGAAGAAAGCGGCCGGTCTGACCAGCGGTTCCGCTCGTCCGAACACCGTTAAGGTTGGCACTGTTACCCGTGCTCAGCTGGAAGAAATCGCGAAAACCAAAAACGCGGATCTGACTGCAGCTGATATGGATGCAGCCGTGCGCACTATCGCCGGTTCTGCTCGTAGCATGGGCCTTAACGTGGAGGGTGTGTAATGGCTAAGCTGACCAAGCGCCAAAAGGCTATCGCTGAAAAAATCGAAGCGGGCAAGTCCTACAACTTCGAAGAGGCCGCAACTCTGCTGGCTTCGCTGCCAGCTGCCAAATTCGTCGAGTCGTTCGACGTAGCTGTAAACCTGGGCGTAGACCCGCGTAAATCCGACCAGGTCGTTCGTAGCGCTACTGTGCTGCCACACGGTACTGGCAAGACTGTTCGCGTTGCTGTGTTCACCCAGGGTCCAGCTGCTGAGGCCGCTCTGGCTGCCGGCGCTGACCGTGTAGGTATGGACGAACTGGCCGCCGAAATGAAAGGTGGCGACCTGAACTATGACGTAGTGATCGCATCCCCGGATGCCATGCGCGTTGTAGGTCAGCTGGGTCAGATCCTCGGTCCACGTGGTCTGATGCCTAACCCGAAAGTCGGCACTGTTACCCCAGACGTCGCTACCGCGGTTAAAAATGCCAAGGCTGGTCAGGTTCGTTATCGCACCGACAAAAACGGCATCATCCACACTTCCGTTGGCAAGATCGGCTTCGATGCCGTCAAGCTGAAGGAAAACGTTGAAGCCCTGATCGCTGATCTGAAGCGTATCAAGCCAGCTTCCTCGAAAGGTATCTACGTCAAGCGCGTTACCCTGAGCACCACTATGGGCCCAGGTCTGGTCATCGACCAGAGCTCGCTGGACGCGTAAGACAAGAATTGGCGCAGTTGACTGCGTCAATTGAAAGATTGGGGTCCCTGCCTGGCGGGGGCTATCCAAGACCGTAGGCGACGCAAGTCTTAAACCTCAAGCCTACGCAGATGGTGCTCCCGGTTCCTTACCGAATCAGACACCAAAACGACATTCGGTTTCGATCGAATGAAACGGTAACAAGCAGGAGTTAAACCCGTGGCAATTAATCTCGAAGACAAGAAGGCCATCGTCGCTGAAGTCAACGAGGCTGCCAAAGTCGCTCTGTCCGCTGTCGTGGTTGATGCCCGTGGCGTAACAGTAGGCGCAATGACCGGACTCCGTAAAGAGGCTCGTGAAGCTGGCGTTTACGTACGTGTTGTACGTAACACCCTGCTCAAGCGCGCTGTTGCTGACACTCAATACAGTGTCCTCAATGACGTGTTCACCGGCCCGACCCTGATTGCATTCTCCAACGAACACCCGGGCGCTGCTGCTCGTCTGTTCAAGGAATTTGCCAAGGGTCAGGACAAGTTCGAGATCAAGGCAGCTTCGTTCGAGGGCAAGTTCCTCGCAGCGAATGAGATCGACGTGCTGGCAAGCCTGCCAACTCGCGACGAAGCTATTGCGAAACTGATGAGCGTGATTCAAGGCGCTACCAGCAAGCTGGCTCGTACTCTGGCGGCAATTCGCGATCAGAAAGAAGCAGCTGCAGCCTGAGGCTGAGCGTTTCCACTCTCGCGTATTTTTGTTTATTTCGACGGCCGTACAGGCTGTCCACCAAATCAGGAATTGAGTCATGTCTCTGACTAACGAACAAATCATCGAAGCAATCGGCCAGAAAACCGTTCTGGAAGTTGTTGAGCTGATCAAAGCAATGGAAGAAACCTTCGGCGTGACCGCTGCTGTTGCTGCTGCTGGTCCAGCTGCTGCTGCCGCTGTTGTTGAAGAGCAAACCGAGTTCAACGTTGTTCTGGTTGAAGCCGGCGAGAAGAAAGTAAACGTGATCAAGGCAGTTCGTGAGCTGACCGGTCTGGGCCTGAAAGAAGCCAAAGAGAAAGTCGACGGCGCTCCTCAGGTTGTAGCTGAAGGCGTTTCGAAAGAAGCTGCTGAAGACGCCAAGAAGAAGCTGGAAGAAGCAGGCGCTAAAGTCGAGCTGAAGTAAGCATCGACTTTGCTCCTCCAGCCCGAGCGTCAAGCGACAGGCTGATGGCTGGTGGCTCTTGCCACCGGCCTTTTTCCGTTATTGGCAGCCGACTGGGTCGGTGCTGATAAAGGCGCTGTAACCACCCGATGCGGTGGCGCAAACCATGGGGTTTGCACGATTTTCTGGCTGCTCCCGTCGGGAGGGGCCAAACAAGCAGGTGACCAAGCTGGGGAACGCTGATGGCTTACTCATATACTGAGAAAAAACGTATCCGCAAGGACTTTAGCAAGTTGCCGGACGTCATGGATGTGCCTTACCTCCTGGCCATCCAGCTGGATTCGTATCGTGAATTCTTGCAAGCGGGAGCGACTAAAGATCAGTTCCGCGACGTGGGCCTGCATGCGGCCTTCAAATCCGTTTTCCCGATCATCAGCTACTCCGGCAATGCTGCGCTGGAGTACGTCGGTTATCGCCTGGGCGAACCGGCATTTGATGTCAAAGAATGCGTATTGCGCGGTGTAACTTTCGCCGTACCTTTGCGGGTAAAAGTGCGCCTGATCATTTTCGACAAAGAATCGTCGAACAAAGCGATCAAGGACATCAAAGAGCAAGAAGTCTACATGGGTGAAATCCCATTGATGACTGAGAACGGTACCTTCGTAATCAACGGTACCGAGCGTGTGATCGTTTCCCAGTTGCACCGCTCCCCGGGCGTGTTCTTCGACCACGACCGTGGCAAGACGCACAGCTCCGGCAAACTGCTGTACTCCGCGCGCATCATTCCTTACCGCGGTTCGTGGCTGGACTTCGAATTCGACCCGAAAGACTGCGTATTCGTGCGTATCGACCGTCGTCGCAAGCTGCCGGCCTCGGTACTGCTGCGCGCGCTCGGTTATACCACCGAGGAAGTGCTGGACGCGTTCTACACCACCAACGTATTCCACGTGAAAGGCGAAGGCCTGAGCCTGGAGCTGGTGCCTCAGCGCCTGCGTGGTGAAGTTGCTGTTCTCGACATCCAGGACGACAAAGGCAAGGTGATTGTCGAGCAGGGTCGTCGTATTACTGCCCGCCACATCAACCAGCTGGAAAAAGCCGGGATCAAAGAGCTGGACGTGCCTCTGGATTACGTTCTGGGTCGTACCACCGCCAAGGCCATCGTGCACCCGGCTACCGGTGAGATCCTGGCAGAGTGCAACACCGAACTGAGCACTGAAGTTCTGGCGAAGGTCGCCAAGGCCGGTGTCGTTCGTATTGAAACTCTGTACACCAACGATATCGACTGCGGTCCGTTCATCTCCGACACACTGAAGATCGACTCCACCAGCAACCAATTGGAAGCGCTGGTCGAAATCTATCGCATGATGCGTCCGGGCGAGCCGCCAACCAAGGATGCTGCCGAGACCCTGTTCAACAACCTGTTCTTCAGCCCTGAGCGCTATGACCTGTCTGCGGTCGGTCGGATGAAGTTCAACCGTCGTATCGGTCGTACCGAGATCGAAGGTTCGGGCGTGCTGTGCAAGGAAGACATCGTCGCGGTACTGAAGACTCTGGTCGACATCCGTAACGGTAAAGGCATCGTCGATGACATCGACCACCTGGGTAACCGTCGTGTTCGCTGCGTAGGCGAAATGGCCGAGAACCAGTTCCGCGTTGGCCTGGTACGTGTTGAGCGTGCGGTCAAAGAGCGTCTGTCGATGGCAGAAAGCGAAGGTCTGATGCCGCAAGACCTGATCAACGCCAAGCCAGTGGCTGCGGCGGTGAAAGAGTTCTTCGGTTCCAGCCAGCTGTCGCAGTTCATGGACCAGAACAACCCGCTGTCCGAGATCACCCACAAGCGTCGTGTCTCCGCACTCGGCCCTGGCGGTCTGACTCGTGAGCGCGCAGGCTTCGAAGTCCGTGACGTACACCCGACTCACTACGGTCGTGTCTGCCCGATTGAAACGCCGGAAGGTCCGAACATCGGTCTGATCAACTCCCTCGCCGCTTATGCGCGTACCAACCAGTACGGCTTCCTTGAGAGCCCGTACCGTGTGGTGAAAGAGGGTGTGGTCACCGACGATATCGTGTTCCTGTCCGCTATCGAAGAAGCCGATCACGTGATCGCGCAGGCTTCGGCGACCATGAACGAGCAGAAAGTCCTGGTCGACGAACTGGTAGCCGTACGTCACCTGAACGAATTCACCGTCAAGGCGCCTGAAGAAGTCACCTTGATGGACGTTTCGCCGAAGCAGGTAGTTTCGGTTGCAGCGTCGTTGATTCCGTTCCTCGAGCACGACGACGCCAACCGTGCGTTGATGGGTTCGAACATGCAGCGTCAGGCTGTACCAACCCTGCGTGCCGACAAGCCGCTGGTAGGTACCGGCATGGAGCGTAACGTGGCTCGCGACTCCGGCGTTTGCGTCGTGGCTCGTCGTGGCGGCGTGATCGACTCCGTTGATGCCAGCCGTATCGTGGTTCGTGTTGCCGATGACGAAGTTGAAACCGGTGAAGCTGGTGTCGACATCTACAACCTGACCAAGTACACCCGCTCGAACCAGAACACCTGCATCAACCAGCGTCCGCTGGTGAGCAAAGGTGATCGCGTTCAGCGTAGTGACATCATGGCTGACGGCCCGTCCACCGACATGGGTGAGCTGGCTCTGGGTCAGAACATGCGCATCGCGTTCATGGCGTGGAACGGCTTCAACTTCGAAGACTCCATCTGCCTGTCCGAGCGTGTGGTTCAGGAAGACCGCTTTACCACGATCCACATCCAGGAACTGACCTGTGTGGCTCGTGACACCAAGCTTGGCCCAGAGGAAATCACTGCGGACATCCCGAACGTGGGTGAAGCTGCACTGAACAAGCTGGACGAAGCCGGTATCGTTTATGTAGGTGCCGAAGTTGGCGCAGGCGACATCCTGGTAGGCAAGGTCACTCCGAAAGGCGAGACCCAACTGACCCCGGAAGAAAAACTGCTGCGTGCGATCTTCGGTGAAAAAGCCAGCGACGTTAAAGACACTTCCCTGCGCGTACCTACCGGTACCAAAGGTACGGTCATCGACGTGCAGGTCTTCACTCGCGACGGCGTTGAGCGTGATGCTCGTGCACTGTCGATCGAGAAGTCCCAGCTGGACGAGATCCGCAAGGATCTGAACGAAGAGTTCCGCATCGTTGAAGGCGCGACCTTCGAACGTCTGCGTTCCGCTCTGGTAGGCCACAAGGCTGAAGGCGGCGCAGGTCTGAAGAAAGGTCAGGACATCACCGACGAAGTACTCGACGGTCTTGAGCATGGTCAGTGGTTCAAACTGCGCATGGCTGAAGATGCTCTGAACGAGCAGCTCGAGAAGGCTCAGGCCTACATCGTTGATCGTCGCCGTCTGCTGGACGACAAGTTCGAAGACAAGAAGCGCAAACTGCAGCAGGGCGATGACCTGGCTCCAGGCGTGCTGAAGATCGTCAAGGTTTACCTGGCAATCCGTCGTCGCATCCAGCCGGGCGACAAGATGGCCGGTCGTCACGGTAACAAGGGTGTGGTCTCTGTGATCATGCCGGTTGAAGACATGCCGCACGATGCCAATGGCACCCCGGTCGACGTGGTCCTCAACCCGCTGGGCGTACCTTCGCGTATGAACGTTGGTCAGATCCTTGAAACCCACCTGGGTCTCGCGGCCAAAGGTCTGGGCGAGAAGATCAACCGGATGGTCGAAGAGCAGCGCAAGGTCGCTGAACTGCGCACCTTCCTGGACGAGATCTACAACCAGATCGGCGGTCGTAACGAAGATCTGGACAGCTTCTCCGATCAGGAAATCCTCGATCTGGCGAAGAACCTGCGTGGCGGCGTTCCAATGGCCACTCCAGTGTTCGACGGTGCCAAGGAAAGCGAAATCAAGGCCATGCTGAAACTGGCGGACCTGCCAGAAAGCGGCCAGATGCAGCTGACCGACGGTCGTACCGGCAACAAGTTCGAGCGTCCAGTTACCGTTGGCTACATGTACATGCTGAAGCTGAACCACTTGGTAGACGACAAGATGCACGCGCGTTCTACCGGTTCGTACAGCCTGGTTACCCAGCAGCCGCTGGGTGGTAAGGCGCAGTTCGGTGGTCAGCGTTTCGGGGAGATGGAGGTCTGGGCACTGGAAGCATACGGTGCTGCTTACACTCTGCAAGAAATGCTCACAGTGAAGTCGGACGATGTGAACGGCCGGACCAAGATGTACAAAAACATCGTGGACGGCGATCACCGTATGGAGCCGGGCATGCCCGAGTCCTTCAACGTGTTGATCAAGGAAATTCGTTCCCTCGGCATCGATATCGATCTGGAAACCGAATAACACGTGACGCGATCGAGAGCGGGGCAGGATTGCCCGCTCTCTGCTCCGCCAGGAGGAAAGGCCTTGAAAGACCTACTGAATTTGCTGAAAAACCAGGGTCAAGTCGAAGAGTTCGACGCCATCCGTATCGGATTGGCCTCGCCTGAGATGATCCGCTCGTGGTCGTTCGGTGAAGTTAAAAAGCCGGAAACCATCAACTATCGTACGTTCAAGCCTGAGCGTGACGGTCTGTTCTGCGCCAAGATCTTTGGCCCGGTAAAGGATTACGAGTGCCTGTGCGGTAAGTACAAGCGCTTGAAGCACCGTGGTGTGATCTGCGAGAAGTGCGGCGTTGAAGTTGCACTCGCCAAGGTTCGTCGTGAGCGCATGGCGCACATCGAACTGGCTTCGCCGGTTGCCCACATCTGGTTCCTGAAATCGCTGCCGTCCCGTATCGGCCTGCTGATGGACATGACCCTGCGTGATATCGAACGCGTTCTCTACTTCGAGAGCTATGTCGTTATCGATCCGGGCATGACCACTCTTGAAAAAGGTCAGCTGCTGAACGACGAGCAGTACTTCGAAGCGCTGGAAGAGTTCGGTGACGATTTCGACGCCCGCATGGGTGCCGAAGCTGTCCGCGAACTGCTGCACGCTATCGACCTGGAACACGAGATTGGCCGTCTGCGTGAAGAAATTCCGCAAACCAACTCCGAAACCAAGATCAAGAAGCTGTCCAAGCGTCTGAAGTTGATGGAAGCCTTCCAGGGTTCCGGCAACCTGCCAGAGTGGATGGTACTGACCGTTCTGCCGGTTCTGCCGCCGGATCTGCGTCCACTGGTTCCGCTGGATGGCGGTCGTTTCGCGACTTCCGACCTCAACGATCTGTATCGTCGAGTGATCAACCGTAACAACCGTTTGAAGCGCCTGCTGGATCTGTCCGCTCCGGACATCATCGTGCGCAACGAAAAGCGTATGTTGCAGGAAGCTGTCGACGCACTGCTCGACAACGGTCGTCGTGGCCGCGCTATCACCGGTTCCAACAAGCGTCCTCTGAAATCCCTGGCTGACATGATCAAGGGTAAGCAAGGTCGTTTCCGTCAGAACCTGCTCGGTAAGCGTGTTGACTACTCCGGTCGTTCGGTAATTACCGTAGGTCCGACCCTGCGTCTGCATCAGTGCGGTCTGCCGAAGAAGATGGCTCTCGAGCTGTTCAAACCGTTCATTTTCGGCAAGCTGGAAATGCGTGGTCTGGCGACCACCATCAAAGCGGCCAAGAAAATGGTCGAGCGTGAGCTGCCGGAAGTTTGGGACGTTCTCGCTGAAGTGATTCGCGAACACCCGGTTCTTCTCAACCGTGCACCAACCCTTCACCGTCTGGGTATCCAGGCGTTTGAGCCGGTACTGATCGAAGGCAAGGCTATCCAGCTGCACCCTCTGGTCTGCGCCGCGTACAACGCCGACTTCGACGGCGACCAAATGGCCGTGCACGTACCGCTGACGCTGGAAGCCCAGCTCGAAGCGCGTGCGTTGATGATGTCGACCAACAACATTCTGTCGCCAGCCAACGGTGAGCCAATCATCGTTCCGTCGCAGGACGTTGTATTGGGTCTGTACTACATGACTCGCGAAGCGATCAACGCCAAGGGCGAAGGTCGTGTGTTCGCGGATCTGCAGGAAGTTGACCGTGTGTTCCGTGCCGGCGAAGCCGCACTGCACGCCAAGGTCAAGGTTCGTATCAACGAAACCGTGAACGATCGTGACGGCAACAGCGTGAACAACACTCGTATCGTCGACACTACTGTCGGCCGTGCGCTGCTGTTCCAGGTTGTGCCAAAAGGTCTGTCGTTCGACGTCGTCAACCTGCCGATGAAGAAGAAGGCGATCTCCAAGCTGATCAACCAGTGCTACCGCGTGGTTGGTCTGAAAGAGACCGTGATCTTTGCCGACCAGTTGATGTACACCGGTTTTGCCTACTCGACCATTTCCGGCGTTTCCATCGGTGTTAACGACTTCGTTATCCCGGATGAAAAAGCCCGCATCATCGGTGCAGCCACCGACGAAGTGAAAGAGATCGAGAGCCAGTACGCCTCCGGCCTGGTTACCCAGGGCGAGAAGTACAACAAAGTGATCGACCTTTGGTCGAAAGCGAACGACGAAGTCTCCAAGGCGATGATGGCCAACCTCTCGAAAGAGAAAGTCATCGACCGTCACGGCGTCGAAGTCGATCAAGAATCGTTCAACTCGATGTACATGATGGCCGACTCGGGTGCGCGGGGTTCCGCAGCACAGATTCGTCAGCTGGCCGGTATGCGTGGTCTGATGGCCAAGCCGGACGGTTCCATCATTGAAACGCCGATTACTGCGAACTTCCGTGAAGGTCTGAGCGTACTCCAGTACTTCATCTCGACTCACGGTGCTCGTAAAGGTCTGGCGGATACCGCGTTGAAAACCGCGAACTCCGGTTACCTGACTCGTCGTCTGGTAGACGTGGCGCAGGATCTGGTCGTGACCGAGATCGATTGCGGCACCGAACACGGCCTGCTGATGACTCCGCACATTGAAGGCGGTGACGTTGTAGAGCCGTTGGGTGAGCGCGTATTGGGTCGTGTCATTGCCCGTGACGTATTCAAGCCGGGTACCGAGGACGTCATCGTTCCTGCAGGCACTCTGGTAGACGAGAAGTGGGTCGAGTTCATCGAGCTGAACAGCATCGACGAAGTGATCGTGCGTTCGCCGATCAGCTGTGAAACCCGCTACGGCATCTGCGCCAAGTGCTACGGCCGTGACCTGGCTCGTGGTCACCAGGTGAACATCGGTGAGTCGGTCGGCGTAATCGCTGCCCAGTCCATCGGTGAGCCGGGTACTCAGCTGACGATGCGTACGTTCCACATCGGTGGTGCGGCAAGCCGTACTTCCGCAGCCGACAGCGTTCAGGTGAAGAATGGCGGTACCGTCCGTTTGCACAACCTGAAGCACGTTGAGCGTGTGGATGGCAACCTGGTTGCCGTGTCCCGTTCCGGTGAGCTGGCGATTGCTGACGACTTCGGTCGTGAGCGCGAGCGTTACAAGCTGCCGTACGGTGCTGTGATTTCGGTTAAAGAAGGTGACAAGGTCGACGCTGGCGCCATCGTGGCCAAGTGGGATCCGCACACTCACCCGATCGTTACCGAAATGAAAGGTACCGTGACCTACGTGGGCATGGAAGAAGGCATCACGATCAAGCGTCAGACTGACGAATTGACCGGTATGACCAACATTGAAGTACTTGATCCGAAAGATCGTCCGGCTGCCGGCAAAGACATTCGTCCTGCTGTGAAGATGGTCGATGACAACGGCAAGGATCTGTTGCTGCCAGGCACTGACGTTATTGCTCAGTACTTCCTGCCAGCCAACGCCCTGGTCGGCGTTGCGGACGGTGCGAAGATTGCGATCGGTGATGTTATCGCTCGTATCCCGCAGGAAACTTCGAAGACTCGTGACATCACCGGTGGTCTGCCGCGTGTTGCCGACCTGTTCGAAGCCCGTCGTCCGAAAGAGGCGTCGATTCTGGCTGAAGTCAGCGGCACCATCGCGTTCGGTAAAGAGACCAAGGGCAAGCGCCGTCTGGTCATCACCCCGAACGACGGTAGCGATCCGTACGAAGAGCTGATTCCGAAGTGGCGTCACCTGAACGTGTTCGAAGGCGAACAGGTAAACCGCGGCGAAGTTATCTCCGACGGTCCGAGCGATCCGCACGACATCCTGCGTTTGTTGGGTGTTAGCGCGCTGGCCAAGTACATCGTGAACGAGATCCAGGACGTTTACCGTCTGCAAGGCGTGAAGATCAACGACAAGCACATCGAGACCATTCTGCGTCAGATGCTGCGTAAGGTTGAGATCTCCGAATCCGGCGATTCCAGCTTCATCAAGGGCGACCAGATGGAACTGACTCACGTGCTGGTAGAGAACGAGCGTCTGAACGCGGAAGACAAGTTTGTCGCCAAGTTCACCCGCGTTCTGCTGGGTATCACCAAGGCGTCGTTGTCGACCGAATCGTTCATCTCGGCGGCTTCCTTCCAGGAAACCACCCGTGTACTGACCGAAGCGGCCGTAACCGGCAAGCGCGATTACCTGCGCGGCCTGAAGGAAAACGTGGTCGTGGGTCGTCTGATCCCGGCCGGTACCGGTCTGGCTTATCACAGCGAGCGCAAGCGTCGTCGTGATGCAGACAAACCGTTGCGCGTAAGCGCCAGTGAAGTGGAAGCTGCACTGACCGAAGCGCTGAACTCGAGCGGTAACTGAGTTCTGCGATAAATGAGCTGAGGCCCTGATCGCGCCGTTCATCGAATCGAGACAATTTGTCGAGGTTCGACGAGCGGGGAGGTCGGGGCCTTGCCTTGACTGGGGGCAAGATCCTCTTTAGACTCTTGATCCCCTAAATTTGGCGGGAATCCGTTCCTGCCATTTTGCTTTTCTTGCAAGACAATAGCGTCGCAAGACAACAGTGGAGCTAGTAGATGGCAACTATCAACCAGCTGGTACGTCAGCCGCGTAAGCGTATCGTCGAGAAATCCGACGTACCTGCGCTGCAGAACTGCCCGCAACGTCGTGGCGTGTGCACCCGTGTGTACACCACTACGCCGAAAAAACCTAACTCGGCACTGCGTAAAGTATGCCGTGTGCGTCTGACCAACGGTTTCGAGGTTTCCTCGTACATCGGTGGTGAAGGCCACAACCTGCAAGAGCACAGCGTGGTACTGATCCGCGGCGGTCGTGTAAAAGACTTGCCAGGTGTTCGTTACCACACCGTTCGCGGCTCCTTGGATACTTCCGGCGTTAAAGGCCGTAACCAGGGTCGTTCGAAGTACGGTACCAAGCGTCCGAAGTAATCGGCCGTTTTGCAGATTTTCATTTTATTGAGTCGATAAGAGTAAGGTCGGGCGCGAATCCTCAAGGATCTGTCCCGAACTAACCTGAAGACCGTTTGAGGGCTTATCAATGCCAAGACGTCGCGTAGCAGCAAAGCGTGAGATTCTGGACGATCCGAAATACGGAAGCCAAATCCTCGCCAAATTCATGAACCACGTTATGGAAAGCGGCAAGAAAGCCGTTGCCGAGCGTATCGTTTATGGTGCCCTGGAAACCGTTGCGGCTCGCAAGACCGGCACCGATCCCCTGGAACTCTTCGAAAAAGCACTCGACGCCATCGCTCCGCTGGTCGAAGTGAAGTCGCGCCGCGTTGGCGGTGCTACTTACCAGGTTCCGGTCGAAGTTCGTCCGTCCCGTCGTAACGCTCTGGCAATGCGCTGGTTGGTAGACTTCGCCCGCAAGCGTGGCGAGAAGTCTATGGCTCTGCGCTTGGCTGGCGAGCTGCTGGATGCCGCTGAAGGTAAAGGTGCTGCTGTTAAGAAGCGTGAAGACGTGCACCGTATGGCCGAAGCTAACAAAGCTTTCTCGCACTACCGCTTCTAATTTTAGCTTCACTAATTTTGCGAGGGCTTTATGGCTCGTACTACTCCGATTAGTCGCTACCGTAACATCGGTATCGTCGCTCACGTGGATGCTGGTAAAACCACCACCACCGAGCGCGTCCTTTTTTACACTGGCAAAAGTCACAAAATGGGCGAGGTGCATGACGGCGCCGCGACCACAGACTGGATGGTTCAGGAGCAGGAGCGTGGTATTACCATTACTTCTGCTGCCATTACCGCCTTCTGGAAAGGTTCCGAGAAGCAGTACCCACACGAGCATCGCTTCAACGTAATCGATACCCCGGGCCACGTGGACTTCACCATTGAAGTAGAACGTTCCCTGCGCGTACTCGACGGCGCTGTCGTTGTGTTCTGCGGTACTTCGGGTGTTGAGCCTCAGTCGGAAACCGTATGGCGTCAGGCCAACAAATACGGCGTTCCACGTCTTGTTTACGTAAACAAGATGGACCGTGCTGGTGCCAACTTCCTGCGCGTGATCGGTCAGATCAAGCAGCGTCTGGGTCATACTCCGGTGCCGATCCAGCTGGCTATCGGTTCGGAAGACAACTTCCAGGGCCAGATCGACCTGATCAACATGCAAGCTGTCTACTGGAACGACTCTGACAAGGGTATGGTTCCGGTTCGCAAGGAAATCCCTGCGGACATGCTCGAGCTGGCTACTGAGTGGCGCAGCAACATGGTTGAGGCTGCGGCCGAAGCCAGCGAAGAGCTGATGAACAAGTACCTGGAAGGTGAAGAACTGTCGATCGCCGAGATCAAGGCAGCTCTGCGTCAGCGTACTATCGCCGGCGAAATCGTTCTGGCTGTTTGCGGTTCTTCGTTCAAGAACAAGGGTGTTCCCCTGGTTCTCGACGCCGTTATCGACTTCCTGCCTGCTCCGACCGACATTCCTGCTATCAAGGGTTCCAACCCTGATAACGAGGAAGAAGAGATGGAGCGTCATGCAAGCGACGACGAGCCGTTCGCGGCCTTGGCGTTCAAGATCGCTACCGACCCATTCGTGGGTACCTTGACCTTCGTCCGCGTTTACTCGGGCGTGTTGAACTCCGGCGACGGCGTGATCAACTCGGTTAAAGGCAAGAAAGAGCGCGTGGGTCGTATGGTGCAAATGCACGCAAACGCCCGTGAAGAGATCAAGGAAGTGCGCGCTGGCGACATCGCGGCCCTGATCGGCATGAAGGACGTCACCACTGGTGAAACCCTCTGCAACGCTGACAAGCCAATCATCCTGGTTCGCATGGACTTCCCGGAGCCGGTTATTTCGGTTGCCGTAGAGCCTAAGACCAAGGATGACCAGGAAAAAATGGGTATCGCTCTGGGCAAGCTTGCTCAGGAAGACCCATCTTTCCGCGTCAAAACTGATGAAGAGACTGGTCAAACGATCATCTCCGGCATGGGCGAGCTGCACCTGGACATCCTGGTTGATCGGATGCGCCGTGAGTTCAACGTCGAAGCCAACATCGGCAAGCCACAGGTTTCGTACCGTGAGCGCATCACGAAGAACTGCGAAATCGAAGGCAAGTTCGTTCGTCAGTCCGGCGGTCGTGGCCAGTTCGGTCACTGCTGGATTCGCTTTGCTCCTGCTGACGAAGGTCAGGAAGGTCTGCAATTCCTGAACGAAGTAGTGGGTGGTGTGGTTCCTAAGGAATACATCCCGGCTATCCAGAAGGGTATCGAAGAGCAGATGAAGAACGGCGTTGTTGCCGGCTATCCGCTGATCGGCCTGAAGGCTACCGTGTTCGATGGTTCTTACCACGACGTCGACTCCAACGAGATGGCGTTTAAAGTGGCTGCTTCCATGGCGACCAAGCAACTGGCCCAGAAGGGCGGTGGTGAGTTGCTCGAGCCGATCATGGCGGTAGAGGTTGTTACGCCTGAAGACTATATGGGTGATGTGATGGGCGACCTTAACCGTCGTCGCGGCATGATCCAGGGTATGGAAGACACAGTGTCCGGCAAGGTTATCCGTGCCGAGGTTCCGCTGGGTGAGATGTTCGGTTATGCGACCGACGTTCGCTCCATGTCCCAGGGTCGCGCAAGCTACTCTATGGAATTCAAAAAATACGATACGGCTCCGTCGCACATCGTCGAATCCGTTACCAAAAAACAAGGCTGATTCAGCCCCTTTAGGCTAGGAGTTAATTGTCGTGGCTAAAGAAAAATTTGATCGTTCCCTACCGCACGTAAACGTTGGCACCATCGGCCACGTTGACCACGGTAAAACCACTCTGACCGCTGCTCTGACTCGCGTCTGCTCCGAAGTTTTCGGTTCGGCCGTAGTTGAATTCGACAAGATCGACAGCGCTCCAGAAGAAAAAGCTCGCGGTATCACCATCAACACCGCGCACGTTGAGTACAACTCGAACATTCGTCACTACGCTCACGTTGACTGCCCAGGTCACGCTGACTACGTGAAGAACATGATCACTGGTGCTGCCCAGATGGACGGCGCGATCCTGGTTTGCTCGGCCGCTGATGGTCCGATGCCACAAACCCGTGAGCACATCCTGCTGTCCCGTCAGGTAGGCGTTCCGTACATCGTGGTTTTCCTGAACAAGGCAGACCTGGTAGACGACGCTGAGCTGCTGGAACTGGTTGAGATGGAAGTTCGCGACCTGCTGTCCACCTACGACTTCCCAGGCGACGACACTCCGATCATCATCGGTTCTGCTCGTATGGCGCTGGAAGGCAAAGACGACAACGAAATGGGCACCACTGCTGTTAAGAAGCTGGTGGAAACTCTGGACAGCTACATCCCAGAGCCAGAGCGTGCTATCGACAAGCCTTTCCTGATGCCAATCGAAGACGTGTTCTCGATCTCGGGTCGCGGTACTGTTGTTACCGGTCGTATCGAGCGCGGTATCGTTCGCGTTCAAGATGCCCTGGAAATCGTTGGTCTGCGTGACACCACCACCACCACCTGCACCGGTGTTGAGATGTTCCGCAAGCTGCTGGACGAAGGTCGTGCTGGCGAGAACTGCGGCGTTCTGCTGCGTGGTACCAAGCGTGACGACGTTGAGCGTGGTCAGGTTCTGGTTAAGCCGGGTTCGGTTAAGCCGCACACCAAGTTCACCGCAGAAGTTTACGTTCTGAGCAAGGAAGAAGGCGGTCGTCACACTCCGTTCTTCAAAGGCTACCGTCCACAGTTCTACTTCCGTACTACTGACGTGACCGGTAACTGCGAGCTGCCAGAAGGCGTTGAAATGGTAATGCCAGGTGACAACATTCAGATGACTGTTACCCTGATCAAAACCATCGCAATGGAAGACGGTCTGCGTTTCGCTATCCGTGAAGGCGGTCGTACCGTCGGCGCTGGCGTCGTAGCCAAAATCATCGAGTAATCTCTTTTTTGAGATAGCTTCGATGAGTTGAAAAAGCCCCCGCTTAGCGGGGGCTTTTTTATTGGGTTGACACCTATCTGGGGCGTCTATAGAATTGCGCCTCCTTTTAACGGGCGTATTGCGCCCGGTGGGAATAGCAGCCGGAGTCTGAAATCCAATGCAAAATCAGCAAATCCGTATCAGGTTGAAGGCTTTTGACCATCGCCTGATCGACCAATCAACCCAGGAAATCGTGGAAACCGCGAAACGTACTGGTGCTCAAGTGCGTGGTCCAATTCCACTGCCTACCCGTAAAGAGCGGTTCACCGTTCTGGTTTCCCCGCACGTCAACAAAGACGCGCGTGACCAGTACGAAATCCGCACTCATAAGCGCGTTCTGGACATCGTCCAGCCAACGGATAAAACCGTTGATGCACTTATGAAGCTTGATCTTGCGGCCGGTGTGGAAGTGCAGATCAGCCTCGGCTAAGACTCGGTCTTGGTCGTGTAACGCTCTGAAATGGGCGGCCATAGCGGGTGAAAGCCCCGTACACTCATGAGGTTTACAACATGACTATTGGTGTAGTCGGTCGTAAAGCGGGTATGACCCGTATTTTCACCGAAGAAGGTGTCTCCATTCCGGTCACGGTCATTGAGATCGAGCCGAATCGCGTCACCCAGTTCAAAACTGAAGAAACCGATGGCTATCGTGCAGTGCAAGTCACTGTCGGCGAGCGTCGTGCTTCCCGTGTAACAGCTGCTCAGGCTGGCCACTTCGCCAAGGCGAACGTTGCCGCTGGTCGTACCGTAATGGAATTCCGTCTTGAAGAAGGCGAGTACCAGGCCGGCGATCTGATCAACGCTGAAATCTTCGCTGCTGGTCAACTGGTTGATGTAACCGGTCAGTCCAAAGGTAAAGGCTTCCAGGGTACGATCAAGCGTTGGAACTTCCGCGGGCAAGATAACACCCACGGTAACTCCGTATCCCACCGCGTCCCAGGCTCTATCGGCCAGTGCCAGACTCCTGGTCGTGTATTCAAGGGCAAAAAAATGTCCGGTCATATGGGCGCTGAGCGCGTGACCGTGCAGTCCCTGGAAGTAGTGCGCGTGGACGCTGAACGCAATCTGTTGTTGGTCAAGGGTGCTGTTCCTGGCGCTACTGGCGGCAACCTGGTTGTACGTCCAGCAGCCAAGGCTCGCGGTTAAGGGGAAGCTGACATGCAATTAAATGTAAATGACGCTCAAGCGATCGAAGTTTCCGAACTGACATTTGGCGGCGAGTTCAACGAGACGCTGGTTCACCAAGCAGTCGTGGCCTACATGGCTGGCGGCCGTCAAGGTAGCAAGCAGCAAAAGACCCGTTCCGACGTTCGTGGTGGCGGTAAGCGCCCATGGCGTCAGAAAGGTACTGGCCGTGCTCGTGCCGGTACTATCCGTAGCCCAATCTGGCGCGGCGGCGGCACCACTTTCGCAGCTCGTCCACAAGATCACTCCCAGAAGCTGAACAAGAAGATGTATCGCGCAGCAATGCGTTCCATCCTTGCTGAGCTGGTGCGTACTGATCGTCTGGTCGTGGTTCAGGATTTCGCAGTTGAAACTCCGAAAACCAAAGACCTGTTGGGCAAACTGAACAACATGAGCCTGACCGACGTTCTGATCGTGTCTGACGCTGTTGATCAGAACCTGTACCTGGCTGCTCGCAACCTGCCACACGTAGATGTACGTGACGTGCAAGGTTCCGATCCAGTTAGTCTGATCGCATACGACAAGGTGTTGATCACCGTGTCGGCCGTGAAGAAATTCGAGGAGCTGCTGGGATGAACCAGGAACGCGTATTTAAAGTTCTGCTTGGCCCGCACGTTTCCGAGAAGGCTACGGTTCTGGCAGACAAGAAAGGCCAGTTCGTTTTCAAGGTTGCTACTGATGCAACCAAGCTGGAAATCAAGAAGGCCGTCGAAAGCCTGTTCAGCGTGAAAGTTGAGCGTGTTACTACCCTGAACGTTCTGGGTAAGAGCAAGCGCACCGCTCGCGGTCTGGGCAAGCGTAATGACTGGAAGAAGGCAGTTATCTCCCTTCAGCCAGGCCAAGATCTCGATTTCAGCAGCAGTGCTGAGTAAGGAAGGGGTGCATCATGGCAATCGTTAAATGCAAACCGACTTCCCCTGGCCGCCGTTTTGTGGTCAAGGTGGTCAACCAGGAGCTGCATAAAGGCGCTCCTCACGCACCGCTGCTCGAGAAAAAATCGAAGTCTGGTGGTCGTAACAACAATGGCCGTATTACCACTCGTCACATCGGTGGTGGTCATAAGCAGCATTACCGTATGGTCGATTTTCGTCGCAACGACAAAGATGGCATCGTCGCCACTGTCGAGCGTATCGAATACGATCCAAACCGTACTGCTCACATCGCACTGCTGTGCTACGCAGACGGCGAGCGCCGCTACATCATTGCCCCTAAAGGCGTGAGTGCTGGCGACCAGCTGATCGCAGGCGCTCTGGCTCCAATCAAGCCAGGCAACGCTCTGCAACTGCGCAACATTCCAGTCGGTTCTACCGTACACGGCATCGAACTGAAGCCAGGTAAAGGCGCACAGATCGCTCGCTCCGCTGGTGCTTCGGCTCAGCTGATCGCTCGTGAAGGTGTGTACGTTACCCTGCGTCTGCGTTCCGGTGAAATGCGTAAAGTGCTGGCTGAGTGCCGTGCGACCCTGGGCGAAGTCTCGAACTCCGAGCACAGCCTGCGTTCGCTGGGTAAAGCTGGTGCCAAGCGCTGGCGTGGCGTTCGCCCAACCGTTCGTGGTGTTGCCATGAACCCGGTTGACCACCCACATGGTGGTGGTGAAGGTCGTACCTCTGGTGGTCGTCATCCGGTATCGCCATGGGGCTTCCCGACTAAGGGCGCGAAGACTCGTGGTAATAAGCGTACCGACAAAATGATCGTCCGTCGTCGCAAGTAAATAGAGGGATACGACAGTGCCACGTTCTCTGAAAAAAGGTCCTTTTATTGATCTTCACCTACTGAAGAAGATCGAAGTGGCGGCGGAAAAGAACGATCGCAAACCAATTAAGACTTGGTCGCGCCGTTCGATGATCCTGCCACAAATGGTCGGTCTGACCATCGCAGTACACAACGGTCGTCAGCACGTCCCAGTTCTCGTTAACGAAGACATGGTCGGCCACAAACTGGGCGAGTTCGCCGGTACCCGCAACTATCGCGGGCACGTGGCAGACAAGAAAGCCAAGCGTTAAGGGGTAAGGAAATGGAAGTAGCCGCTAAGTTGTCGGGCGCTCGAATCTCCGCCCAGAAAGCCCGCTTGGTCGCCGACCAGATCCGCGGGAAGAAGGTGGGCGAAGCGCTCAACCTGTTGGCTTTCAGCAGTAAGAAAGCCGCCGAGATCATGAAAAAAGTGCTGGAGTCGGCCGTAGCCAACGCCGAGCATAACGAAGGCGCAGACGTTGATGACCTGAAGGTCAGCACCGTTTTCGTCAACGAAGGGCGTTCGCTGAAGCGCATCATGCCACGTGCCAAAGGCCGTGCTGATCGCATCGTCAAGCGGTCTTGCCATATCACTGTCAAGGTTGCTGACAAGTAACGGAGTCGAAGAGATGGGTCAGAAAGTACATCCCATTGGCATTCGCCTGGGAATCGTCAAGGAGCACACCTCCGTCTGGTACGCAGACGGTCGGACTTATGCGGACTATTTGCTCGCAGATCTGAAGGTGCGTGAGTATCTCCAAGACAAACTAAAAAGCGCGTCCGTAAGCCGTATCGATATCCATCGTCCGGCTCAAACTGCACGCATCACCATCCACACCGCTCGTCCAGGTATCGTTATCGGGAAGAAAGGTGAAGATGTTGAAAAACTGCGTCAGGACCTGACCAAGCAAATGGGTGTGCCTGTGCACATCAATATCGAAGAGATCCGCAAGCCGGAACTCGACGGTATGCTGGTTGCCCAGAGCGTAGCTCAGCAGCTGGAGCGTCGTGTGATGTTCCGTCGCGCCATGAAGCGCGCCGTACAGAACGCCATGCGCATTGGTGCCAAAGGCATCAAAATCCAAGTGAGCGGTCGTCTCGGCGGTGCTGAAATCGCACGTACTGAATGGTATCGCGAAGGTCGTGTGCCACTGCACACCCTGCGTGCCGATATCGACTATGCCACCTACGAAGCTCACACCACTTACGGTGTGATCGGTGTAAAGGTTTGGATCTTCAAAGGCGAAGTAATTGGTGGTCGCCAAGAAGAACTGAAACCACAAGCACCAGCGCCTCGTAAAAAAGCTGCTAAGTAAGGGGTACGCCAAATGTTGCAACCAAAGCGTACGAAGTTCCGCAAGCAGATGACCGGCCACAACCGTGGTCTGGCACTGCGCGGTAGCAAAGTCAGCTTCGGCGAGTTCGCGCTGAAGTCTGTTGCTCGTGGTCGTCTCACCGCTCGTCAGATCGAGTCAGCGCGTCGTGCTCTGACCCGTCACGTAAAACGTGGCGGCAAGATCTGGATCCGTGTATTCCCGGACAAGCCGATATCCAAGAAACCTCTCGAGGTTCGTATGGGTAAAGGTAAGGGTAACGTGGAGTACTGGGTTGCCCAGATTCAGCCAGGCAAAGTCCTGTATGAAATCGAGGGTGTTTCTGAAGAGCTGGCGCGTGAGGCTTTCGCCCTGGCTGCTGCAAAGCTGCCGCTCGCCACCTCCTTTGTTAAACGGACGGTGATGTGATGAAAGCGAATGAACTTCGTGAAAAATCCGCACAGCAGCTGAACGAGCAACTGCTCGGCTTGCTGCGCGACCAGTTCAATCTGCGCATGCAGAAAGCAACTGGCCAGTTGGGGCAGTCTCATCTGCTCTCGCAAGTTAAGCGTGACATCGCTCGCGTGAAGACTGTGCTCAACCAGCAGGCAGGTAAGTGATCATGGCTGAAGCCGAAAAAACTGTCCGTACGCTGACTGGCCGTGTTGTCAGCGACAAGATGGACAAAACCATCACCGTTCTGATCGAGCGTCGCGTTAAGCACCCGATCTACGGTAAATACGTTAAGCGTTCGACTAAGCTGCACGCGCACGACGAAACCAATCAGTGCCACATCGGCGACAAAGTCACTATTCGTGAAACTCGTCCGATGGCCAAGACCAAGTCTTGGGCGCTGGTTGATGTTCTCGAACGCGCTGTGGAAGTCTAAGGGCTAGGGGTCGGAGAAATTATATGATTCAGACTCAATCCATGCTCGATGTGGCCGATAACAGCGGCGCTCGCCGTGTTATGTGCATCAAGGTGCTGGGTGGCTCCCATCGTCGTTACGCTGGTATCGGTGACATCATCAAAGTTACCGTGAAGGAAGCAATTCCTCGCGGTAAGGTGAAAAAAGGCCAAGTGATGACTGCTGTCGTAGTCCGCACTCGTCACGGCGTACGTCGTGCTGATGGCTCCATTATCCGCTTTGATGGCAACGCTGCTGTTCTTCTGAACAACAAGCAAGAGCCGATCGGCACCCGTATCTTTGGGCCAGTGACCCGTGAACTTCGTACTGAGAAGTTCATGAAGATCGTCTCGCTCGCCCCAGAAGTGCTGTAAGGAGATCCGACATGCAAAAGATTCGTCGTGACGACGAGATCATCGTGATCGCCGGCAAAGACAAAGGTAAGCGCGGTAAGGTGCTGAAGGTTCTTGCTGACAACCGTCTGGTTGTTGGTGGTCTGAACCTGGTCAAGCGTCATACCAAGCCTAACCCGATGTCGGGCGTACAGGGCGGTATCGTCGAGAAAGAAGCGCCACTGCACGCTTCCAACGTCGCCATCTTCAACGGCGAAACCAACAAGGCTGACCGCGTTGGTTTCAAAGTAGAAGACGGTAAGAAAATTCGTGTCTTCAAGTCGACCCAAAAAGCGGTTGATGCTTGAACACTGCTAGGTAGAAGACCATGGCACGACTAAAAGAGATTTACCGGAAGGAAATCGCACCGAAACTTAAGGAAGAACTTAAGCTTTCGAACGTGATGGAAGTTCCGCGCGTTACCAAAATCACCCTGAACATGGGTCTGGGCGAAGCGATCGGCGACAAAAAAGTCATCGAGCACGCTGTTGCTGACCTGGAAAAGATCACCGGCCAGAAAGTCGTTGTGACCTACGCTCGCAAATCCATCGCTGGCTTTAAAGTCCGTGAAGGTTGGCCGATCGGCGTCAAAGTGACCCTGCGCCGTGAGCGTATGTACGAGTTCCTGGATCGTCTGCTGTCGATCTCCCTGCCTCGGGTTCGCGACTTCCGCGGCCTGAATGCCAAGTCCTTCGATGGTCGTGGCAACTACAGCATGGGCGTGAAAGAGCAGATCATTTTCCCGGAAATCGACTACGACAAGATCGATGCTCTCCGCGGTCTGGACATTACCCTGACCACCACTGCCAAGAACGATGACGAAGGCCGCGCTCTGCTGCGTGCTTTCAAATTCCCGTTCCGCAACTGATTGGAGTAGGAAAATGGCCAAGAAGAGCATGAAAAACCGTGAGCTGAAGCGTCAGCTCACCGTTGCCAAGTACGCCACCAAGCGTGCAGCGCTGAAAGCTATCATCGTTGATCTGAACGCAAGTCCAGAAGCGCGTTGGGAAGCTACCGTAGCTCTGCAGAAGCAGCCACGTGACGCAAGCGCTTCGCGCATGCGTAACCGCTGCCGCCTGACTGGTCGTCCGCACGGCGTTTACCGCAAGTTCGGCCTGGGCCGTAACAAGCTGCGTGAAGCTGCCATGCGTGGTGACGTTCCAGGTCTGGTTAAAGCCAGCTGGTAATTGCTGTCAAAGTCTCGATGGTCAGGATCGCAAGAACCTGACCATCGGTGGCCTTGAAAATGAATCAAGCCCCTTTTGGGGCTTGATTCATTTCTGGGGTGTGTCTAGAATGACCGGCTCGCCTGAGCCCGTGTTTTTCTGCCCGGAATTTCTCGGCGACAAGTAGTAGCCGCGAGGCTAATTTTTCTGTATTAGGAGCGTCTAGCCCATGAGTATGCAGGACCCGTTAGCGGACATGCTAACTCGAATCCGTAATGCCCAGATGGCTGAAAAGTCCGTCGTAAGCATGCCTTCTTCCACGTTGAAGGTGGCTGTAGCTAAAGTCCTGAAGGACGAAGGTTACATCGCGGGTTATCAGATCAGCAGCGAAACCAAACCACTGCTGTCTATCGAGCTGAAATATTTCGAAGGCCGTCCGGTTATCGAAGAAGTCAAGCGCGTTAGCCGTCCAGGCCTGCGTCAGTACAAGTCCGTCGAAGAGCTGCCAAAAGTACGTGGCGGTCTCGGCGTGTCTATCGTCTCCACCAACAAAGGTGTGATGACTGATCGTGCTGCGCGCGCTGCCGGTGTCGGCGGCGAAGTTCTTTGCACTGTGTTCTAAGGGGGGATAAGCATGTCTCGCGTCGCTAAGAACCCCGTTAAGCTGCCAGCCGGTGTCGAAGTAAAATTCGCAGGCCAACAGCTTTCGGTGAAGGGTGCCAAGGGTACTCTTGAACTGAACGTCCATTCGTCCGTTGAGATCGTTGAAGAAGCCGGTGAGCTGCGTTTTGCTGCTCGCAATGGCGATCAACAGACTCGCGCAATGGCCGGTACCACTCGTGCGTTGGTAAACAACATGGTCCAGGGCGTAAGCCAAGGCTTCGAGCGCAAGCTCCAGCTGGTCGGTGTTGGTTACAAGGCGCAAGCAAAAGGTCAGGTGCTGAACCTGGCTCTTGGCTTCTCGCACCCAGTGGATTACGAACTGCCGGAAGGCATCACCGCTGAGACTCCTAGCCAGACCGATATCCTGATCAAGGGCATCGACAAGCAGCTGGTAGGTCAAGTGGCCGCCGAGATCCGCGACTTCCGTCCACCAGAGCCGTACAAAGGCAAAGGTGTGCGCTACGCGGACGAAGTCGTCCGTCGTAAAGAAGCCAAGAAGAAGTAGGGCATAGCAAATGACCGACAAAAAAGTTACTCGACTGCGTCGCGCTCGCAAAGCACGCCTGAAAATGCACGAACTCGAAGTCGTGCGTCTCTGCGTGTTCCGCTCTTCGCAGCACATCTACGCCCAGGTCATTTCGGCCGACGGCAACAAAGTCCTGGCAAGTGCCTCGACTTTGGATAAAGAACTGCGTGATGGCGCCACTGGCAACATCGACGCGGCCACTAAGGTTGGCCAGCTGGTCGCTACGCGTGCTAAGGCCGCTGGCGTCTCGCAGGTGGCTTTCGACCGCTCTGGCTTCAAGTACCACGGCCGCGTAAAAGCGCTGGCTGAGGCTGCTCGTGAAGCTGGGCTGGAGTTCTAAGTTATGTCAAATAACGACCAAAAGCGCGACGAAGGCTACATCGAGAAGCTGGTTCAAGTTAACCGCGTAGCCAAAACCGTTAAAGGTGGCCGTATCTTCACTTTCACCGCGTTGACCGTGGTTGGTGATGGTAAGGGCCGTGTTGGCTTCGGCCGTGGCAAGTCGCGTGAAGTGCCTGCTGCGATCCAGAAGGCAATGGAAGCTGCTCGCCGCAACATGATCCAGGTTGATCTGAACGGCACTACCCTGCAGTACGCAATGAAGTCCGCTCACGGCGCTTCGAAGGTGTACATGCAGCCTGCTTCTGAAGGTACCGGTATCATCGCTGGCGGCGCTATGCGTGCTGTCCTCGAAGTTGCTGGCGTTCAGAACGTTCTGGCCAAGTGCTACGGCTCGACTAACCCTGTAAACGTGGTTCACGCCACTTTCAAGGGTCTGAAAGCCATGCAGTCTCCTGAATCCATTGCAGCCAAGCGTGGCCTGCGTGTTGAGGAGATCAAGTAATCATGGCTACCGTTAAAGTTACGCTGATCAAAAGCATGACCGGCCGCATCCCTAACCACAAACTGTGCGTTAAGGGTCTGGGTCTGCGTCGCATCGGTCACACTGTAGAAGTCCAGGATACTCCCGAGAATCGCGGGATGATCAACAAGGCTTACTACATGCTGCGTGTCGAGGGTTAATCGATGAAACTCAATGATCTGAGTCCAGCGCCGGGTTCCCGTCGCGAAAAGCATCGTCCGGGCCGTGGTATCGGTAGTGGTTTGGGTAAGACTGGTGGCCGTGGTCACAAAGGTCAGACCTCTCGCTCCGGTGGCACCATTGCTCCAGGCTTTGAAGGCGGTCAACAGCCGCTGCATCGTCGCCTGCCGAAGTTCGGTTTCGTTTCCCTGAAGGCCATGGATCGCGCAGAAGTGCGTCTGTCCGAGCTGGCTAAAGTGGAAGGCGACATCGTCACTGTGCAGTCCCTGAAAGATGCCAACGTGATCAACGTCAACGTACAGCGTGTGAAAATCATGCTGTCCGGTGAAGTGACTCGCGCTGTCACTATCGGCAAGGGAATCGGCGCCACCAAAGGTGCGCGTGCGGCTATCGAAGCAGCTGGCGGCAAGTTCGAGGAATAAATGGCTAAGCAAGGTGCTCTCTCTGCGCTCGGCAAAGGCGGTATGTCTGAACTCTGGGCTCGTCTGCGTTTTCTGTTCCTGGCGATTATCGTCTACCGAATAGGCGCACACATCCCGGTTCCAGGTATCAACCCGGACCGACTCGCGGACCTGTTTCGACAGAATGAGGGGACCATTCTTAGCTTGTTCAACATGTTTTCCGGCGGCGCGCTGGAGCGGATGAGCATCTTTGCACTGGGGATCATGCCGTACATTTCGGCATCGATCATCATGCAGCTGATGACCGCCGTCAGCCCGCAGCTGGAGCAGTTGAAGAAGGAAGGTGAAGCTGGCCGTCGCAAGATCAGCCAGTACACCCGCTACGGCACCGTCGTCCTCGCTCTCGTCCAGGCCATTGGCATGTCCATTGGTCTGGCAGGGCAGGGCGTTGCGTTCACTGGTGACTTTGGCTTCCATTTCGTCGCGGTATCCACGTTTGTGGCCGGTGCGATGTTCATGATGTGGCTGGGTGAGCAGATTACTGAGCGTGGTGTAGGCAACGGTATCTCGATGTTGATTTTTTCGGGTATCGTCGCCGGTCTTCCGAGAGCAATCGGGCAGTCTTTCGAGTCTGCGCGTCAGGGTGATATCAATATCTTCGCCCTGGTTGCCATCGGTTTGCTGGCAGTAGCGATTATCGGTTTCGTGGTGTTCATTGAGCGTGGTCAGCGTCGTATCGCTGTTCACTACGCCAAGCGTCAGCAAGGCCGCAAGGTTTTCGCTGCGCAGACTAGCCACTTGCCGCTGAAGGTGAACATGGCCGGTGTTATTCCGGCTATTTTCGCGAGCAGCATTTTGCTGTTCCCGGCTTCGTTGGGTGCCTGGTTTGGTCAGTCTGAAGGTATGGGCTGGTTGCAGGACATCTCGCAGTCGATCGCTCCTGGTCAGCCGTTGAATATTCTGCTGTTTAGTGCAGGGATTATTTTCTTCTGCTTCTTCTATACGGCGTTGATGTTCAATCCGAAAGACGTAGCGGAAAACCTGAAGAAGTCCGGTGCCTTTATTCCGGGCATCCGTCCAGGTGAGCAGTCTGCGCGCTACATTGATGGCGTTCTGACTCGCTTGACCATGTTCGGTGCTCTTTACATGACGGCCGTGTGCCTGTTGCCCCAGTTTCTGGTGGTTGCAGCAAACGTTCCGTTCTACCTTGGCGGGACCTCGTTGCTGATCGTGGTCGTGGTTGTGATGGACTTCATGTCCCAAGTACAATCGCACCTCGTTTCGCACCAGTACGAATCCCTGATGAAGAAAGCCAACCTGAAGGGTTACGGCAGCGGCATGTTGCGCTGAGTACCCATAAGGTTCGAGGAGTTGGTGATGAAAGTTCGTGCATCGGTGAAAAAGCTGTGCCGTAACTGCAAGATTATTCGCCGCGAAGGTGTTGTTCGAGTAATTTGCAGCGCGGAACCGCGTCACAAACAGCGCCAAGGCTGAGTGTGATTGTGCTTCAAGCCCGGCAGCTAGTGCGCTGCCGGGTTGATTATTTGTTATTACAGCGATATTATCTCGCGCCCTATTTCTTGGCTTCCGGGGCGTAGGTAGCTGTCAATTGGAGTCCCACTGAATGGCCCGTATTGCAGGCGTTAACATTCCAGATAACAAGCATACTGTTATCTCGCTGACCTACATCTATGGTGTTGGTCGCACTACTGCGCAGAAAATCTGTGCAGTGACTGGGGTAAACCCAGCAGCAAAGATCAAGGATCTGAGCGACGAGCAAATTGAACAGCTGCGTGGCGAAGTGGCGAAGTTCACCACTGAAGGTGATCTGCGTCGCGAAATCAACATGAAAATCAAGCGCTTGATGGACCTCGGTTGCTATCGCGGTCTGCGTCATCGTCGTGGTCTGCCAGTACGCGGTCAGCGTACCAAGACCAACGCGCGTACCCGTAAAGGTCCGCGTAAGCCGATCCGCAAGTAATCGCCCCAGCGAATCGACAGGAATTTAATCATGGCAAAACCTGCTGCTCGTCCTCGTAAAAAAGTTAAAAAGACAGTGGTTGATGGCATCGCCCACATCCATGCTTCTTTTAACAACACCATCGTGACCATTACCGACCGTCAAGGTAACGCTCTTTCCTGGGCTACCTCCGGTGGTTCGGGTTTCCGCGGTTCCCGCAAGTCCACCCCGTTCGCTGCTCAAGTAGCTGCTGAGCGTGCTGGTCAAGCTGCGCTGGAATACGGCCTGAAAAACCTCGACGTAAACGTCAAGGGCCCAGGTCCAGGTCGTGAATCCGCAGTCCGCGCTTTGAACGGCTGTGGCTACAAGATCGCCAGCATCACCGACGTGACGCCAATCCCGCACAACGGGTGCCGTCCGCCGAAGAAGCGCCGCGTGTAATCCAGGAGATTGTAAAGAATGGCTCGTTACATTGGTCCAAAATGCAAACTCGCTCGTCGCGAAGGCACCGATCTCTTCCTGAAGAGCGGCGTGCGCGCGATCGAATCGAAGTGCAACATTGAAGCAGCACCTGGTATCCACGGCCAACGCCGCGGTCGCCAGTCCGACTACGGCACCCAACTGCGTGAGAAGCAGAAGGTTCGTCGTATCTACGGCGTTCTCGAGCGTCAGTTCAGCGGCTACTACAAAGAAGCTGCTGGCAAGAAAGGTGCAACCGGTGAAAACCTGCTGCAACTGCTCGAATGCCGTCTGGACAACGTCGTATACCGTATGGGCTTTGGTTCGACTCGTGCCGAATCCCGTCAGCTGGTATCGCACAAGTCGATCAGCGTTAACGGTCAGACCGTAAACGTTCCTTCCTACCAGGTTCGTGCTGGTGACGTGGTCGCTGTTCGCGAGAAAGCAAAAAATCAACTTCGCATTGTCCAAGCTCTCGATCTGTGTGCTCAACGTGGCCGCGTAGAGTGGGTAGAAGTAGACACTGAGAAGAAGTCGGGCGTTTTCAAGAACGTTCCTGCTCGCAGTGATCTGTCCGCCGACATCAACGAAAGCCTGATTGTCGAGCTCTACTCCAAGTAAGGGCTAGAAAATAGGTGCATCCATGCAGATTTCGGTAAATGAGTTCCTGACACCCCGCCATATTGATGTGCAGGTTGTCAGTCCAACCCGCGCCAAGATCACTCTCGAGCCTCTCGAGCGTGGTTTCGGCCACACCCTGGGCAACGCGCTGCGCCGCATCCTGTTGTCCTCAATGCCCGGCTGCGCAGTAGTCGAGGCCGAGATTGACGGTGTGCTCCACGAGTACAGCGCCATCGAAGGTGTACAGGAAGACGTAATTGAAATCCTGTTGAACCTTAAAGGTCTGGCTATCAAGCTGCACGGCCGTGACGAAGTTACGCTGACCTTGTCGAAGAAGGGTTCGGGGGTGGTTACCGCTGCCGATATTCAGCTGGATCATGATGTCGAGATCGTTAATCCCGATCACGTAATCGCTAACCTGGCGTCTAACGGCGCCCTGAACATGAAGCTCACCGTAGCTCGTGGTCGTGGTTATGAACCAGCCGACTCGCGTCAGAGCGATGAAGACGAAAGCCGCAGCATCGGTCGCTTGCAGCTCGACTCTTCGTTCAGCCCGGTTCGCCGTATCGCATACGTGGTGGAAAACGCCCGTGTCGAACAGCGTACCAACCTGGACAAGCTGGTTATTGATCTGGAAACCAACGGTACTCTGGATCCTGAAGAGGCTATCCGTCGTGCTGCAACCATTCTGCAACAGCAGTTGGCTGCGTTCGTCGACCTCAAAGGTGACAGTGAGCCAGTGGTTGTCGAGCAGGAAGACGAGATCGATCCGATCCTGCTTCGCCCGGTTGACGATCTGGAACTGACTGTACGTTCGGCTAACTGCCTTAAGGCGGAAAACATCTACTACATCGGTGACCTGATTCAGCGTACCGAAGTAGAGCTGTTGAAGACTCCGAACCTGGGCAAGAAATCCTTGACTGAAATCAAGGACGTTCTGGCCTCCCGCGGTCTGTCCCTCGGCATGCGCCTCGACAACTGGCCGCCTGCAAGTCTTAAGAAGGACGACAAGGCGACTGCCTGATCGTCGTAATCACCGAACGTAGTGTTTGGTAAGGAATGAACCATGCGTCATCGTAAAAGTGGTCGCCACCTGAGCCGCACCAGCTCGCACCGCAAGGCCATGTTCCAAAACATGGCTGTGTCGCTGTTCGAGCACGAGCTGATCAAAACTACTCTGCCAAAAGCCAAAGAACTGCGCCGCGTTGCCGAGCCGCTGATCACTCTGGCCAAGACAGACAGCGTTGCTAACCGTCGTCTGGCTTTCGACCGTACTCGTTCGAAAGCTATCGTTGGTAAGCTCTTCAACGACCTGGGCAAGCGTTACGCTACCCGTGAGGGTGGCTACCTGCGCATCCTCAAGTGCGGTTTCCGCGCTGGCGACAACGCGCCTATGGCGTACGTCGAACTGGTTGATCGTGCTGTTGGCGGTGAAGCTGTATCCGCTGAGTAAGACGTCAGTCTGAAACAAAGAACCGGGCCTAGTGCCCGGTTTTTTGTGCCCGTAAGAAATGCGCGGTTCGTACAAGCTTCTACCCTGTCTGGGTCTGCACTATGTGTGGGGATCTTTCGTTAGTTTTTTTCTATTGACTGCCATAAGTTAATGAATTTGTGGCTGTCATGTTGATGATCGATACTCCCCAACAAGCCGATTAGCCGGCAGTTCAAGACTACAGAGGACGAAGATCGCATGAGCCAGAACAAGACGCTTACGACTGCCAGCGGCGCGCCAGTCGCCGACAACCAGAACTCCCGCTCCGCTGGGCCGCGTGGTCCGTTGTTGCTCGATGACTTTCACTTGATCGAGAAGCTTGCCCATTTCAACCGCGAAAACATTCCTGAGCGCCGCGTGCATGCCAAGGGTTCGGGCGCCTACGGTACTTTCACCGTCACTCGCGATATCACGCAGTACACCAGCGCCAGGCTGTTCTCTGCCGTAGGCAAGCAGACCCCGACTTTCCTGCGATTCTCCACAGTAGGCGGTGAGCGCGGATCGGCCGACACCGAGCGTGACCCTCGTGGATTCGCCCTGAAGTTCTACACCGAAGAAGGCAACTGGGACATTGTTGGCAACAACACACCGGTGTTCTTCATTCGCGATCCGCTGAAATTCCCTGACTTTATCCACACCCAGAAACGCCTGCCGCAAAGCAACCTGAAAAGTGCGCAGATGATGTGGGATTTCTGGTCGCACTCGCCCGAGGCGCTGCATCAGGTCACCATTCTGTTTTCTGACCGAGGCATTCCTGACGGCTATCGCCACATGCACGGTTTCGGCAGTCACACGTACAGCCTGATCAACGCTCAAGGCGAGCGTCACTGGGTGAAGTGGCATTACAAGACCAAGCAAGGGGTCAAGAACCTTGCGCCGGCTGAGGCAGCGCGCCTGGCGGGCACTGATCCGGATTACGCGCAGCGTGACCTGTTCGAGGCTATCGAGCGCGGTGATTTTCCGAAATGGCGGGTGTGCATCCAGATCATGACCGAAGCCCAGGCCGCGGCGCATTACGAGAACCCGTTCGACGTGACCAAGACCTGGTCGCAGAAAGAGTTCCCGCTGATCGAAGTCGGTGAGCTGGAGTTGAATCGCAACCCGCTGAACTACTTTGCTGAAGTCGAGCAGGCGGCGTTCGGTCCAAGCAACATGGTTCCGGGTGTCGGTCTTTCACCGGACCGCATGTTGCAAGGTCGCGTGTTCGCCTATGCCGATGCGCATCGCTATCGCGTAGGCACCAATCACCAGCAACTGCCGGTGAACGCCCCGCGCAGCCCGGTCAACACCTACCAGCGTGATGGTTCGATGGCTTTTGGCAGTAACGGTGGCGCGGCACCGAATTACGAGCCGAACAGCTACGTAGAGTCGCCGAAACAAGCGCCACACTACGCCGAACCTGCACTGGCCTTGAGCGGTGCGGCTGACCGTTACGATCATCGCGAAGACGCCGACTACTACAGCCATGCGGGCGCGCTGTTCCGTTTGATGAGCGACGAGCAGAAAGCCCTGCTGGTGGGCAATATCGCAGGTGCCATGGCGGGTGTTTCCAGTGATGTCATCGACCGCCAGTTACAGCATTTCCACAAGGCCGATCCGGCGTATGGAGAAGCAATCGCAAAGCTGCTCAACGTACAGCTTAACGAAGTCTAAACGAGAAGCAGAACCGCCCTCATTGGGGCGGTTTTTGCGTTATTTAACCTGCTTTTCTCAGAATATCTTCGCTTTTATTGCGCGAAGTGAGTGACCTTGCAGTCATGTTGGTTCAAACTACAGACTTTCAAGAAGGGAGATGTAGGGCGATGCAAGGCCACCCAGACGTTATCGATTACCTCAACACGTTGCTGACCGGCGAACTGGCCGCCCGTGACCAATATTTCGTTCACTCGCGGATGTATGAGGACTGGGGATTCACCAAGCTCTACGAACGAATCAACCATGAGATGGAAGAGGAAGCCGGTCATGCCGATGCGCTGATGCGCCGGATTCTGATGCTCGAAGGCACCCCGCGCATGCGTCCGGATGACCTGGATGTCGGCACCACAGTGGAAACCATGCTCGAAGCGGATCTGCGTCTTGAGTACAAGGTGCGTGCTGCACTGTGCAAAGGCATTGAACTGTGCGAGAAGCATGGCGACTACGTCAGCCGTGACATCCTCAAGCTTCAGTTGCACGACACTGAAGAAGATCATACCTACTGGCTTGAAAAGCAGTTGGGCCTGATCAAGCTGATCGGCATTCAGAACTACCTGCAATCTCACACATCCTGATTGCGTCAGATACAAAAAAGCCCCTGTCACTGACGAAGTGACAGGGGCTTTTTCATGCCCGGCGATCAGGCCCGATCGCGGATCAGCAGCGGCTTGAGGTAATGACCTGTATGAGACTGTTTCATCTCGGCCACTTCCTCCGGCGTACCGGTGGCGATGATCTGTCCACCTTTCGAACCTCCCTCGGGGCCAAGGTCCACCAGCCAGTCGGCGGTCTTGATCACGTCGAGGTTGTGCTCGATCACCACCACGGTGTTGCCGTGGTCGCGCAGGCGATGCAGTACGTCGAGCAGTTGCTGGATATCTGCGAAGTGCAGACCGGTGGTCGGCTCGTCGAGGATGTACAGGGTCTTGCCGGTATCGCGCTTGGACAGCTCGCGGGACAACTTGACCCGCTGTGCTTCGCCACCAGACAGTGTCGTGGCTGATTGCCCGAGCTTGATGTACGACAGGCCCACATCCATCAGCGTCTGCAGTTTGCGCGCCAGTGCCGGCACCGCGTCGAAGAACTCCCGCGCTTCCTCGATGGTCATCTCGAGGGTTTCGTGGATGCTCTTGCCCTTGTATTTGATCTCCAGGGTTTCGCGGTTATAGCGCTTGCTCTTGCACACGTCGCACGGGACGTAGATGTCCGGCAGGAAGTGCATTTCAACCTTGATCAGACCGTCGCCCTGGCAAGCCTCGCAACGACCGCCCTTGACGTTGAACGAAAAGCGCCCCGGGCCATAACCACGAGAGCGGGATTCCGGCACGCCGGCAAACAGTTCGCGAATCGGCGTGAACAGGCCGGTGTAGGTCGCCGGGTTGGAGCGTGGCGTACGACCGATCGGGCTCTGGTCGATATCGACGACCTTGTCCAGATGCTCCAGGCCCTTGATGCTGTCGTGGGCTGCTGCTTCGAGAGTGGTCGCGCCATTGAGTGCCGTGGCGCTCAGCGGGAACAGCGTGTTGTTGATCAATGTCGATTTGCCTGAGCCGGAAACGCCGGTCACGCAAGTCAGCAAGCCGATCGGGATCTCCAGGTCGACATTGCGCAGGTTGTTGCCCCGCGCGCCCTTGAGCGACAGCACCTGCTTCTTGTTGCGCGGTGTGCGCTTGGCCGGCACTTTGATCTTCACTCGGCCCGACAGGTATTTGCCGGTGAGCGAGTCCGGGTGGGCCATGACTTCGTCCGGTGTGCCTTCGGCGACGATTTGCCCGCCATGGACCCCGGCGCCAGGGCCGATATCCACTACGTAGTCGGCCAGACGGATTGCGTCTTCATCGTGCTCGACCACGATCACCGTGTTACCGATATCGCGCAGATGCTTGAGGGTGCCGAGCAGGCGATCATTGTCACGCTGGTGCAGGCCGATGGACGGCTCATCGAGGATGTACAGCACCCCGACCAGGCCCGCGCCGATCTGACTGGCCAGACGAATCCGCTGTGCTTCGCCGCCGGACAGTGTGTCGGCGCTGCGATCAAGCGACAGGTAGTCCAGGCCCACGTTGACCAGGAACTGCAGACGCTCGCGGATTTCCTTGAGAATCTTGTCGGCGATTTCGCCACGGCGGCCGGTCATCTTCAGCTCGCCGAAGTAGTTGCAGGCATCGCCGATCGGCAGGTTGGTCACCGCCGGCAGGGTTTTCTCGCCAACCCACACATGTCGCGCTTCACGACGCAGGCGGGTGCCGCGACAGTCCGGGCACGACTGGGTGCTGAGGAACTTCGCCAGTTCTTCGCGCACGCTCGCCGATTCGGTTTCGCGGTAGCGACGCTCGAGGTTCGGCACAATGCCCTCGAATGGGTGCGAACGTTTGACAATGTCGCCGCGGTCATTGAGGTATTTGAAGTCGACATTCTGCGAGCCGCTGCCATGCAGAATGTGTTTCTGCTGATCGGCCGGCAGTTCGTTGAAGGGTTTTTCCAGGCTGAAGCCATAGTGTGCGGCCAGCGATCCAAGCATCTGGAAGTAATAGACGTTGCGCCGGTCCCAGCCGCGTATTGCGCCTTCGGCCAGCGTCAGTTCACCGTTGACCAGTCGTTTGATGTCGAAGAACTGTTTCACCCCTAGACCGTCGCAGGTCGGACAGGCGCCGGCCGGGTTGTTGAAGGAAAACAGCTTGGGTTCCAGCTCGCTGATCGCATGGCCGCAGATCGGGCAGGCGAAGCGCGCGGAGAAGATCATCTCTTCGCCCGGCTCGTCGTCCATCGGTGCCACGAGAGCGATGCCGTCCGCCAGTTTCAGTGCGGTCTCGAAGGACTCGGCCAGACGTTGCTGCAGATCGGCGCGAACCTTGAAACGGTCGACTACCACCTCGATCGAGTGCTTCTTCTGTTTATCCAGTTTCGGCAGCTCGTCCAGCTCGCAGAGCCGGCCGTTGACCCGGGCCCGGACGAAGCCCTGGGCACGCAGTTCCTCGAATACCGACAGATGCTCGCCCTTGCGCTCTCGGATCACCGGTGCCAGCAACATCAGCTTGCTGCCTTCCGGCTGTGCCAGCACCAGGTCGACCATCTGGCTGACGGTCTGCGCTTCCAGCGGAATGTCGTGATCCGGGCAGCGCGGCGTACCGACGCGGGCATAAAGCAGGCGCAGGTAGTCGTAGATTTCGGTGATGGTGCCGACCGTGGAACGCGGGTTGTGCGAGGTCGACTTCTGTTCGATGGAGATCGCCGGCGACAGGCCTTCGATGGTGTCGACGTCGGGTTTTTCCATCATCGACAGGAACTGCCGGGCATAGGCCGACAGGGATTCGACATAGCGGCGCTGACCTTCGGCGTACAGCGTGTCGAAGGCCAGGGACGACTTGCCGGATCCGGACAGGCCGGTGATGACGATCAGTTTGTCCCGTGGCAGGGTCAGGTCGATGTTCTTCAGGTTGTGGGTGCGGGCCCCACGAATCAGGATCTTGTCCAAAATGGCCTCGCTCGGCGGGCGTCGAAAACACAGGAGTATACGGCCAAATACTGGATGGATGCACACTATCAAATGAAGGGTTTTCTGCCTTGCATGAAGAGAGTTTCATCTATACGCGTCATAGCGTCGCGATATACCCCGTCTTTCGATGGGACTGGTAGAATCGCCGCCGGTTCACACGAGGTTTTTCCATGCACGATCCCCACAGCGAACGCATGAGTGGCAGCGAGACCCGCGCGGCGAGCGGTCTGGCCCTGGTGTTCGCCTTCCGTATGCTTGGCATGTTCATGGTGCTGCCGGTGCTGGCAACCTATGGCATGGATCTGGCGGGAGCGACCCCGGCCCTCATCGGGCTGGCGATTGGCGCTTACGGCCTGACCCAGGCGATTTTCCAGATTCCGTTCGGGATCATTTCCGACCGTATCGGCCGTCGTCCGGTGATTTACCTGGGACTGATCGTCTTCGCCCTCGGCAGCGTGCTGGCGGCCCAGGCCGATTCGATCTGGGGCGTGATCGCCGGTCGTGTCCTGCAAGGCGCCGGGGCGATTTCCGCTGCGGTCATGGCACTGCTTTCCGACCTGACCCGCGAACAGCACCGCACCAAAGCGATGGCGATGATCGGCATGACCATCGGCCTGTCGTTTGCCGTGGCCATGGTGGTCGGCCCGTTGCTGACTCGCGCATTTGGACTTTCCGGCCTGTTCCTGGCCACCGGCGGCATGGCGCTGGTCGGGATCGTGATCGTGCTGTTCATGGTGCCGAAGTCCACCGGGCCGCTGAGTCATCGGGAATCCGGTGTGGCGCGTCAGGCATTGATGCCGACGCTCAAGCACCCGGACCTGCTGCGCCTGGATCTGGGCATTTTTGTATTACATGCGATGTTGATGTCGAGCTTCGTCGCGCTGCCCCTGGCCCTGGTGGAAAAAGCCGGGCTGCCCAAGGAACAGCACTGGTGGGTCTATCTCACAGCCTTGCTGATCTCGTTCTTCGCCATGATCCCGTTCATCATCTATGGCGAGAAGAAACGCAAAATGAAACGAGTTTTGCTCGGCGCCGTCATGACGTTGATGCTCACTGAGCTATTCTTCTGGCAGTTCGGTGACAGCCTGCGGGCTCTGGTGATCGGGACGGTGGTGTTCTTTACCGCGTTCAATCTGCTGGAAGCTTCGCTGCCGTCGCTGATCAGCAAGGTTTCACCGGCAGGTGGCAAGGGCACGGCGATGGGCGTGTACTCCACCAGCCAGTTCCTCGGTTCGGCACTCGGCGGGATTCTCGGCGGCTGGATGTTCCAGCATGGCGGTCTGTCGGTTGTGTTCCTAGGATGTGCCGGGCTGGCTGCCATCTGGCTGGCCTTTGCTGTTACCATGCGCGAACCTCCCTACGTGACGAGCCTGCGCTTGCCGTTGTCGCCCGAGGCGATCCGCGAAGCGGGTCTGGTCGAGCGCCTCAGGGCCCTCGTGGGGGTAACAGATGCAGTGATAGTCGCCGATGAGGCGGCTGTTTACATCAAACTGGATAAAGAATTAGTGGATCGCGACACCCTCGAACGCCTGGTGAACAACCCGGCCGAGGCTGCTTGCGAAGCCTAGGAGAACGTTATGGCCCGTGGGGTTAACAAAGTCATATTGGTCGGCACTTGCGGCCAGGATCCCGAAGTTCGCTACTTGCCTAACGGTAACGCCGTGACCAACCTGAGTCTGGCAACCAGCGAACAGTGGACCGACAAGCAGACTGGTCAGAAGGTCGAGAAGACCGAGTGGCACCGCGTATCGATGTTCGGCAAGGTTGCCGAAATCGCCGGCGAATACCTGCGCAAGGGTTCGCAGGTGTACATCGAAGGCAAGCTGCAGACCCGCGAGTGGGAAAAAGACGGTATCAAGCGTTACACCACCGAAATCGTGGTCGACATGCAAGGCACCATGCAACTGCTCGGCGGCCGTCCACAGCAGGGCGACCAGCAAGGCGGTGGCAACAACTATCAGCAGCAGGCGCCACGCCAACAGGCTCCGCGTCCGCAGCAGTCGGCTCCTCAGCAGCGTTCGGCCCCGGCTCCACAGCAAGCCGCACCGCAACCAGCCCCGGATTTCGACAGCTTCGATGACGACATTCCGTTCTGATTCTTCGCTGTATCCGCTTTGAATAAAAAGGCCCGTCGCTGAACACGACGGGCCTTTTTCATGGGCGCAGGTTTTTCAGTCAAGAATCAGGTGTGGCAAGAACCGGCTCGAATCCTTGGTGATCAAGCTGTTGTCTTCGCGCACGCCAATCCCCGCCGCCTGATCGCCTATGACCCAGGAACCGATCAGCGTGTAGCTGTCATCGAACTTCGGCAGCGGCGCAAATTCCTGCAGGATGAAAGGCGCATCCGTGTAGGGGCCGTCCTCTTTGACGATCAGGCCTTCGGCTGTTTGCAACTCGATGTTGGCACCTTCCCGGGAGAAGTACGGTTTGCGCACCCAGCCTTTCGGTACAGCGCCGCCCGGATTCGGATCGAGATGGGCGGCCAGCAGATTCGGATGGCCCTTGTGCAATTCCCAGAGCAGAGGCAGGGCGCCTTTATTGGAGAGAATGGCCTTCCACGCCGGTTCGAAAAACTGCGTATCGCAATCGGCAATGGCCGCACCGAACGGTTCGTGGAAGATGAACTCCCAGGCATGCAGCTTGAACAGATGCGGGATCCAGCGGTCTTCGAGATCGACGAAACGTCCATCGGTTGTCAGGCCGATGTCTTCGATATCGATGTGTCGGGATTCGATGCCGACCTTTTCCGCGATCAGGCGCAGATAGTCGGTGGTGCCCTTGTCCTCGACGGAGCCTTTCATCGAGGCAAAGTAGAACGGGCGCTTGAGTTTCAGCGCGGCAAAGGCTTCATGCAGTCGGGTATCGATGCTGTTGAACTGGTCGGCATGGCGCGGCAGCATCCCGCGCTCGATGCATTGTTCCAGCCAGCCCCACTGGAACGCCGCGGCCTCGTACAGGCTGGTGGGGGTGTCGTAGTTGAGCTCCAGCAACTTCGCCGGCCCGGTGCCGTTGTAGGAGAAGTCCATGCGCCCATACAGATGCGGATGACCTTCCAGCCACGACGTTCGGATCATGTCGTAGTACGGCGCGGGGATGCTCAGGCGATCGAGCAGTTCCTCGCTGTGCACGACCCGGTCCACCAGATCCATGCACATCTCGTGCAGTTCGGCGGTCGGATCCTCGAGATCGTTTTCGATCTGTGCGAGCGTGAACTGATAATACGCGCGCTCGTCCCAGTAAGGCTCATCGTCGATGGTGTGGAACAGAAAGCCGAGGCTTTCGGCCGTCTGTTTCCAGTCGTGGCGCTCGGCGCAATGGATCTTCTTCATCAGCTGCTCGAACTGCCCCAGCCGCCCCAACCGCTGCGTGCGCTGGACTGGCTGCCGAAACCGCCACGGGAAGTAGAGGATGCCACGTTGACCGGTTTGCTCCGGGAGCTGGTGTAGTCCGAATTGCTGCGAGTGGTCGGCGCCGATTCGATACGCCGGTTCAGCGTCGAAGTGTCGTACGTCTGACGCGTATCGCGGTCGCGATACACCGTCCGCGAGTTGTTGCTCATGGCATTGCCGATCAGCCATCCGGTGAGCCAGCCGTTGCTCGACCCGCCACCGCTGGAAACGTGGGTCGTGCTCTGAGTTGTCTGGGCAGGTTCGGCATTGCCCGCCGGCATCTGCGCATTGGCAATCGAATCGAGGTTCTGTACCGGTTCGGAATTTTGCGCCACCTTGAAACCACCGAGTTTCGGTGCAAAGCGGCCGTCGGAATTCTTCTGACACCAGCCGGCGGCAAAGTCTGCGTCGCACTTCGCTTTGTCGTCATAGGCCGGGGCGATGCGCCGGTGCTCGGCCAGGGCCGCGACGTAGGCATTCGAGCAGGCATCGGCTGCCACTTCGGCGTCGACGCACTGTTCCACGCTCTGGAAGGTGCGCTGTTGTTCCTGCGCGGCCGCTTCACCGGAAATCGCCAGGGCCACCGAAGCGGCCAGGGACAGTTGAACGTACTTGCTTCGTTTCATCTCGGGCTTCCTGCCGATCAGTAGGACGGGGTCATGCAGGCGGCGTTGAGCATGCCGACGCTGATCGCCACCGCTGCCACGTAGATGCCGGCGGCCACTTCACCGTTGGCGATGCGCTGGGACGTGCCCTTGAGCACCAGCCCGGTGGCCAGAAATGCCAGCAGTTGCACCGCGGCCGCAATCACGGCCCAGAGGACGAAGTCGAGGACGTTGATCGAGTGGGCGATGATGTTGCTTGCCGGTATCGCGAAACCGATGATCGCGCCCGACAGGGCAATGGCCGCTGCGTTGTTGCCGGAGCGAATCAGCTCGAATTCCTTGTGCGGCGTAATGCGCGTGTAGACGAATTGAAACAGCATGAACAGCAGCACGGCGCCGATCAGGTAGGCGGCGAATCCGACCAGCGCGGCCTTGTTCAGGGAAACGGACAACACTTCCAGCATGGGGAACTTCCTTTTAAATGGTGCTCAGATCGGTGGTGTACAGCGAGATGCCCAGCGATGTGCTCAGGCTGACAGTGCCTTCTTCATCCTGTTCGACGGAGAACAGCAGCAGTTCGCGACGGTCGGTCAGGCCGGTTTCCCGGGCATACAGCATCGAATGGTGTTCGATGGTGTAGGACTCGTCGGGATTGATCACCTGCTCGGTGAGCGGGACCAGTTCGGTCTGGCCGCGTTCGGTGCCCCATTCCCGGGTGAAGGACACGCCGTCATGGGTGTAGGCCGGCAGGCCGATCAGGCTGTTCGGGCCCGCCAGGCGCTGCAGCTCGGCATCGCTGTTGACCGTGACGTAGCTGAGGTAATTGAACAGCGTCACTGATTCGATCTGATCGTCGCCGGTGACATGGACCTGCAGCCAGAAGTCTTCGTTGTTCAGGTAATAGCGATACAGCTTGTTCGACTGGCCGAGGTCGATCCAGCCGGCGCTCCAGATCGCCTGGGCATCGGGAACCCGTACCGAGGTGCTGCCGTCGAGCAGCAGAGCGAGGGTCGTATCGAAGCGGATCGCCTTGCCCTGCGCCAGACCCAGCGGGCCGCTGGCCGCCTCGCGTGCGGGTGCCGAGCCGGTGCCGAGCAAGTTCTTTAACCATCCCATGGGTACATTCCTTGAAGCGGGTGGAAGTGTTCGTTGGCAAAACGCCGCTAGTGTACCGGCCTCGCGACGAACGAGCAGGCAAAAAAGAAGGGCACCCGGTGCCCTTCTTTTCTTCTGGCTGCCCTTACTGGGCCGACTTCTGCTTCAAGCGTTCGAGGATTGCGTTGGCGCTGCCCTCGTTCGGCGTGATGCCGGCCTCGCGCAGTTTGCGCTCCAGATCGTTGCCGGTCGTGGCATCGGCCAGTTCGTCCTGAGCGTTCAGCTCGGCGGCGCGCTGCTTTTGCTTTTCTTGCAGACGGTTCAGGGTGCCGACTGCAGTTTCCAGCTTGCCATTGGCGCCGCCGCTGGCGATGGATGCGCTGACCTGCGCTTTCTGCACGCTGTCACGGGCCTTGGCCATGTCCACTTGCTGACGCAGGCTCTTGATCCGCGCTTCGGCCTTGTTGATGTCCTTGCGCATGTTGTCGGCGTAGGTACCGAACTCGTCGCTCTGGGCTTTCTCGGTGGCCAGGTCGTTGGTCAGGGTCGAAATCGCTTCGGCCACTTCCATCGCCAGGTCTTCACGGCCGGCATTCAGGGCGGAGACCGCCTTGGCTTCCAGGTCCTTGATCTTGGCGTCGTACTCGCTCACGCGATCGGCGGACAGTTTGTGCTTGGCCATGATGGTGACCAGTTCACGACGAGCGTTGGACAGGGCGCTGTCGGCGTCACGGATTTCCTGATCGAGGATGCGCAGGGCTTGTTGGTCGACAATCGCTTCGCCGACTTCATTGGCGCCGCCGCGCAGTGCGGTGAACAACTTGCTCCAGATGGACTGAGTCATTGGATTTTCCCTGTTGATTACTTGAAGAAGTGTTCGAAGGCTTCGCTGGCGCGCTGCACGTTATCGACCAGGGTTTTCACCTCGGTGACCACGTTGGTCAGGCTCGAATCCGCACTCAGCGCGCCGAACATGTTGTAGACGGTCTGGCCGTTGGGCATGGTTTCGATGCCGATCGACGACAGTGGGAACATTTCCCGGCTGCGCAGTACCGCGTCGTTGAAGGCGCGCACGTCGGTGATCGAATCGATGTCCACCAGTACGGTGTCGACGATGATCTGCTGACCCGCGATGGCGATATGAATCGGCAGGCCGCCGAATTCGTTCATTTCCAGCTTGAGGCTGGGTTCGGAGCTCTGGATCAGGGACAGCGTGATCTCTTGCGAAGCCACCTCGTCCAGTGCCTTGAAAGCGTTGTAGAGGCTATCGATGTTCCAGTTGTTGCCTGCGCTCATGTAATTCTCCGACATGAATGAGCCAGCCAGAATCGGTTGGCGTAGCTGTTGCTCCATTTGCTTGAGCAAGCTTCGGTTTTCGGGAAGCACCCAAGTTTCGTGTTTCACATAACCGGCGGCAGCCAGGCCCGCGCGCATCTGCTTCATGTAGAAGCTGGATGGTTTTTTCACGGACGTTGTCGAGCGCACTCCCTTCGGGCTCTCCGATTTTGTTGGCGGGGAGTTGCTTTTCATGGCGATGACTCCGTTATGAACATCTCACGCGTGAGCCACACTACAATCAATTCAAAGTGCCATCAATGGCTCACGCGTGAGATTTTCTCAGCCCACGAAAAAAAGCCCGCAACAGGGCGGGCCGGGTTTCATTTCACAAACGTGCGACAGGCGCTCAACGACTGTTGGAGAGGAACTCCTGCGCGCAAACCACGTTGGCGTAGGCGAACGCCAGCGAAGACATGAATGCCGCATGCACCTGAGCGGCCGGCACGGTCAGGCCATTGAATTCCAGGTCGCGGGTGGCGCAGGCATCGTGGATCACTGTGACCGTATAGCCCAGGTCTGCCGCTGCCCGGACCACGCCGTCGATGCACATGTGGCTCATGCTGCCGACCACCACCAGTTCCTTGATGTCTTGTTCGTCCAGGATCGATTGCAGCTCGGTTTCGCGGAACGCGTTGACGAAGTGCTTGAGCACCACGGGTTCATCGGCGCGGTTGAGTACCTTGGGGTGCAGCCTTGCGCCCTCGGAGCCCGGGGTAAAGAACGGGGCATCCGCCGAGGTAAATTCGTGACGGATGTGGATCACCGGATCACCCGCTTCACGGAACGCGGCGATCAGCCGCGCGGCATTGTCGGCGGCGGCATCGACGCCCGTCAGCGGCCACTTGCCTTGGGGGAAGTAGTCGTTCTGGATATCGACTACGATGAGTGCTTGCCTGGCCATGGGGGTGTCCTCGAAGTGTTGTTGGCAGTGGATTGAGTATTGGCGCTGGCCACGGTTTCGAGGATTGGCCGCACCGACAATAGACAGGGGAAAACTGACAATGGGCGTTGAAAGGGCCGTTGCCGAGCTGGGCGTGCTGATTTATCCCGGCGCGCAAATGGCGGCGGTGCATGGCTTGACCGACCTGTTCGGCGTGGCCGACCGGATCGCTGTCGAGCATCAGACCGTACAATTGCCGCGGCTGCGCGTGAGTCACTGGCAGGTCGAGAACGAGCAGGCTCCGGTCAGGGTTTACGACAGTCATCCCGTTGAAGAAACGGGTTTGCTGGCGGTGCTGATCCCACCTTCGATCGCTGGGTTCAGCGCAGAGCAGGCATCGGCTGGGCTGCTGCAATGGCTGCGCGCCCAGCATGCCCGTGGTGCGACGCTGGGCGGCGTTTGCGTAGGCTCGTGGTTGCTGGCTGAAAGCGGACTGCTCAATGGTCGCAGTGCCACCACTCACTGGACCTCGGCCAAGGCCTTTGCCGAGCGCTATCCGGATATCAATCTCAAGGCGGATACACCGATTGTCGATGATGGCGACCTGATCACCACGGCCGGTCTGATGGCCTGGTCGGAATTGGGGTTGCGGCTGGTTGATCGTTTGTTGGGGCCGAGCATCGCCAGCGCCACCGCGCGGTTTCTGGTGATGGATCACAGCGACAGCGCCAGTGCCTGCGGCAGCAATTTTGCGCCGATTCTCAGTCATGGCGATGCCGCGATTCTCAAGGTCCAGCACTGGCTGCAAAGTACTGGCGCGACCGACGTGTCGCTGGCGGCGATGGCCGGGCGCTCGGGCCTGGAAGAACGCACCTTTCTGCGCCGGTTCCGGGCCGCGACCGGCCTGAAACCCACCGAGTACTGCCAGCACCTGCGGGTTGGCAAGGCCCGGGAAATGCTCGAGTTCACCAACGGCACCATCGACCACATCGCGTGGACGGTGGGGTATCAGGATCCGGGAGCGTTTCGCGCCATCTTCAAGAAAATCACCGGGCTGGCGCCGAGTGACTACCGCAATCGGTTCGGCGTGAGCCCGCCGCCGGCGCTGGCGAGATAGCACCACGCGGTCGTGCAAAATGCCGCGATCATGGCGGCCATCGTGCAGATTGAAACGGGCGCAAGGCCAGTACGAAAAGACTAAATGACTGATCTGCAAGGGTTTTGCCGCTGCCGTCGGTTGGCCTGATCTCTGCACCCTCTCACCTACATTCACCGAGCCGCTGGAAGGGGGGCGCATGACCCCGATACCTCGCAACAAAATAGTGGTCGCCCATTCCGTACGCCCCGACGCGCCGCAACACGAAGTGCAGACCAACAAGGCGCTGGCCCGTTGGCTGGCGCAGATTCTCGGGCTGAAATTCGGCGGCAGTTACGACGCGCAAAAGCACAAGGGCCGTGACCTGTATCTGTTGCCGACCCAAACCATCGTCGGCGCCGTCAACGCTCTGGAAATGGGGATCAAGGGCCCGGACGATCTGTGGGGCGGTTTCGTCGAACACGATTTCATCTGCACCAAAGCTATCAGCCATGGCTTGCGCAGCCATCAGGCCAACGCACCGCAAGGCTGGTCGCCACTGTTTTCCGAACGCATTCGCAATGTCGTGCTCGACGGGCTCAGTGTGTTCGCCCTGGAAGATGCACGACCTGCCGCCGAACATTTGCTCTACAGCGGGCCGATTCGCCTCAAGCCGATCCACGCCTGTGCCGGGCGCGGTCAGGAAGTGGTCAAGAGCCTGGATGCGTTCGACGAAATCCTCGCCCGACCCGAGGCTGCAACGCTGTTCAGTGAAGGCGTGGTGCTGGAGCAGGACCTGAGCCAGGTCGTCACCCACAGCGTCGGCCAGTCGTTCATCGGCGACCGGGTGCTCAGTTACTGTGGTGATCAATACTTGACCGAAGATGCCCGCGGCGAAGAGGTCTATGGCGGTTCAAACCTGCTGGTGGTGCAGGGCGGTTATGACGAATTGCTGAAACTGGATCTGCCGGACGATGTGCGGTTGGCCATCGAGCAGGCACAGGTTTTTGACCGGGCGGCGGATGAAGCCTATCCACGGTTCTACGCTTCGCGACGCAACTATGACATCGCCCAGGGCCTGGACAATGATGGCCAGCCGCGCAGCGGTGTCCTCGAACAGTCCTGGCGCATGGGCGGCGCCAGCAGCGCGGAAGTGGTGGCGTTGCAGAGTTTCGTCAATGACCCTTCGATGCGCGCGATCCGCGTCTCGTCGGTGGAAACCTATATCGACCGTGCCCTGCCGGCGGACGCCATCGAGGTCTATCGCGGCCCGGCCGAGAACAGCGACTTTCTTCTCAAATACGTAACGGTCCAATCCTATGACGGCTAGAAGCGAAAGCATTCAAATCGACATTGATGACGAGCAGATGAGCGGGACATTCCTCAGTCCCAAATCGAAAGTCCCCGGCGTATTGTTCGTGCACGGTTGGGGCGGCAGTCAGGAGCGGGATCTGGAACGGGCCAAAGGTATCGCCGGCCTGGGCTGTGTGTGCCTGACGTTCGACCTGCGCGGGCACACCGGCGGCACCGGCATTCCACTGAGCCGGGTCACCCGTGAAGACAACCTGCGTGACTTGCTGGCGGCCTACGACCGGCTGCTCGCCCACCCGGCGCTGGACACTTCGGCCATCGCGGTGGTGGGCACCAGCTATGGCGGTTATCTCGCCTCGATCCTGACTTCATTGCGCCCGGTGCGCTGGTTGGCGCTGCGAGTGCCGGCGCTGTATCGCGACGAACAATGGCACACGCCCAAGCGCGATCTGGACAAGGCCGACCTGCGCGATTATCGCAGCACGCTGATACGCGCCGACAGCAACCGCGCCTTGCACGCCTGCTCGCAATTCACTGGCGATGTGCTGCTGGTGCAGTCGGAAACCGACGACTACGTGCCCCACGCGACGATCATGAGTTACCGCGCTGCGTGCCAGCAGACCCACTCGCTGACCCACCGCATCATCGACGGCGCCGACCATGCCCTGAGCGATCCCACCTCACAGCAGGCCTACACTTCGATCCTCGTCGACTGGATCACCGAAATGGTGGTGGGCGAGCGGTTGAGCATCATTCAGTCGCGCTGATCAGGGCTTGGGTTTCTTCTCGATCCGCAACGCCTTGGCCTTGGCTTCCACCACCAGGTACATCAGCACGGTGATCAGCAGCGGCAACAGGAAATAGATCGCCCGATACGCCAGCAGCCCCGCCACCAGGCTGCCGCGTGAAGCCTCGTGTTGCAGCAGCGCCACGAACACCGCTTCCAGCACGCCGAGCCCGGCGGGAATGTGGGTGATGACGCCGGCAATCGCGCTGATCAACAGCACCCCGAGCACCAGCGGGTAGTCGAGCTTGCTCGGCAGCAAAGTGAAAATCACCGCTGCCATCAGCGACCAGTTCAGCGCCCCGAGCAGTAACTGCAGGACCGCCATGCGCAGCGACGGCAGGTTGATTTCCACCCCACGAATCGACCACTCGCGACGCCGGGAAAACTGGCAGGCGACCAGGTACCCGGCACTCACCAACAGCAGCAATACACCAATGCCCTGCAACGCATCGCTGCTGACTTTCCAGCCTGGCGGCATGCGCACCAGTCCGCTGCTGAACACCACACCCGCGATGGTCATGTAGCCGAACCAGTTGGTCGCCAGGCTCAGGCCGAGGATCTTGGCGATGTTGCTTTTGCTCACGCCGAGCCGCGAGTACAACCGATAACGCATGGCGATCCCGCCGACCCAGGCGCTCAAATTAAGGTTGAACGCATAGCTGATGACGCCCACCGGCAGGATCTGTTTCCAGGTCAGGTCCTGACGAATGTAAGTGCGGCCGATCAGATCGAAACTGGCGTACACCAGAAAACTCAGCAGCGTCAGGCTGGAGGCGATGATCAGCGTGCGCACCTTGAAATCGGCGAGGGTTTGCAACACCTCGGCCCATTCGATGCGGCTGGCGAACATCGTCAGCAGAACGATCAGCGCGAGAAAGAACAGCAGGGTCAGCGGACGCTTCCAGCGACTCCAGCGGGACTTGCCCGCCGTTGCCGGATGCACCGCCGCGTGGGCTTCGGAATGGCTCATGAAGGATCGCTCCCGGCGGCAGGGGTAAAGGGTTTGAGCCGTGGTTTGTGCGCCGGCAGCCAGCCGGCCATGGCCGGAAAATGGCGCAGGAAGTGAAACACCAGAAAACCCACGGTCATGTGCCAGATCCGCCCGCGTGGCGACTTCGCGGCGTCCATCGCCTTGCAGTGGTTGTGGCTGAGGTCTTCGAGGCGTTCGAACAGGTGACGATTGAAGGTGCGGTCGCGGATCAGCACGTTGGCTTCCAGGTTCAGCGAAAGGCTCAGCGGATCAAGATTGCTCGAGCCGACGGTGCTCCATTCCTCGTCCACCAGCGCCACTTTGCCGTGCAGCGGGCGCTCGCAATATTCATGAATCTGCACCCCGGCCTTGAGCAGGTAGTCGTAGGTCATGCGCGCGGCGAGTTTGGCCACCAGCATGTCCGGTTGCCCCTGCAGAATCAGCCGCACCTCGACCCCGCGCCGGGCGGCGTTGCGGATCTCGCGCAGCAGGCGATAGCCGGGAAAGAAGTACGCGTTGGCGATCACCACCCGCCGTTGGGCGCGGCGCAGCACTTGCAAATAGACGTCTTCGATATCGGTGTGGTGGTGGTCGTTGTCGCGAAACACCAGACGCACCTGACCATCGTGATCATCGAACGCCATCTCGGCACGCCGCTGCCGTCGCCGTTGCCACCAGAACCTTGCGCGTCCCGGTCGGCCGCTTTGCAGCAGGGCGAAATGATGGATGTCGGTCACCGCCGGGCCTTGAATCTCCACCGAGTAATCCTGCTTCGCTTCGGGGCCGAAATCGGCCAGGTGATCGCCGGAAAAATTGATCCCGCCGATGAACGCGATCAAGCCGTCGACCACCACGATCTTGCGATGCAGGCGGCGGAACCAGTTGGTGCGGATACCCAGGCGCTTGGGGGCCGGATCGAAGATCTGCAGGTGCACGCCGGCGTCGCTCAGGGCGGTGAGGTAACCGGTGCTCAATTCGCCGCAACCGAAGCCGTCGAAGCTGACGGTGGTGCGCACCCCACGCCGGGCGGCATCGATAAGAATCTCCTGCAATTCCTTGCCGACCTTGTCCTCGAAGACGATGAAAGTCTCCAGCAGGATTTCGCTTTTCGCTGCGCGCATCGCTTCGAACACTCGGGGGAAATACTCCTCGCCGTTTTCCAGCAACTCGACGCGGTTGTTGCCCTGCCAGCGGTACTCGACATCGACGGTGCCGGGCTCGCGCACGGGCGGGGTCATGCTGACGGGCTCCACGGCGGATTTCTCCAGCGGTGCGCTGCTCATAGTTCAATCTCCACCGACAGCGGGACGTGGTCGGAAAGGTGTGACCAGGGACGGTTCGCCAGCACTTTGGGCTGACTGGCCTTGAGGTTGCGTACGTAGATCCGATCCAGGCGCAGCAGCGGCAGGCGGGCCGGAAAACTGCGTGCCGGTTTGCCTTGATGCGCCACAAACACTTCGCGCAGGCCACAGGGTTCAAGCAATCCGTCAGCACGCTGGCGCCAGTCGTTGAAATCGCCGGCGACGATCACCGGCGCATCATCGGGCAGTTCGGCCAGGCGCTCGCGCAGCAGGCGCAACTGGTCGTTGCGATGGCTTTCGCGCAGGCCCAGATGGACGCAGATCGCATGCACTTCACGGTCGTCTCCCGGCAGGCGCAGTACGCAGTGCAACAGGCCGCGGTTTTCGTGGCCGCTGATCGAAACGTCGAGGTTGTCATGGCGCACGATCTGGAATTTCGACAGCAGCGCGTTACCGTGATCGCCCTCCGGGTACACCGCGTTGCGCCCGTAGGCGAACTGCGGCCAGAGGCTGTCGGCGAGAAACTCGTACTGCGGCATCGTCGGCCAGTTGTCATAGCGTTTGGGATGGTGCTCGTGGGTGCCGTGGACTTCCTGAAGAAACACCACGTCGGCGGACACGCTGCGCACCGCTTCGCGCAGTTCCGGCAGGATGAAGCGCCGGTTCAGGGCGGTGAAGCCCTTGTGGGTGTTCACCGTCAGCACGGTGAAACGGCGCTCGGTGGTGATGACCGTGGACTGCTCGTCGGTGAAGCCGAGCGGCTCGGGAATGCTCATGCGAGTACTCCTTCGGCGGCCGGTTCACCGGGCACGGTTTCGAGGTTTTTATCCAGCTCGAAATGCTGCAACAGCCTGCGGGCATCGAAAGGCGCGCGAACCTTGATGTCATTGTCGAAGTAGCAGAAAACCTCGCGGGATTTGCGCGCCCGAGGCTTCAGGCGCGGGGCGATCAGATGGGCGTCGCCCGGTTGCCGGCCATGGTGCCAGGCGTCGATGCGTTCGGCCCAGCGCTTGATGGCGGGCTCGGTGTAGCCGCTGGCATAGAGCTCTTGGGCGCCGTGCAGACGCAGGTAGACGAAATCGCTGGTGAGGTCTTCATGATACGGCCACTTGCCTGCGGTATCGGCGATCACCAGAGCAGTGTTATAGCGTTTGAGCAGACGCACGAAATCGACGTCGATGAAACTGTCATGGCGGATTTCCACGGCATGGCGCAAAGGCTTCTTGCCGTAGGCCTTCAGGCTGGCATGGCCATGCAGGTGGGAGTCATGCCGGCGGGCGAGCGCGGCGGCAGCTTCGGTGTCGTGGGGCAGTTGGGCAAGGAAGTGTTCGAAGAGGGACGGATCGAATTTGAAGCTGGGCGGAAACTGCCAGAGGATCGGCCCGAGCTTTTCCTTCAGTTCGAGAATCCCGGAGGCAAAGAAATTCGCCAGGGGTTTTTCGATCTCGCGCAATCGACGGATGTGCGTGATGAAACGCGGTGCCTTGACGCTGAACACGAAACCTTTCGGCGTCTCGGCATACCACTGGGCGTAGCGTTCCGGTCGTTGCAGCGCATAGAACGAGCCATTGATCTCGATGCTGTTGACCGCCCGCGAGGCGAACTGCAGTTCGCGTTTCTGAGCCAGTCCCCGGGGGTAGAAATCCCCGCGCCACGGGGCGTAGCGCCAGCCTGAAATACCGATGTGAATCGTCGCCATCCCGCCCTCCCGTCGAAAGTCCCCGTGTTGCCTCTGTCTGTGGATGACTGCAGACGGTTCGGGAAAGTTTCGACGGGAGTACGGGCGGTCGGTATTCGCAGGATCAGTGGCCAGTGACGACCCGGGTAGAACCGCCCGTGGGGTCGGCATACACCGGGCCCAGTCGGTCGAGGCGACCGCTCAAGGCTGTCAGGGCCAAGGCCACCAGCACCACCATCCCGCCGATCCATGCGGTGTGGATCAGGCCGATGTGCTCGACAATCAACCCGCCACCCCACGCACCGCCGGCAATCCCGAGGTTGAACGCGGCAATGTTCAGGCCCGATGCAACGTCCACGGCTTGTGGTGTGTGATGTTCAGCCTGACGCACCACATATACCTGCAGGCCGGGCACGTTGCCGAAGGCGACGGCGCCCCAGACCAGTACGGTGGCCAGTGCCAGCCACGGGTTGGCGGCGGTGAAGGTGAGCACGAACAGCACGGCGGCGAGCAGGGTGAAGATGATTTTCAGGGCACTGATCGGCCCGCGTTTGTCTGCCAGTTTGCCGCCCCAGATATTGCCGACGGCCACCGACACGCCATACACCAGCAACACCAGGCTGACCGTGCCGGCGCTGAAGCCGGAGAGGTCCTGAAGGATCGGTGCCAGGAACGTGAAGGCGATGAACGAGCCGCCGTAACCGATGGCGGTCATGGCGTACACCAGCAACAGGCGCGGTTGCTTGAGCACCTGCAATTGCTGCAACAGCGACGCCGGTTTGCTGTGAGCGATGTTGTTCGGCACGTAAAGCAGGCTGCCGATGAACGCGATCACGCCGAGTGCCGACACCGCGAGGAAGGTTTCACGCCAGCCGAAATGCTGACCGATGAACGTGCCCAGCGGCACCCCGGTGACCAGCGCCACGGTCAGGCCGGTGAACATGATCGCAATCGCACTGGCGGCTTTTTCCTTGGGCACCAGGCTGGTGGCGATGGTCGAGCCGATGGAGAAGAACACGCCGTGGGCCAGACCCGTGACGATCCGCGCCAGCACCAGCGATTCATAACTCGGCGCCAGCCAGGCCAGCAGGTTGCCGAGGGTGAACAGCACCATCAGCGACAGCAGCAACAGTTTGCGCGGGACTTTGCCGGTGAGGGCGGTCAGCACCGGCGCACCGATGGCTACGCCGAGGGCATACAGACTGACCAGCAGACCGGCGGAAGGCAGACTGACGCCAAGATCGGCGCCGATGGTGGGAAGCAGGCCAACGATGACGAACTCGGTCGTCCCGATGGCGAATGCGCTGAGGGTCAGCGCGAGCAGGGCAATGGGCATGACGGCACTCCGGTTGAGGTTTGAATGGAGCGCAGTGTCGGGGTTTGCTGAGGGTGGAAAAATACAGGGATGGGCATTTGATATTTGACCTGAGAGCAAAGATCGAAATGCGGCTCTCAAGGCGTTCTTGAACTTTGCCAAGCCAAAACCGATCAGTTCCTTACAGGTTCAACCAAGGAGTTCTGCGTTTTGACCAGGTTCGGGATCGCGATTCTATTGGGGGCATTGCTGTTGTTCGGCGGCCATGCCGTGCAAGCTGCCAGCCTGCCGGGCGTTCCGGCGGCCAGTGAAGAGCCGGCCAAACCGGAGCCGATCGTGCAGGGCGGTCTGCTCGGTGCCATCAGTTCCAGCATCGACGACGTGCAGGACAAACTCGATCTCAACGAGCATCTGGTCGACGCCTGGCGCCTGCGCGCCGACCGGGCGGCGGATGAAGTCGACAGGCTGGTCAATCAGCCATCGGATCGCTCGGGGTGGAGCGTGGCCGGAGATTTCATGATGCTGTCCGGCGTGTGGCTCGGCACCTTTGCTGTGTTGACGGTGCTTGGCAGCGTTCTGGCCAAGCGGATGCGCGAGGGCCGCTGGCTGCGTACCCGCCAGCGCAGCCAGGATCTGCTCGGTTATCTGTTGCCCTACACGCTGCCCGCGCTCATCTGTCTGCCGCTGACCCTGTACGTCAGCCATTTTCTGTCGGCCTCGGTCGGTCGGGCGCTGGCGCTGTGTTTTGCCTACGCCACCAGCAGCGGGACATTTTCCACGTCGATGCTGTTGTGCGTGGTGGTGATGTTCAACACCGGCCACAAGCGACGAGCTGCGCAGATCATTCGCGACTACTGCCCGAAACCGCTGTTCCTGATCGGCTTTCTCGCCGCGTTGAGTGATGCGTTGACCAGCCCGCAGATCGCCCGGCAACTGGGCGGCAACATCACCAGCAGCATCGCGGTGTTCACCGGTCTGCTGGCGTCGATCATCTTCGGTCTGCTGGTGATTCGTTTGCGCCGGCCGGTGGCGCACCTGATCCGTAATCGCCCGCTGGCCCAACGCCTGAAACAACCGTCGCTGCAGGAATCGCTGCGGATTTTTTCCGGGCTCTGGTACTGGCCGATCGTGCTGATGGTGCTGGTCTCGGCGGTCAATCTGATCGGTATCGGCGAGGACAACCAGAAAGCCCTGCGCTGCGCGTTGCTCACCACCGTGTTGCTGATCGGCACGGTATTTCTCAGCACCGTGCTGCAACACCTGTTCAAGTCGCGCCGGGCCGAGGCGATCCAGCGTAGCAGTGCCTACAAGGAACGCTTTCTCAGCCTGTTGCACGCCTTGCTGCGGATCGTCATCGCGATTGCGTTCATCGATATCCTCGGGCGGATCTGGGGCGTGTCACTGATCGACTTCGCACAAAGCAGCACGGTCGGCCGGGCGATCAGCAACGCCTTGAGCAGCATCGGCCTGATCTTTCTCGTGACGTGGCTGTTGTGGGTAGTGCTCGACACGGCGATTCAGGAAGCGCTGAAACCGCCGGTCAGCAAACGCTCGGCGCGCCAGCCCAGCACCCGGGTGAAAACGATCCTGCCGCTGCTGCGCAACGCGATCAAAATCATCCTGGTGGTGATCTGTGCGATCACCACCATGGCCAATCTGGGGATCAACGTCGCGCCGCTGCTGGCCGGTGCCGGGGTGGTCGGTCTGGCCATCGGTTTCGGCTCGCAACAGCTGGTGCAGGACGTGATCACCGGGCTGTTCATAATCATTGAGGACACCCTGTCGATCGGTGATTGGGTGGTGCTCGATTCCGGGCATGCCGGGACAGTTGAAGGCCTGACCATTCGCACCCTGCGCCTGCGTGACGGCAAGGGCTTCGTGCACTCGGTGCCGTTCGGCCAGATCAAAGCCGTGACCAACCAATCGCGGCAGTTTGCGTTCGCGTTTTTCTCGGTGCAGTTCACCTACGACACCGATGTCGACAAGGCCATCGAGCTGATTCGTCAGGCCGGGGATTCGATTCGCGAAGACCCGTTCCTCAAGTACAACCTGCAGGGGCCGCTGGACGTGTTCGGTGTGGACAAGATGGACCTGAACGGCGTGGTGCTGACCGCGCAATTCCGCACGGTGTCGGGCGGGCAATACGCGGTGAGCCGCGCGTTCAACCAGCGTTTGAAAAAGCTTGTGGATAACAGCCCGTGGGTGCATTTCGCGCAGACTTATCCACAGCAGGTCTTGTTGCCCAGGCGACAGGAAGACGAGGCGCCAGCGGCGCATTCGTCGGTGGTGTTGCCAGCGCAATCGCCGACTCAGTAGGAGTTCTTGTGGTGCATGTACCGGCCTCTTCGCGGGCAAGCCCGCTCCCACAGGACTCGGTGTGATGCCGAAATAGCAGCCGCACCACAAACCATTGTGGGAGCGGGCTTGGTCCGGGCGGCGATCCGACGAAGAGGCCAGACCGGTTTACATCAATGCCGGATCAGTTTGCTGCGCACCTGCTCCATGGAAACCTGATCCAGTTCTACCCAGAATTGCGGCTTGCCCGCGACCTCGGCAGCGACCGGCAGGCCGTCGCGATACACCAGCCGATTGCTCGCCAGCGCCGGCACTTTCGTGCCTGGTAGCAGGGTGCCGGCGAGGTTCAGCGGATCGACCCCGCACACGGCGATCAGGCTGCCGTCAGGAGGGCGACGGCGGACTTCGCGCAGAAGCGGTATCGCCTCAGGCAGGGCGAATTGCTCGCCGGCCAGACCGCTGACAAACCGCCCGCCACGAATCTCGCCGCGCGCCTCCAGCCGATGGAACGTGCGCAGCAGTTCGCGCCAGCTGGGCAGCCAATCGGCTTCGCGTTCCAACAGACGCCAGAACACCACGCCATAGCGGCGCAACAAGGTCATGGCGATGTGTTCGAGGGCTTCGGGCGACGGCGTTTGACGGTTTTCCACCACCGGCCCGCGACGTAAAAGCGCCCAGCGACCGGCATCGTCCATGCCGCCGACAAACGCCCCGCGCCCGCGTCGACTGCTGCGTTGCTGGCGCTTGCCCGCCGGGGTGATCAGCGCTCGCAATCCGGCAAAGCTGTCGGCATTCACCAGACCGGCGCCGACCAATTCCTGCAAGGCGATTTCCAGTTCGGTGCGCAGCAGGTGCGCTTCATGAATCAGCTCATCGAAAAACAGCGCCCCATGCTGGCTGAGGGCCTCGAAGACTTTGTGCGTCTTGGGTGACAGTTCGCTGGCGGGTGTCTGCTCGGCCAGCGCACTCCATAACCCGACCTGACTGCGTGGCAGCAATACGACCGGTGTGCTGCGAAGCGCCGTTCCGCTGGTTTTCTGCCGGGCGCTGAGTCGCATCCACACCTGTTTTCCACTGCGGCACAGATCATCCAGCCAGCTCGGCGAATAATCCTTGAGCCTGGCCGGAAGAATGTCACTGTCCCACGCCGATGCCGCTGCCGGGTAGCCTTCGAACTGACCGATAATCGCCGGCAACACGGCGCTGCCCTGACCACGGGTGGACGGGGACACGTGCTGCCAGTCGAACAGAAACCGCATGAAATCCTGCAACGCCACCGGCTCGATTTCCCGGCGCAGGCGCTTGACCGTGTAGCGGTGAATTCGCGCCAGCAGATGCCGTTCGCACCATTCTTCAATCGTCAGCCCCGGGGTGAACCGACCGCGCAGCACATAGCCTTCACGTTCCAGTTGGGCGAGGGCTTGATGGACGTGTGCGGGCGGCAATGACAGCGGTTGTGCGATGGCCTCCAGTGGCAGGGGGCCGAATGCACTCAGTCGTGCGCGGATGACTTCCACCAAGGCATCGTCGGTGGTCCAGGCTTCATCGAAACCTGGCAGTGCTGGCAGTGCCGAAGACGCCTGTGGATAAAGCGCTTGCAGACAGGTCAGGCGTTCCCGCGCCAGCCACAGCGAATGCTCGGGATCGATTTGCAGTTGGCAGGCTCGCCCGGTCTCGGCCAACGCATTCAGCCAGTCGCGCCAATGCAGGTTGGCCTCGACTTCGCGGCCGCTGATGCAGGCCAGGCTCATCAGCGCTTCATGCATTTCATCGGCGCTGTTCGGCGTCGGCCACGCCTCTTCGCGCACGGCGTCGATCGCGTCGGCGTCCAGCGCGCCGAGGTCATCGGTGGATTGCGGATCGCTCCAGCGGCGATTCAGCACGGCCTGGGTCCGCCGCTCTTCCAGTGGTGCATCGTCAAGAAAGGTGTAGGGGCGGGCACTGAGGATTTCCGCCGCCAGCGGCGAGGGCGCCGGCAGGTCGCGAGCGATCAGCCGCACTTCGCCGCATTCCATGCGCCGCAGCAATTGCAGCCAGCCTTCGCAGTCCATCGCCTCGTGCAGGCAATCGTCGAGGGTCTGTTCCACCAGCGGATGCTCGGGAATTTCCCGTTCGCCGGCGAGATTTTCCAGGCAGGCGATCTGATCGGGAAACACGCTGGCGATGAGGTCTTCGCTTTTCATTCGCTGCAACTGCGGCGCGACTTTTCGCCCGCCGGCATAACGCGGCAGGGCCAGCGCCACCCCGGCATTCCAGCGCCAGCGCACACCGAACAGCGGTGCATCCAGCACCGCCTGAATCAGGATGTGCTCGGCGCTGTTGCTGTGCAGATAACGCCAGACGTCATCGAGCTCGAAACTGTGGCTGGTGGACAGCGACAGCACGATGGCGTCTTCACTGGCGGCGGCCTGCAATTCGAAGTTGAAGGTGCGACAGAAACGCTTGCGCAGGGCCAGACCCCAGGCACGGTTGATGCGGCTGCCGAACGGCGAATGGATGATCAGTTGGGTGCCGCCGGACTCGTCGAAAAACCTCTCCATCAGCAGCGTGTCCCGGGACGGCAGGGCGCCGAGGGCGAGGCGGGCGCGGGCCAGATAATCCACGAGCTGTTCGGCGCTGGCCAGGTTCAGGCCGAGGGTGTCGGTCAGCCAGTCGAGGGCAGGTTGCAGATTGCCGGGGCAGGCACTGAGCAATTGATCGAGTTGCGCGTGCAGCCGAGCCACGGCCGCCGACAGTTCATCGCTGCGCCCCGGGGCCTCGCCGAGCCAGAACGGAATGGTCGGCGGCTGGCCCTGGGCATCCTCGACCCGCACCTTGCCGGTTTCCACCCGCAGGATTCGGTAGGAAGTATTGCCGAGCTGGAACACATCACCGGCAATGCTTTCCACGGCGAAGTTTTCGTTGACGCTGCCGATGTTCAGGCTTTGGGGTTCCAGCAATACGCTGTAGTCGGCGTTGTCCGGGATGGTGCCGCCACTGGTGACCGCTGTCAGCCGCGCACCGCGCCGCCCACGCAGGGTTCGGCTCACCGCGTCGCGGTGCAGGTAGGCGCTGCGGATGCCCTGACGGCCGTTGTAACCCTCGGCGAGCATGCCCAGCAGCGCCTGATAATGTTTTTCGTCGAGGCGGGCGTAGGGCTCGGCCCGGCGGAACAGTGCGAGCAAATCGTCCTCGCCCCATTCCTGGCAACTGACCTCGGCGATGATCTGTTGCGCCAGCACGTCCAGCGGCGCTTGGGGGATGTGCAGCGTATCGAGTTCACCCCGGCGCACGCAGTCGAGCAGCGCGGCGCATTCGATCAGGTCGTCGCGGGTGGTGGCGAACAGGCGCCCCTTGGGCGTACCGCCGACCTGGTGTCCCGAGCGGCCGACCCGTTGCAGAAAACCGGCAATCGAGCGCGGCGAAGCGATCTGACACACGAGGTCGACTTCGCCGATATCGATCCCCAATTCCAGCGACGCGGTGGCGATCAGCACTTGCAGCTCGCCGCGCTTGAGCCGTTGCTCGGCGTCGAGGCGAAACTCCTTGGCCAGACTGCCGTGGTGCGCCGCCACGGCATGTTTGCCAAGGCGTTCGCTCAGATGTCGGCTCAGGCGTTCGGCCAGGCGTCGGGTGTTGACGAAAATCAGCGTGGTGCGGTGTTCACGGGCCAGCGTGGCGAGACGGTCGTAGACCAGTTCCCAGACGTCATTGGCCATTACGGCGGACAACGGCACCGGCGGTACTTCGATGCCCAGATCCCGTGGGCGCGCGTGACCGATGTCGATGATCTCGCAGGGGCGCTCATGGCCGACCAGAAACCGTGCGACCGCATCGATCGGTTTTTGCGTGGCCGACAGGCCGATGCGGGTCAGCGGTTCGGTGCACAACGCCTGCAAGCGTTCGAGACTCAAGGCCAGGTGGCTGCCACGCTTGCCGGCAGCGATGGCGTGTATTTCATCGACGATGACAGTACGCGTGGTGCCGAGCATCTTGCGGCCGGATTCGGAACCGAGCAGCACGTAGAGCGATTCCGGAGTCGTCACCAGAATGTGTGGCGCGCTCTTGCGCATGGCGGCGCGGTCTTTTTGCGGGGTGTCGCCGGTACGCACGGCGGTGGTGATTTCCAGCGCCGGCAGATCCATTTGGCGTAACTGTTCGGTGATTCCCGCCAGCGGATTCTGCAGGTTGATGCGGATGTCGTTGGACAGCGCCTTGAGCGGCGAAACGTAGACCACCAGGGTTTCGTCCGGCAGGCCGTCAGGCGTTTCCAGGCCGCGGTGGACCAGTTCGTCGAGCACCGCGAGGAACGCGGTAAGGGTCTTGCCGGAGCCGGTGGGTGCGGCGATCAGCGTCGAACGGCGCTGGCGGATCAACGGCCATGCGCGGGCCTGGGCGGCGGTGACCGTCGCAAATGTGCGGCTGAACCAGGCGCTGACGGCGGGGTGAAAGCCTGCCAGCGCCGCGTCCTTGGGGATGGGCAGATTCATGTCTGCAGTTATGCGGGTGGGCGGGCGAAGTTGCAAGTACCGCTGGAGATCTACACTTTACGGGTGACGGTTGCGCACTAAACCCGCAAAATGCAACGATTCCGGCAATTATCGACGACGCTGTACCAAACATCGTCGCCAAAGCCATCGTTCCAATCAGACTGGGCCTGCTGACTCTATGCGAATGCGCCTTATGTTACTGGGCGGCGGAAATGCCCTTGGGCAGGCGCTGATTCGCCTCGGTGCGGAGGAAGACATCGGTTTCCTCGCCCCCCGCCCTCCCGAAGACGGCTGGGATGCCGCGAGCCTGACTCAACTGCTCGACGACACTCGTCCCGATGCGTTGATCAACCTTGCCTACTATTTCGACTGGTTCCAGGCTGAGACCGTCAGTGAAAGCCGTCTGTCGGGTCAAGAACGCGCCATCGAGCGTCTGGCCGAACTGTGCCAGCACCACAATATCGTGCTGGTCCAGCCCTCCAGCTACCGGGTATTCGACGGTTCCCGCGCCACCGCCTACAGCGAAAAGGATGAACCGGTGCCGCTGGGCCTGCGTGGTCAGGCGCTGTGGCGGATCGAGCAGAGCGTGCGGGCCACTTGTCCGCAACACGTGCTGCTGCGTTTCGGCTGGTTGTTGGACGACAGCCCGGAAGGCATCCTCGGCCGCTTCCTCGCTCGTGCTGAAAAGCCGGACGAATTGCTGCTGGCCGACGACCGTCGCGGCAATCCGACCCCGGTCGACGATGCGGCCCGGGTGATCATCTCGGTACTCAAACAACTCGATTGCGCCGCGCCGCTGTGGGGCACTTACCACTACGCCGGCCATGAGGCGACCACGCCGCTGGCGCTGGGGCAGGCGATTCTCTCAGAGGCTCGCAGCCTGCATCCGCTGGCGATCGAAGAACCGACCGCCCAGGCTCACGCCGCGCGTGAGGATGCCGCCGAAGAACCGCAACACGCGGTGCTGGCCTGCAAGAAGATTCTGCACACTTTCGGGATCAAGCCGCGCGCCTGGCGTGCCGCACTCCCGGGCTTACTGGATAGGTTTTATCGTCATGGCTGAAGGCCCTGTTTTAATCACTGGCGGCGCCGGCTTCATCGGTTCGCACCTGACTGACGCGTTGCTCGCCAACGGCCATTCGGTACGGATCCTCGATGACCTGTCGACCGGCAAACGCAGCAACCTGCCGCTGGACAATCCCGAGGTCGAACTGATCGTCGGTGATGTCGCCGATGCCGCTTTGGTCGCCCGTGCGATGCAAGGTTGCAGCGCAGTCGCGCACCTGGCCGCCGTGGCCTCGGTGCAGGCGTCGGTGGATGATCCGGTGAAAACTCACCAGAGCAACTTCATCGGTACGCTCAACGTTTGCGAAGCCATGCGCGAGGCCGGCGTGAAGCGTGTGCTGTTCGCTTCCAGCGCAGCGGTCTACGGCAACAATGGCGAGGGCGAGTCGATCGACGAGGACACGCCGAAGGCGCCGTTGACACCGTACGCCTCGGACAAGCTGGCGGGCGAACATTACTTCGATTTCTACCGTCGCCAGCATGGTCTGGAACCGGCGATCTTCCGCTTCTTCAACATTTTCGGCCCGCGTCAGGATCCGTCCTCGCCATACTCCGGCGTGATCAGCATCTTCAGCGAACGCGCGCAGAAAGGTTTGCCGATCACCGTGTTCGGCGATGGCGAGCAGACCCGGGACTTCATGTACGTCGAAGACCTGGTCGATGTGCTGGTGCAGGCTCTGGAAAAGCCGCAAGTGGATGTCGGTGCGGTGAACGTCGGCTGGAATCAGGCGACCAACCTCAAGCAGATGCTGGCCGCGCTGGAAGCGGTGGTCGGTGAGCTGCCGCCGGTCAGTTATGGCCCGGCGCGTTCCGGTGACATCCGTCATTCGCGGGCGAACAACGGTCGCTTGCTCGAGCGCTTCAAGTGCCCGACGCCAACGCCGATGAGCGTTGGCCTGGCACGTCTGCTCGGCCGCTGAGCTTCTCGCAGACATGAAAAAGGCGCCTTTGACAGGCGCCTTTTTCACGGCCGGAAATCGGGTTTCAAACCGGTTTCCTGTAGCGAGGGAGCTTGCTCCCCGGTCGATGGCGTAACATCGCCGTCAGTTCTGAGTCAGCCCGCCACCAAGCCTCATTCACCACCACGTGAACGTTCTTTGATTGCTCGCTTAGAACTTGTAGCCCAGACCGACCATGTACACAAATGGATCGACGTCGACGTTCACTTTTGCGCGAGTGCCCGGGGCCACGGCGTTGTTCTCGACGGTGGCGCGGGTGTCGATGTCGATGTAGCGCACCTGGGCGTTGAGCATGATGTTGTCGGTCAGCATGTAGTCGGCGCCGACCTGCCAGGCCAGACCCCAGGAGTTTTTCGCCTTGAAGTTGCTGAAGCCGTTGGACTGGGCTTCGCTGCCGACGTGCTCGTCGTAGATCCAGGTGTAGTTGATACCGCCACCGATGTACGGCTGGAACGGCGACTTCGCGTCCAGCGGGTAGTAGACGACGCTCAGGGTTGGCGGCAGGTGTTTGAGGGTGCCGAGTTTGCCGTTGGCAGCCGGCAGGGCAGTACCCTTGAGCTTCACGTCATGCTCGAACGGCGAGGCGGCCAACAGCTCGATGCCGATGTTGTTGGTCAGCATGTAGGCGAAGTTCAGACCCAGTTGGGTGTCGCTGCTCATGGTTGCCTTGCCGCCCAGGTTGGTGCCGCTCAGCGGACCCTGATCGACCTTGACGCTGGAGCTGTCGGCCTTCGGGTTGACGGTGATCGCACCGGCACGAACGATGATGTCGCCGGCTTCGTGGGCGTGGGCGAGCGGGGCTGCGAGCGCGAGGGCAAACAGCGAAGCGCTGAGCAAGGACTTGTTCATGGAAGCTCCCAAAGGACGTTAAAAATGTTTGATGTCCTATGGTACGAATCCGTCTGATACGGTCTTTTGACTCAGCTCAATGAAACAGTGATGGCGGGTTTATTTGTGGAACCTTTGCCGGCCCCTTCGCGAGCAGGCTCGCTCCCACAGGTGAATGCATTCCAAATGTGGGAGCGGGCTTGCTCGCGAAAGCGATTGATCAACCGGTACAAAACTATCGGGATTTACTCCGGCAGTTCGTACACATAAATCTTGTCCGCTTCCATCTGATACCCGGCGTCAGCCAGTTCGCTGGTGGACGGCTTGACCTGCAACGGCCCTTCGACCCAGTACGGCTGATACAGCTCGTCGAGTTTCACGCCGACTTCGCTTTTCACGTGCACGATCTGGTTCGACGGCGGTGGCGGCACGTGGATGCAGGCGCCGAAGTACGGCACCAGCAGGAAGTCCGTGGTGCGGCCTTCCTCGCTGACTTCCAGCGGCACGATGTAGCCCGGCAGGCGGATGTTCTGACCGTCGAGGCTTTGCACCACCGGGGCGTTGGGCAGGTCTTGTTTGGCTGCTGGTGCCGACTCGGCGGACAGCGCATCGCTCATCTTCGAGAGGTCATGCAGCGGCGTCATGTTCGGCACTTCGGGCGCCGCGTCCGGCGGGATCATCTCCGACCAGGTCAGGTCTTTCGGCGCTGCTGCCCAGGCGGGCAGAGCGACGAGCAACAGCAGCGCGAGTACAGCGCGGGGCATGGTGAACATCCTCATAAACGGATCGACAGGCCATCGGCCAGGGATTGGCGATACGCGCGCCAGGCCGGCACGCTGCCCATCAGCAGCGCGGCCGCCAGAATGCCACCGAGCAGCGTCCATTCATACTCGCTTGGCCACGCCAGCGGCAGATACAACCCGTAATTGGCCTGCACATAACCCTGTGCCGCGGCGATGCCGATGTACAGCAACGCCAGTCCGGCGATCACCCCGGTCAGTGCCAGAGCAAACGCCTCCAGCACCAGCAGGCTCGCGATGTGCCACGGTCGCGCGCCCACCGAACGCAGGATCGCCATTTCGCGGCGACGCTCGTTGAGGCTGGTGAGAATCGCGGTGAGCATGCCGATCAATCCGGTGAGCACCACGAACAACGACACCACGAACAACGCTTTTTCGGCGGTGCTCATCAGGCTCCACAACTCCTGCAAGGCCACGCCCGGCAGGATTGCCAGCATCGGCTCGCCACGGAATTCGTTGATCTCCCGTTGCAGGGCAAAGGTCGAAATCTTGCTGTTGAGGCCGAGCATGAACGCGGTGATCGCTTGCGGCGTCAGGTCCATGTTGCGTGCCTGATCGGCGCTGATCCGTCCGTTGCCACGGGCCGGCACACCGTTGTGCCAGTCGATGTGGATCGCCTCCATGCCGCCGAGGCTGATGTGCAAGGTGCGGTCTACCGGCGTGCCGGTGCGCTTGAGAATGCCGACCACGGTGAACGGTTTGTCGTCGTGCTTGACCAGACTGATCGCCGCCACGCCGTGGGCGAGCACCAGTTTGTCGCCGAGCTTGTAATGCAACGCTTCGGCCACTTCGGCACCGAGCACCACTTCGAACGGATCGGTGGCGAAGGCGCGGCCGTCCGCCAGTTCCAGGTGCTGCTGGCGACCGTACTGGTAATGCTCGAAATAGGCTTCGGTGGTGCCCATCACCCGGTAGCCGCGATGGGAATCACCGAGGGACATCGGAATCGCCCACTTAACTTTCGGGTTGCTGGCGAAGTGCTCGAAGCTGTCCCAACGGATGTTGTTGGTGGCGTTGCCGATGCGAAACACCGAATACAGCAACAGGTTCACCGAACCGGAACGGGCGCCGACGATCAGGTCGGTGCCGCTGATGGTACTGGCGAAACTGGCCTTGGCTTCGGTGCGCACCCGCTCAACCGCCAGCAGCAGGCAGACGGAGAGGGCTATGGCGAACGCGGTGAGCAGGGCGGTGAAACGGCGGTTGGCGAGGCTGGCCATGGCCAGACGGAACAGATACATCTCAGACCTCGGCAGGCGTGGCGGCGCGATTGAGTTCGGCCAGGGACAGATGACGGTCGAACAGCGGCGCCAGACTCTGGTCGTGGCTGACGAACAACAGGCTCGAACCGGCCTCGCGGCACTCGGCGAACAACAGGCGAATGAAGTTTTCCCGGGCGTCGTAATCCAGTGCCGAAGTCGGTTCGTCGGCGATCACCAGTTCCGGTTGACCGATCAATGCACGCGCAGCGGCGACCCGTTGCTGCTGACCGATCGACAGCGAATCGGCGCGACGGCCAAGAATGCTTTCGTCCTTCAAACCCAGGTGGGCGAGCAGCGTCGCCGCTGCCTGATCGACGCTGCCGTGACGTTGCTTGGCACGTTCAGCACGCAGCTTTGAAAAGTGGCAGGGCAGCTCGACGTTCTCGCGCACCGAGAGAAACGGCAGCAGGTTGAACTGCTGGAAAATGTAGCCGGTGTGATCGACGCGAAAGCGATCACGGGCGCCGGCACCCAGTTCGGTCAGTTCCTGGCCGAGCAGGCGAATGCTGCCGCGACCGGGTTTCTGCACGCCGCCGAGCAGCCCGAGCAGCGTGGTCTTGCCGCTGCCGCTGGGGCCCTTGAGGAACAGGGTTTCACCCGGTTCCAGTCGAAACGCCGGGATGTCCAGCAGCGGCGGGTGACCGGGCCAGTTGAAGCCCAGGTCGGACAGTTCGATGAGTGCTTGGGTCATGGCGCCGTTCGTGATCAGAATTTCAGGGCGGCGGCCTTGGCCGTCACTTCGGTGCCTTGCTGGCCGCTCGGTCCGATCAGTTGTACCTGAATTTTCTGGGTGGCCGGGAACGTATTGAAAATATTGGCCAGATCCAGCGTATTCAACGCACCCGGCGCTGCGCAGGTGAACTGATAGTGGGCGTGGATTTCGCTGTGATCGTGGTGATGGGCGTCGCCGCCTTTGGCGTCTTCGTCGTGGTCATCATCGTCGTGATCGTCGGCATCCGGCTTGTCGCCGAACAGTGGGCTTTCCAGTTTCTGACTGACGACTTTGCAACCGGCGGCGGCCGGCAGGCTGAACAGCGCCAATGGTTTTTCCAGCTGTGCGCGGGCGGCGGCGACCTTGGCCTTGTCGGCATCGCTGGTGGCGACGTGTTCGAAGCCGACCAGGTTCATCGCCGGGCTTTCCAGCTCCAGTTCGAGTGTCTGGCCATCGAGCGCGGCGTTCAGGCGACCGACGCCATGTTCGTGGGCACCGAGGCTGCCGTGTTCATGATCGTGGTCATGTTCATCGGCAGCCTGGGCGATGGCCAGCGGCAACAGGGCAAACGGCAAAGCGAGCAGCAGACGACGCATGGCGAACTCCGGGAAGTAAAGTGAAGAGTTTGTTATGTAATCTTATAACGAAAGTGCGCAGAGTTTGCCCGCCCGCTTGGCGTTACACAAGTCCCATGGGAGCATGCAGGTCAGAAATGTGCGGGAGAAAAGCTTATGTTGCGGATACGCGGAACCGTCGGCGAATTGCCGGTGGATTTGACCCTGGAACTGGATGAAAGCGATTGGGCGCGGCTCGGTTCGCAGTTCGGTGTGCAGGTGCAGGCCAACCAGCCGCAGACAGCCGCAGCGGCGCCTGTGGCGAAACCGGTCAATCAGGATGACGCGTTGTGGCAGGTCGCCAGGGATCTGTTGCGCAAGGCCGGAAAACTCAGCGGGCCGGAGTTGCTGGATCAGCTCGAAGGGCTGACCGGCAGCGCGGCGGCGGGCAAGCGCCTGCTGGTGCGCCTGCGGCATTCGTCGGACGTGAAAGTGGCGAGCGGCGGGGATACGCCGCTCTACAGCTGGATCGAGTAAGCGCTTAGTACAGCGCGGCAAACACCTTGCGCCGGTAGGCAGTCACCAGCGGGTGATCGTTGCCCAGCAGTTCGAACACTTGCAGCAAGGTCTTGTGCGGCAGGCCTTCGCCGTAGCTGCGGTTGCGGATGAACAGCTTGAGCAACGCGTCGAGTGCTGCTTCGTATTGCTGACGGGCCAGTTGCTGGATCGCCAGTTGATACACCGCCTCATCATCCTGCGGGTTCTGCGCCAGACGGCTTTTCAGGTCGGCGGCATCCGGCAGGTCACGGGCCAGGCCGAGGAACTTGATCTGCGCCTTGGCGCCCGCCAGTGCAGCCTTGTGTTCGTCGCTCTTGACCGCGTCGAGCACGGTTTGCGCTTCGCCCAGCTCGCCGCGTTCGGTCAGGCATCGGGCGTAGAGAATCAGCGCCTTGGCGTTGGTGTTGTCTTCGTTGAGCATCACCACCAGCGCGGCTTCGGCATCGGCGTAACGGCCGTCATCGAACAGCGCCTGGGCTTGCTCGAACGGATCAGCCGCTGCCGGTGGTGGCATTTTTACGTGAGGTTCGAGCAGGGCGCGCACGGCGGATTCCGGCTGGGCCCCGGCAAAACCGTCCACCGGTTGACCGTCCTTGAACAGCACCACGGTCGGCAGGCTGCGGATGCCGAAGCGGGCGACGATGTCCTGTTCGATATCGCAATTGACCTTGGCCAGCAGCAACTCGCCCTGATAGCTCTCGGCGATCCCTTGCAGCATCGGCATCAACGCCTTGCACGGCGCACACCATTCGGCCCAGAAATCCACCAGCACCGGTTTTTGAAAGGAGGCCTCGATCACCGACTGGTCGAAGTCGGCCGTCGTGGCGTCGAAGATGTACGGCGTTTGCTGACTCATGGGGTCTCTCGTAAAAGCGTGAATGGGGCAACTATACGGTCAGGCGCGGGCCGCGTGGTAGAGGCTGACATGGCGAAACTCTTCGGGCTCGGCCAGATCCGGCAGGGTCATGGCTTCGAGCATTTCGATGCGCCGGTACAGCGGATGACGGAAATCCCGAACTCGCGAATCAGCCACCAGCGCTTCGCGGCCGCGACTGAGAAACGCGTCGAGCAGCGGCAGGTTTTCCCGGTCGTAGAGAACGTCGGCCACCAGGATCAGATCGAAGCGATCGGCCTCGGCGAAGAAGTCCGTGGAATAGCTCATCTGTACGTCATTGAGTTCGGCGTTGGCCCGGCAGGCGGCAATCGCCAGCGGGTCGAGGTCGCAGGCCACCACCTCCAGCGCCCCGGCCTTCACCGCCGCGATGCCGGCAATCCCGGAACCGGCGCCGAAATCCAGCACGCGTTTGCCTCGAACCCACTCAGGAAACTCCGCCAGATACCTCGCCACCGCCAGGCCGCTGGCCCAGCAGAAACTCCAGTACGGCGGTTCGTGCAGGATTCGCCGGGTTTCCTCCGGGCTGAACTCCCGGGCCATGTTGTCGCCGTCGATCAGCCACAGCTTCAAATCAGTGTCCGGCAGCGGGCAGGTCACCAGTCGGGCGTCGCCGAGCAACTCGCCCAACGCCTGTTGCAGGTCCAGCGGTGCATTCATGGCGCTTTGACAAATTGCATTTGGCCCAGGGCCTGGGTGGTCGGCTGGCTGATGGTCTGCGACGGCAGATGCAGGATCAACTGGCCGGACTGTGTGGCGCGGCCACGCAGTTCGACCCGCGCCCCGGCCGGGAACGCATCAGGGTTGAAGCGCAGGCGAAACGGCAGAACCTGGTTGTTGCCGATCAGGCTGGAGCTGGCGAGCAATTGTTGCGGGCGACCTTTCTCATCGATCACCAGCAGTGCCAGTTCGACTTCGGCGCCCGTCGGCACGCCTTGCAGGGTGCCGCTCAGTTCACGTTGATACGCAGGCAGCGGGCCGAGGTCGGCAGCTTCTTTGGCCTTTTTCTGCGCCTGTTGCGGCGCCGGGCCCGGCGTTGGCGGCTGCGGCTTGGGTGCATCGCTGCCGCAGGCCACCAGCAGGCTGAAAACACTGAGCAAAACGAGCGGTCGTAACGACATTGGTGGCTCCGTCAAAATGAAATCCATGGATCAAACGATCATGGCAGTCTGTATACCGCAAAGCCTATGGCTTGTCTTGCCACCGGGATGCGCTACCATGGCCCTCCCTTTTTTTGTTGCCAGCCACCATGCACTGTCCCTTCTGCGGTGCCAACGACACCAAGGTCATCGACTCGCGTCTGGTCGCCGAGGGCGAACAGGTGCGCCGCCGGCGTGAATGCCTGGCCTGCGGCGAACGTTTCACGACGTTCGAGACGGCCGAACTGGTGTTGCCGCGCCTGATCAAAACCGACGGCAGCCGCCAACCGTTCGACGAAGAAAAGCTCCGCGCCGGCATGCAGCGCGCCCTGGAGAAACGTCCGGTGAGCGTCGAGCGTCTCGAATCCTCGCTGGTCCATATCAAACACAAGCTGCGCGCCACCGGCGAGCGTGAGGTCAAATCCCTCGTGGTCGGCGAACTGGTGATGGCCGAGCTGCAAAAGCTCGATGAAGTGGCCTACATCCGTTTCGCCTCCGTGTACCGCCGCTTCCAGGACCTCAACGAATTCCGCGAAGAGATCGATCGCCTTGCCCGCGAACCGGTGAAAGAATGACCACCGCCGCCGAGCAGGCCATCCTCGACGCCCACTTCATGGCCCGGGCCCTGGAGCTGGCACGCAAGGGGCACTACACGACTCATCCCAATCCACGGGTTGGCTGCGTGATTGTGCGTGACGGGCAGATTGTCGGTGAAGGCTGGCATGAACGTGCCGGCGAACCCCATGCCGAAGTCCACGCCCTGCGCGCCGCCGGTGAACTGGCCCGGGGTGCCACGGCTTACGTGACCCTCGAACCTTGCAGCCACCACGGCCGCACACCGCCCTGCGCCGATGCGCTGGTGAATGCCGGTGTTGGCCGGGTGGTCGCGGCGATGCGCGATCCCAATCCGCAGGTCGCCGGGCGCGGTTTGCAGCGTCTGGCCGATGCCGGCATCGCCACTGAAAGCGGTGTGCTGGAAACTGAGGCGCGCAAGCTCAATCAAGGTTTTCTGAAACGCATGGAACACGGCTTGCCGTTCGTGCGGGTCAAGTTGGCCATGAGCCTCGACGGCCGCACGGCGATGGAAAGCGGCGAGAGCCAATGGATCACCGGCCCTGTCGCGCGTTCGGCGGTGCAGCGGTTGCGCGCCCAGGCCAGCGTGGTGCTGACCGGCGCCGACACGGTGCTGGCCGATGGTGCACGCCTGACCGTTCGCGGCGAAGAGCTGGGGCTGGATGCCGAACAAACCGCGCTGGCCCTGAGCCGTCCGCCGCTGCGGGTGCTGATCGACGGGCGTCTGCGAGTGCCGCTGGATGCACCGTTCTTCAAGGCCGGCCCGGCGCTGGTCGCCACCTGCGTGGCCATCGAAGAACAGTACGCCCACGGCCCGGAATGCCTGATCGTGCCGGGCGATGACGGTCAGGTCGATCTGCGCCAGTTGCTGATCGAACTGGCCAACCGTGGCGTCAACGAAGTGCTGGTCGAGGCCGGTCCGCGACTGGCCGGCGCGTTTGCCCAGCTTGGTCTGGTGGACGAGTTCGTGATCTTCATCGCCGGCAAGTTTCTCGGCTCCACGGCGCGTCCGCTGCTGGACTGGCCGCTGGCCTGTATGAAGGATGCGCCGGAGCTGAAAATCACTGAAATTCGCGCGGTTGGCGATGACTGGCGAGTCACTGCAATCCCTGTCTCATCGGCGAGCGTATAATTCCCGGCCATCGCGTTAGCGCTGGCTTCGTTCTCAAGGAGAACCCCATGTTTACCGGCATCATCGAATCCATCGGCAGTATCCGCGCACTGACCCCAAAGGGCGGTGATGTGCGGGTGCATGTCGAAACCGGCAAGCTCGACCTGAGCGACGTCAAACTCGGCGACAGCATCGCGGTCAACGGCGTGTGCCTGACCGCCGTGGAACTGCCGGGCGACGGCTTTGCCGCCGACGTCAGTCGCGAAACCCTCGACTGCACCGCCATGAATGATCTGAAAAGCGGCAGCCCGGTCAACCTGGAAAAAGCCCTGACCCCGACCACCCGTCTCGGCGGCCATCTGGTCAGCGGTCACGTCGACGGTGTCGGCGAAGTGGTTTCGCGCAGCGACAATGCCCGCGCCGTGGAATTTCGCATCCGCGCGCCGAAAGAGCTGGCCAAGTACATCGCCCACAAAGGCTCGATCACCGTCGATGGCACCAGCCTGACCGTGAACGCGGTCGATGGCGCCGAATTCCTGCTGACGATCATTCCGCACACCCTGAGCGAAACCATCATGGCGTCCTACAAGCCGGGTCGCCGGGTGAACCTGGAAGTCGACTTGCTGGCGCGTTATCTGGAGCGCCTGCTGTTGGGCGACAAGGCTGCAGAGCCGACGTCCGGTGGCATTACTGAAAGCTTTCTGGCCGCCAACGGCTACCTCAAATCCTGACTGAAGGGGGTGCCTTGTGGCGCTCAATAGCATCGAAGAACTGGTAGAAGACATCCGCCAAGGCAAGATGGTCATCCTCATGGATGACGAAGACCGCGAGAACGAAGGCGACCTGATCATGGCCGCCGAATGCTGCAAGGCCGAGCACATCAACTTCATGGCCAAGCACGCCCGTGGCCTGATTTGCATGCCGATGAGCCGTGAGCGCTGCGAAACCCTGAAGCTGCCGCTGATGGCACCGCGCAACGGTTCCGGTTTCGGCACCAAGTTCACCGTCTCGATCGAAGCGGCCGAAGGCGTGACCACCGGCATCTCCGCCGCCGACCGCGCACGCACCGTGCAAGCGGCGGCCGCGAAAGACGCGAAAGCCGAAGACATCGTCAGCCCGGGCCACATCTTCCCGTTGATGGCCCAGGCCGGCGGCACCCTGGCCCGCGCCGGCCACACCGAAGCCGCCTGCGACCTGGCGCGCATGGCCGGTTTCGAGCCGAGCGGCGTGATCTGCGAAGTGATGAACGACGACGGCACCATGTCCCGTCGCGCCGAACTGGAAGCCTTCGCGGCTGAACACAACATCAAGATCGGCACCATCGCCGACCTGATTCACTACCGGATGATCCACGAACGTACCGTTCAGCGGATTGCCGAGCAGCCACTGGACAGCGAACTGGGCCAATTCAACCTGGTGACCTATCGTGATTCCGTGGAAGGCGACGTGCACATGGCACTGACCCTGGGCACCGTTTGCGCCGAAGAGCCGACCCTGGTTCGCGTGCACAACATGGACCCGCTGCGCGACCTGTTGATGGTCAAGCAACCGGGCCGCTGGAGCCTGCGCGCCGCCATGGCTGCGGTCGCCGAGGCCGGCAGCGGTGTGGTGCTGTTGCTCGGTCACCCACTGGATGGCGACGTGCTGCTGGCGCATATCCGCGAAACCGGCGATCAGGCCGCGCCGAAAAAACCGACCACCTACAGCATCGTCGGTGCCGGTTCGCAGATCCTGCGCGACCTCGGCGTGCGCAAAATGCGCCTGATGTCGGCGCCGATGAAGTTCAATGCGATATCCGGTTTCGATCTGGAAGTTGTAGAATACGTGCCCTCCGAATAATGACCGGTTGTTTCCGGCTCCGAATTCGCGGCAAATAAATCACTGAGGGACGCGAAACAGACGCGTCCCGGCTCTTTAAGAGATCTGACGAATGACCCTGAAGACCATCGAAGGTACCTTCATCGCCCCTAAAGGCCGCTACGCTTTGGTAGTGGGCCGTTTCAACAGCTTCGTGGTTGAAAGCCTGGTCAGCGGTGCAGTTGATGCCCTGGTTCGCCACGGCGTGAGCGAAAGCGACATCACCATCATCCGCGCACCTGGCGCCTTCGAAATCCCGCTGGTTGCGCAGAAAGTCGCCCAGAAAGGCGAGTTCGCAGCAATCATCGCCCTGGGCGCGGTCATTCGTGGCGGCACTCCGCACTTCGAATACGTGGCTGGCGAGTGCACCAAGGGCCTGGCCCAGGTGTCCATGGAGTTCGGCGTACCGGTCGCTTTCGGCGTCCTGACCGTTGATTCCATCGAGCAAGCCATCGAACGTTCCGGCACCAAGGCCGGCAACAAAGGTGCTGAAGCTGCCCTGTCCGCTCTGGAAATGGTCAGCCTGCTGGCGCAGTTGGAGGCCAAGTGATTAGCGACGATAGCGATCGTTTCAACCCGCGCGATCCGAAACCTGCGGATGCCGGCAAGCCATCGAAAAGCGCCAAGCGCCGCGAAGCCCGTCAGCTCGCGACTCAGGCCCTGTATCAATGGCACATGGCCAAGGCTTCGCTGAACGAGATCGAAGCGCAGTTCCGGGTCGATAACGATTTCACCGATGTCGATGGCGCGTACTTCCGTGAAATCCTCCATGGAGTTCCGGCCAACCGTACCGAAATCGACACCGCGCTCACGCCTTGCCTGGACCTGGCGATCGAAGAGCTGGACCCGGTTGAACTGGCGGTTCTGCGCCTGTCCACCTGGGAACTGCTCAAGCGCGTCGACGTGCCGTACCGCGTTGTGATCAACGAAGGTATCGAACTGGCCAAGGTCTTCGGTTCCACCGACGGCCACAAGTTCGTCAACGGCGTGCTCGACAAGTTGGCCCCGCGCCTGCGTGAAGCTGAAGTGAAGGCGTTCAAGCGCTGATCCGCGCTTGAATACTTTTTCTCAGCCATGGGCGAGTTTGAGCTGATCCGCAATTTCTTCGCCGCCGCGCCTTGTGCGCAGGGCGGCGAGGGCGTTGCACTGGGGATCGGCGATGACTGCGCCTTGCTTGCTGTTCCTTCCGGGGAACAGCTGGCAGTTTCCACCGATACGCTGGTGGCCGGCGTGCATTTCGCCGATCCCTGTGATCCGTTTCTGCTCGGTCAGCGCTCGCTGGCCGTGGCGGTCAGCGACCTCGCTGCCATGGGCGCCACGCCCGTCGCCTTTACCCTTGCCCTGACCTTGCCGACGGTGACTGCCGATTGGCTGCAAGCCTATGCCCGCGGTTTGAACCGCATGGCGCAGAGCTGCGGCGTGGCGCTGATCGGTGGTGACACGACTCGCGGGCCGTTGAGCCTGACCGTCACCGTGTTCGGCCGCGTCCCGGCCGGCCAGGCCCTGACCCGCAGCGGCGCGCAGCCCGGCGATCTGCTGTGTGTCGGCGGTGAGCTGGGCAATGCCGCCGGGGCCTTGCCGCTGGTGCTGGGTCAGCGTGACACCGAGCCGCACATCGCCCAGCTGCTGCTCGAACATTACTGGTCGCCGCAGCCGCAGCTTGCTCTCGGTCAGGCCTTGCGGGGCAAGGCCACCTCGGCGCTGGACATTTCCGATGGCCTGCTCGCCGATTGCGGCCATATCGCACTGGCTTCGAAGGTTCGCCTCGAAGTCGAGCGCGAGCGTGTCCCGTTGTCGGAGGCACTGGTGGCGTTTCTCGGTCAGCGCGGCGCCGAGCGTGCGGCGTTGAGCGGTGGCGATGATTACGTGCTGGCCTTCACTTTGCCGTTCGTCGAGTTACCGACGTTGCTGGCCGACGGCTGGCCGGTCCATGTGATCGGGCGCGTGGCAGAGGGGCAGGGCGTGGTGCTGCTGGACCGCGAAGGGCACGACATCACCCCGCAAATCCGGGGTTATCAACATTTTCAGGAGTCACCGTGACAGATCACCCGAAACAGGTTCCCGGCGAATTCGTTCCGCCGTCGGTCTGGCGCAATCCCTGGCATTTCATTGCGTTCGGCTTCGGTTCGGGCACCTTGCCGAAAGCACCGGGCACGTGGGGCTCGTTAGTTGCGCTACCCTTTATTCCGTTGTGGCAGATGTTGCCCGATTGGGGCTATTGGCTGATGCTGGGGATCACCATGCTGTTCGGCTTCTGGCTGTGCGGCAAGGTGGCCGACGATCTGCGGGTGCATGACCATGAAGGCATCGTCTGGGACGAGATGGTCGGAATGTGGATCACCCTGTGGCTGGTACCGGAAGGCTGGTACTGGTTGCTCGCCGGGTTTTTGATGTTCCGCTTTTTCGACATCCTCAAGCCGTGGCCGATCCGCTGGATCGACCGGCATGTACATGGCGGTGTCGGCATCATGCTCGACGACGTGCTGGCGGGCGTGTTCGCCTGGCTGGCGATGCAGGGACTGGTGTGGGTTTTCGCCTGATTTCAAGGTGTGGATGAGGGACACAGGGATGGCTCGACGCTGGTTGGCGATTCTGGTTTTCACTCTGCTCGGTGCGACGGCCCTGGCACAGGAGGCGCCGCCGACGGTCATTCATCTGGCCAGCGAAGATTGGGAAGACTACACCGCAGCCGACGGCCACGGCCTGGGCTGGGACGTTCTGCGCAAGGTGTTCGAACCTGCCGGCGTGACCCTGGACATCCGCACCGTGCCGTACACCCGCTCGGTGGGGCTGGTGCAGTTGAAGGAAGTCGACGCGCTGGTCGGTTCCTATCGCGGGGAAGCCGAACAAGTGCTGTATCCGCGCTGGAACTTCGATTCCGATCACATCTACGCACTGGGCCTGGCCAGTAATCCGGCACCGACCGAGGCCACCCTCGACAAGTACCGGCTGGCCTGGGTGCGAGGTTATCGTTATGAGACCTACCTGCCGAACGTCAAGCGCTACAACCAGATCGAACGTCGTACGGGAATCCTGTCGATGCTCAAGCAGGGGCGGGCGGATTACTACATCGACGCGCTGACGGAAATCGAAGCGGTGGTGAGAAATGCTGCCGATCCTTCGCAATACCGTTACTCGCATCTGGCGGAGTTGCCCCTTTACCTTGGTTTCGCCGACACCCCTCAGGCCCGTGCACTGATGTCGATCTACGACCAGCGCATGGATCAACTGGTGAAAAGCGGCGAATTGAAGCCCATCTTCGAACGCTGGAAACAGCCGTATCCGTTCGAGCGAGGGCAATGAAGGCAGGCCTGCCATCAAACTTTTTGATCGTTATGGCCGATAATTCAGCCTAAGCGTCTGCAGGAACCTGCTGTTACAATGCCGCCCAGCGAATCTCGGACTTTTTAGATCAGGAGCACACCGGTGCCTGTCGTTTTTGTCGCCGCTTCCAAGCTGCCAACGCCTTTTGCGCAATTCACCATGCACGGTTTTCTCGATGAAGCCACTGGCCGCGAGCACGTCGTGCTGAGCCTGGGTGAGATTGCCGACGGTGCCCCGGTACTCGGCCGTTTGCACTCCGAATGCCTGACCGGCGATGCCTTGTTCAGCCAGCGTTGTGACTGCGGCTCGCAACTGGAGGCCGCCCTCAAGGCGATCGCCCGTGAAGGCCGTGGCGTGTTGCTGTACCTGCGTCAGGAAGGTCGTGGCATCGGTCTTTTGAACAAGATCCGCGCCTACGAATTGCAGGACGGCGGTGCCGATACCGTTGAAGCCAACGAGCGTCTGGGCTTTGCCGCCGACCAGCGTGACTACGCCATGTGCCTGCCGATGCTGGAGCATCTGGGCGTGAAGTCCCTGCGGCTGATGACCAACAACCCGCGCAAGGTCAAAGCCTTGACCGACATGGGCATCGTCGTCGCCGAGCGCGTGCCGCTGCACACCGGCCATAACCCGCACAACAAACTCTATCTGGCGACCAAGGCCAGCAAGCTCGACCACATGATGGGCAACGAACATCAGGGCGAGGTAGACCGGGCGTGACCCGAGGTCAGGTGCGCCGCCGCCTGTCGGTCGCCTGGTGGAAATACCTGGCGCTGGCATTGGTGCCGCTGTTCGTGCTTAACGCCGTGTTCGGCGAGAGCGAAGCGATCATGCCGGTGTTGGCGATGCCGTTGTTCATTGCCGGTGTGGCCTCGATGTTTGTCAGTCTGAAGTTTTTCGGCCGCTACAAACATGCGCTGATCGCCACACAAAAAGCACTCGATACGCCGGATGAACCCGCTGCCTGGATCGCTCTCGCGGCTCGTCGGCGCACGGCGTTTCTGGCGGCGGGATTACCGGCATGGATCGGCGCACTGGCAGTGTTCGTCGGCCTCGAAGCGGTGCCGTTGATGCTGCTGGCGCTGTCCACGGCGGTGCTGTTCTACCTCTACCGTATCCCGCGTCAACTCGGTTGATGCGCCGTCTCTGGCTGGCGGTTCTGCTGCTGGCCGTCAGCAGCGAAACCCTGGCCGCCCTGCGAGTGGTCAGCCTCGCGCCATCCCTGTCTGAAATTGTCGTGGAGCTGAATTCGGCCGACTTGCTGGTGGGCGTGCTGGATGCCGGTGACCGGCCACCTGCGATCAAGGATCTCCCTTCTGTGGGCCGTTATGGCCAGCTCGACATGGAGCGGCTGCTCAGCCTCAAGCCTGACTTGTTGCTGTTATGGCCTGGCAGTGTCGGCCCGGCCCAGCGCGATCAGCTCAAGCGCCTGAACATCCCGACCTTCGTTGCCGAACCCCACAGTCTCGAACAGCTGACCGCGCAGATTGAGGCCATCGCGACACAGCTTGGTCGTCCTGAGCGTGGGATCGAGCGAGCCAGAGAGTTGCGGCAAAACCTCGATGAGCTGCGCCAGCGCTACCGCCGTGAAGCGCCGCTGCGGGTGTTCTATCAGGTCTGGGACAAGCCGTTGTACACCGTCGGCGGCGGGCAGATCATCAGCGATGCGCTTGAAGTGTGCGGCGCACGCAATGTGTTCGGCGACCTGAGCCTGCCGGCGCCGCAGGTGAGCATCGAAGCGGTTTTACAGCGTGATCCCGAAGTGATTCTGGCCAGCGATCAGTCGCAACTGGATGCGTGGAATACCTGGCCGCAGGTGGCAGCGGTCAAGCAAAGGCAGTTGCTGCTGGTCACCGACAAAGGTCTGGAACGCCCGAGCGGGCAGATGATCGAGGCGACCGCCAAGCTCTGCCAGTTGATCGCGCCAGACCGCTGAGACCGAGGTGAATTCTTCGCGAGCAAGCCCGCTCCCACATTTGGAATGCGTTCCTCCTGTGGGAGCGGGCTTGCTCGCGAAGAGGCCAGTCAATGCAGCGCAAATTCTGGATCAGAGTTGCGGCGTCCAGGTCACGCCGAACATGAATGCCCGACCTTCCTCGCGATAGCCATACTGACTGCCGTCATGGCTGTACAGCGCCCGGCTGTAACCCTTGTCCAGCAGGTTATCCACTTTGAAGTCCAGCTTGATCTCACGGTTCAGCGCCCAGCTGCTGCGCAGTCCGAGCAGCGCATAACCACCCAATGGTTGTTGATTGTTCAGGTCGTCATAGCTGCTGCTGACGGCCTGCCAACTGGCGCCGAGGCCGAGGCGATCGAATTGCCGATCCAGATCCCAGCTCAAGGTACGCCGGGCACGCCGCGCCAGGGTGTGGCCGGTGTCGCGGTCGCGGGGATCGATGATTGCCACGCCGAGATTGCTTTGCCAGCCCAGCAGCTCCTGTTTCAGGGCGGCTTCGAAGCCGTTGATCCGTGCCGAAGCGACGTTTTCCGGGCGTGAGTTGCTGCCGAAGATGATCGCGTCTTCCAGATCGGTCCGATACAGCGAGGCTTCGAGACGGCTACTGTCGCTCAACTGGCTGCGCCATTGCAGCTCGTAGCTTTTCGACGTTTCCGGTTTCAGGTCGGGGTTGCTGAAGTCTGGGTAGTACAGATCGTTGAAGGTCGGCGCGCGGAAGCCTTCGCTGTAGCTGAGCAACAGATCGTTGTCCGGATTGACCGGCAACGTCAGCGTGCCGCTCCAGCTGTTCTGGCCGCCGAACTGCTGGTTGTCGTCGCGACGCAGGCCCAGTTCGGTGGAGAAACTGTCGGCCTGGAAGCGATGCTGGATGAACGCGGCGCGATTCCAGCGGCTGTCTTCATCGAACGCGGTGCTGCTGTTGATTCGGTCTTCGTACCAGTCGCCGCCAAGGATCAGGCTGTTGCGCGCATCCAGCGTCAGGTCGTTCTGCCAGGTCACCGAGTCGCGGTACGTGTTGAACACCGAGCGTTCGTCGCTGAGCTTGTCGAAGGACTTCTCGCGGTTTTCGCTGTGGCCGAGTTCCAGGCGCGACTTCCAGCGCTCGTTGACCCGCGCATCAATGTAGCTGCTGAAACTGCTGACGGTGAAATCGCTGTAAGGCTGCTGCTGGAGGGAGTCGAAGGTCACCGGGTCGAAGCGGCCGAACGGGTTGTCGAACTCGCTTTTGCCACGGTTATCCAGCAGGTTGGCGCCGACTTCGATGTCATCGGTCAGCGCATGGCTGAGGCTCAGGCTGATGGATTTGTTGCGGTAGGCATCATGATCGCTGTCGCTGGGATACGACTCGTGGGTGCGGTCGATCCCGGCGGTTTCATCGAGGCTGGCGCCGAGGTTGAAGCGGGTTTTCTCATCGCCACCGGACAGACCGACACTTCGCTCCCAGGTCTGGTTGCTGCCGAAACCCACGTGCATTCGAGGCTGCAAACCTTGTTCGCCGCCGCGCCGGGTGAAGATCTGAATCACCCCGCCAATGGCATCACTGCCGTAGATCACCGAGCGCGAACCGCGCAGCACTTCGACGCGTTCGATCTGCTCGATGTTCAGGTGTTGCAGGTTGCTGTCGCCGGAGGTGGAGTTGCCGATGCGCTGGCCGTCGACCAGCACCAGACTTTGCGCCGACTGTGTGCCGCGAATGTAGATTCCCGGCAGACTGCCGCGTCCGCCGGTTTGCGCCACTTGCACGCCCGGGTACCCGTTGCAGCAGGTCGGTAACGCTGCGCGGTTGCAGGCGCTCAATGTCTTCGCGGGTGAACACGGTGTTGGCGGCGCTGCTGTCGTTGCGTGCTTCTACCTGGCGGTTGGCGCTGATCAGCATGTCCGGCAGCTTCAGGGCCTGGTCACGTTCGAAGGTGTCGGCGAGGGCGTTGGCGGAGGGCAGCAGCAAGAAGGGCAGGGCGAGGCGCGAGAGGTTCATCGGCATTCCGTAGGTCTTTCAGGTGTACACAAATCAAATGTGGGAGCGGGCTTGCTCGCGAAGGCGGTGTGTCAGTCAACTCATTGTCGACTGGTCCGACGCCTTCGCGAGCAAGCCCGCTCCCACATGGGGTTTTGCGTTTATCCAGCGAGTCAGCGGTTAAGCAGGTCCAGGCGCTCACGCACCGCCGCTTCGATCCCGGCCGCATCCAGCCCGCACTCGGCCAGCATCTGCGCCGGCTTGGCGTGCTCGACGTAAACGTCCGGCAAGCCCAGGTGCAGCACTGATTTGAGGATGTTTTCACGGGCGAGGAATTCGCTGACCGCGCCGCCGGCGCCGCCCATGATCGCGTTCTCCTCGATGGTCACCAGCAGGTCGTGGCTGGCGGCCACTTCACGCACCAACGCTTCGTCCATCGGTTTGACGAAACGCATGTCGACCACGGTGGCGTCCAGCGTTTCAGCGACAATCAGCGCTTCGGCCAGCTGCACGCCGAACACCAGCAGGGCGACCTTGCCGCCCTGACGACGAATCACACCCTTGCCGATCTCGATCGGTTCGAGGTTTTTCTCGATGGTTGCGTTCGGGCCGGTGCCGCGCGGGTAACGCACCGCCGCCGGGCCGTTGTACAGGTGACCGGTGGTGAGCATCTTGCGCAGTTCGTTTTCATCGCTCGGGGTCATGATGACCATGCCCGGGATGCAGCGCAGATAAGACAGGTCGAAGCTGCCGGCGTGGGTCGGGCCGTCTTCGCCCACCAGACCGGCGCGGTCGATGGCGAACAGCACGTCGAGGTTCTGCACCGCGACGTCATGCACCAACTGGTCGTAACCGCGCTGCAGGAACGTCGAGTAGATCGCCACCACCGGTTTGGCGCCTTCGCAGGCCATGCCGGCCGCAAGGGTCACGGCGTGCTGCTCGGCAATCGCCACGTCGAAATAGCGCAGCGGGAAGCGTTCGCTGAACGCCACCAGATCCGAACCTTCCTTCATCGCCGGGGTGATGCCCACCAGGCGCGGGTCGGCAGCGGCCATGTCGCACAGCCATTCACCGAATACGCCGGAGTACTTCGGCCCGCCGGCCTTCTTCGGCGCGGCGGCCGGGGCGTCCAGCGGCTCCAGCTTGGTGATGGCGTGGTAACCGATCGGGTCGACTTCCGCCGGGGCGAAGCCTTTGCCTTTCTTGGTGACGATGTGCAGGAACTGCGGACCTTTCAGATCGCGCATGTTGCGCAGGGTGGCGATCAGGGTCGGCAGGTCGTGGCCGTCGATCGGGCCGATGTAGTTCCAGCCCAGCTCTTCGAACAGGGTGCCGGGAACCAGCATGCCTTTGGCATATTCTTCGGTACGACGGGCAATTTCCCAGGCGCCAGGCAGGCGCGACAGCACTTTTTTGCTGCCTTCGCGCATGCTCGCGTAGGTGCGGCTGGAAAGGATCTTCGCCAGATAGTTCGACAGACCGCCGACGTTGCGCGAGATCGACATGTCGTTGTCGTTGAGGATCACCAGCATGTTGGCGTCCACTTCCGGCGCATGGTTCAGCGCTTCGAAGGCCATGCCGGCGGTCAGCGCGCCGTCACCGATCACGGCAATCGCCTTGCGATCACTGTTCTGCAGGCGGGCGGCGATGGCCATGCCCAGCGCGGCACTGATCGAGGTGCTGGAGTGGCCGACGCCAAAGGTGTCGTACTCGCTCTCGGAGCGGCGCGGGAAAGCGGCGATGCCGTCCTTCTGGCGCAGGGTTTCCATGCGCTCGCGACGACCGGTGAGGATCTTGTGCGGATAGGCCTGATGACCGACGTCCCACACCAGCCGGTCGTCCGGGGTGTCGAAGACGTAGTGCAACGCGATGGTCAGCTCGATGACGCCCAGGCCGGCACCGAAATGCCCGCCGGTCTGGCCGACCGTGTAGAGCAATTCCAGGCGCAACTCATCAGCCAGGGTTTCCAGCTCGGCTTCGCCTAACCGGCGCAGGCCGTCCGGCGTGTTAGCGCGGTCGAGCAGGGGCGTGGTCGGGCGCTTGCGGGGAATCTCATGAAACGTCGTGGGCATCAGGCGAATCGTTATAGGTATAAAAGATGCGGCAGTTTACCTGATGCATCGTCCCCTGCCCACGCGTTGGGCTTTTTTGGCTGATTAGCCTTTAGTTGCGCCGGTCGACGATATACCGGGCCAGATCGCGCAATGGCTCGGCGGCCGCGTCAAACGGTCGCAGCGCGTGCAGGGCCTGATCGCGCAGTTCCAGGGCATAGGCCTTGGCGGCGTCGAGGCCGAGCAGGGCCGGATAGGTCGGCTTGTCGCGGGCGATGTCGGCGCCCTGGCGTTTGCCGAGGGTTTCGGTATCGCTTTCGACGTCGAGGATGTCGTCCTGCACCTGGAATGCCAGGCCAATGGCCTGTGCATAACTTTGCAGAGCCTTGAGTTCATCCTTCTCGGCGCGGCCGCTGGCCAGGGCGCCGAGCTTGACGCTGACCTCGATCAGCGCGCCAGTCTTGTGCCGGTGCATCTGTTCGAGGGCTTTCTGATCGAGCTTGAGGCCGACCGAACCGAGGTCGATGGCCTGACCGCCGACCATGCCGGCCGGGCCCGCCGCGTGCGCCAGCGCCGTGACCTGTTGCAGGCGGATGTCCGCGCTCAGGTCGCTCAGGCGCGGGTCGAGCAGGGCGCTAAAGGCCAGGCTCTGCAAGCCGTCGCCGGCCAGAATCGCGCAGGCTTCGTCGAATTTCTTGTGAGTAGTCGGCTGGCCGCGACGCAAATCGTCGTCGTCCATCGCCGGCAAATCGTCGTGTACCAGCGAGTAAGCGTGGATCAGCTCAACTGCGCAGGCCGCACCGTTGGCCTGCCCGGCCTTGCCGCCGAGGGCTTCGCATGCGGCGTAGGCCAGCAGCGGGCGCACGCGTTTGCCGCCGTTCATCACGCTGTAGCGCATGGCTTCATAGAGGCGCGCCAGTTCCGGCAGCGGGGCATTGAACAGGGTTTCCAGTGCCGCGTTGACCCGCGCCTGGCTGGTGGCCGAATACGCTGCAATCATTCTGGCTGATCCGCGTCGAAGGGTTCCTCGGCGAGTTCGCCATCGCGCTCCAGCAACACCTGGACCTTTTGCTCGGCCTGGGCCAGCGCCGCCTGGCAGTCACGGGTCAGGCCGATGCCCTGCTCGAAAGCGGTCAGCGAGTCTTCCAGCGACAATTCACCGTTCTCCAGACGCTCGACCAGTGTTTGCAGGTCGGCGAGGGACTGTTCGAAATCCAGTGCAGCTTTTTTGCGGGCCATGGCGGCTAATTCCGGTTGACGTTAAACCGGCGCGACACTAGCAGATAGGGGGGGTATGGGCAAATGAGCGGGGTGTCTTGGCCGTTTCATCATGGTGTCGAGACCAGTCTTGTCTGACCCGAAGGTTATTCGGCTCATGTTGTGAGCCGAATAAGTCCGCTATTCGGCTCACGCCCAGTCAATGTGCGTGATTCCCACCGCAAATCCAGATGTATCCGATTGTTAAAAAACTGCCGAATCGCTAACCTTCGCGCCTTCTACGACCCGACAGTCACGGGTCTTTCAGACGAAACGCAGTATCGCCCACTGTGAAGCGCCGAGGATCGGGTGCAAGGTTTCGTCAGGCATGGCAGGAGGCATCACATGCGTTCACTTCTTTTGCTGCTGATCGGCTTGGCCTGCGCGCCCGCGCTGCTGGCGGCGCCGAGCGCGGAGCTGTCGGAGCCGGTGGGCGGCTGGCGCTATCACGGGCTGCTCGATCGCACGGAAAACCCGCAGGTCGCCTATCCCACACCTCCCATCGATCGCGGCATCCAGCGCAATCGCACGATGATTCAGGGCCAGCTCAAGGCAATCGGGCATCTGCGCCCGCCCCACAGCCTGGCGGTGAATGGCAATCCACTGAATCTGTACACCGACGACCAGGGCCGTTTCGCCCGGCCGTACGCGTTCGGCGCCGGTTCCAACAGCGTCGAGGTGATCAGTGCCGACGGCCAGTCGCTCAAGCGCGTTCAATTCTACGAAGCCAATAACCTGCGCACGCCGGCGCGGATCCGCGTGGTGCTCGGCTGGGATGACCCTAAAGCCGAACTCGACCTGCACGTCATTACGCCTGACGGCCAGCACGCCTTCTGGGCGCGACCGGCGATGAGCAACGGCGGCGGGCTCGATCCGGACGGTGTCGATGGTCCCGGCCCGGAAATGTTCACCATGACCGCGCCGCTGCATGGCACCTATCTGGTTTACGTCAACTATTGGGGCAACTTCGGTAACGGCGGCTATAACTTCGAGGAGACCAGCAACCAGAACGAGGTCATCACCTCGCAGATAACGCTGGTGCTCAACGAAAACACTGTCGACGAAAAACGCGAAACGTTCATCGTGCCCCTGCGGGCCATCGGTGATCTGTTGCTGGTCAAGACTTTCAACTATTAAGCATCCCGCACCACGGATGAACTGCCGAGCTTTGGGAACATGAGCGAGAAGATGAGCGAAAACACTGAGACCCCGGCGACCGCCGCACCCACCGCCAAACCTTCCCGGCGCTGGCCGTTGCTGGTGGCCGGGCTGTGCCTGGTGGCCGGCGTGGCGGGCGGGCTCGGCTGGCTGATGCACAAGCCCAAGCTACCGGCGGCGGCACTGGCCAGCGACAAACTCGGTCTGAGCCGCCCGGATGCGCTGCTGGAGACCCGCTCCCTGAGCCAGTTGCCCAAGGACCTGCTGACGGTGCCGTTCCTCAAGGCCACGCTCACCGAGGATTTCGTCTTCTATTACGAAACCCACGCCGACCGCCTCGGGTTGATCGGCAGTCTGCGGCGGATCATCTACGAGCATGACTTGAAGCTGCAGGACAGCCTGATCGAGCAACTCTTCGATCAACCGGCAGACGTAGCGTTGTGGCGCGGCGCCGATGGTCGGCTGAAGGATTTCCTGCTGGTGATGGATCGCGGCGGTCTGGCCAAGCTGCTGGAGCCGCTTGCGAAAGTCGCCCTGGATGATTCGCAACTGAGCGTGTTAAGCACCCTGAAAGTCGGCGGTGACGAAGTGCCGCTGTATCAGCTGACCTACAACGCCAGCAAATCCCTGTTGTTTGCTTCCCGTGGCGACAAACTGGTGGTGTTGTCCAACCCGAGCAAGTTCTACGACCCGGAAAGTGGCGCTTCCGAGGAATCCAGCCACGTTTCGCCGCAAGCGCTGGCGGCTTTGCTCAACGGCGAAAAACTGTTCCCCGAGGCATTCGGGCTCACGGCCAAGACACCTGAAACCAAGCAGCGTCTGTCAGTCAATTCCAGCGTCCTGGCCATGGGTTACCAGCGTTTCATCCCGAATTTCGCCGGTCTGCGTTTCGACATGGACGACAAGGGCTGGCACAGCTTCCTGGCCATGGATGAGCTGGAGAACCAGCCGGACTTCGATTTCAAACCGGTCTGGCAAGCCATGCCGCTGGGCGCCAGTGCCTGCGTGACTCTGCCGGTCGCTGCCGAGCCGCAGAAACCGTTGCTGGTGAAACTCGGCGCCGAAGAAGCGGTGGCGCAGAAACTCACCGAACACGTGGCCGGCGCGGCGGGCCTGTGCTGGTACGCCGATTCGCGGCTGTACACGCCGTTGCTGGTGGCCAGTCTGAACGACGAAGACAACGGCAAACTCGACGCAGATATCGGCACGCTGTTCGATTCGATGGTCGGCGCCTACGAAGGCAAGGTCGACGAACACGCGTTCCCGGTGGTCGAGAAACAGGAAGGCCAGAGCCATCTCTGGCAGCGTCAGGTCAGTTCCAACTTCGGCCCGTATGCGGCCAAGGATGCCGAGAACCCGGATGCGATCACCGGCCGTGCGTTCATGAAAGTCAGCCTGGCGCGCCATGGTTCGACGCTGCTGTTTTCCCTCGACGACAAACTGGTGGACAAGGCCCTCGGCACCCTCGACAAGCGCTTCCCGCCGATGGCCGATGTATTGCCCAAAGATGTGCTGATGCCGATTTACTTCGGCCCGGATTCGATGGCGCAACTGATGCAGCAGGAAACCCTCGACAGCCTGCCGCAGGACATGGAGCCGGTGTTCTACAACGCCGCGCAAACCTACCTGATCCCGAAACTGCGCACCCTCGGCGGCATGGGCAAATACGCCCTGACCCTGCCGGAAGGCAGCGAGCCTGAAGGTCACTGGCAATGGCTGCCGCTGGAGTGGAAAGCGCTGTGACTGGATTGATCCGCAGTCTCGGCCTGTTGGCGCTGTTACTCAGCGCCAGCGCCCGAGCCGTTGAGACTCCGGCCCTGGACCCTGCGCAATCCCAGGTCTTTCGTGCCTGGTTCGTGCGCATCGCTCAGGAGCAGTTGAGCAAAGGCCCGAGCCCGCGCTGGTATCAGCAGGACTGCGCGGGGCTGGTGCGTTTCGCCGCCAACGAAGCGCTGAAAGTGCACGACGACAAATGGCTGCGCAGCAATGGCGTGTCCAACCGCTATCTGCCGCCGGAGCTCGACCTGAGCGCCGATCAGCGCAAGCTCGCCCAGCAATGGCAGCAGGGCGGCGGCAAGATCGGGCCCTACGTCAACGCGATCAAACTGATTCAGTTCAACAGCCACCTGATCGGCCGCGACGTGTCCCAGGCACGGCCCGGCGATCTGATGTTTTTCGATCAGGGCGACGACCAGCACCTGATGATCTGGATGGGCCGCTACATCGCCTATCACACTGGCACGACCACCCCAACCGACAACGGCATGCGATCGGCAAGCCTGCAGCAACTCATGACATGGAAGGACACCCGATGGATACCCGACGCAGCCAACCCCAACTTCATCGGCGTCTATCGACTGAACTTTCTCTCCCAATGACCGGTGCCCGCATGCTGCGTTTACTGCCTTTTCTGTTGCTGTCAGTCCTGCCGTTTTCGGCCGTGAATGCCGAAGACACCGTGGAGCCAAGCGGCTACACACCGGTCTCCGGTGAGAGCTTTTTCCTGCTGGCCGACAGCAGTTTCGCCGCCGACGAACAGGCGGTGGTGCGCCTTGAAGCGCCGGGCCGTGATTACCGTCGTTTCCGCATGGAACCGTACGGCGGCGCCGACATCCGCGTGTACAAGATCGACAAGCCGCTGGACTTCCTCAAGCGCCAGAAGAACCTGCACCGCGTGGTCAGCGACGGCCAGTTCAAGGGCGAAGGCCTGTCCAACACCCTCGCGTACCTGTGGGACAACTGGTACCGCAAATCCCGTCGGGTGATGCAGCGTGCGTTCTCTTACGAGTCGCGTCAGCAAGTCACCGAGGAAGTGCCGGAGCTGAAGATGGGCAATGCCATCGCCGCGCCGACGCCGTACGACGCGCAACCGCAGTTCGCCCTGATTCCGGGCCTGCCGGTGGTCAGTCAGTTTCGCTATCCGCTGTGGCAGGCCAAACCGATCCAGCCACCGACCGGGGTCAATCTGGCCGGGTCTTCCAGCGAGTTCGTCAGCGTCGCGCCGGGTAACGTCTACATCCCGTTGGGCAATCTGAAACCGGGTCTTTATCTGGTCGAAGCGCTGATCGGCAAGTACCGCGCGACCACCATGGTTTTCGTTTCCAACACCGTCGCGGTAAGCAAGATTGCCGGTGATGAATTGCTGGTGTGGGCCGCGCGCAAACACGAAGGCAGCTCGGTGCCGAAGGTCAATGTGCTGTGGACCGACGGCCTCGGCGTGATGAGCAGCGGCGCCACCGACACCGATGGTCTGCTGCGCCTGAAACACGTCAGCCCGGAGCGTTCGTTCGTCATCGGCGAGGACGAAGAGGGCGGGGTGTTCGTCTCGGAAAACTTCTATTACGACAGCGAAATCTACGACACCAAACTCTACGCCTTCACTGACCGGCCGCTGTATCGCCCGGGTGATTGGGTGTCGCTGAAAATCGTTGGCCGTGAATTCAAGAATGCTCGGGATTCAGTGTTGCCGGGCGCGGCGGACGTCAATGTCAGCGTGCTCGATGCCACCGGCACCGAGTTGCAGCGGCTCGACCTGAAACTCGACTCCAAGGCCGGCACCCAGGGCCGTTTCCAGTTGCCGGACAACGCGGTGGCCGGCGGTTACGAGCTGCGTTTCAATTACAAGGATCAGGCCTACAGCAGCGCGTTCCGGGTGGCGGAGTACATCAAGCCGCACTTCGAAATCTCGCTGAATCTGGCCAAGCAGGATTACCGAACCGGCGAACCGGTGAAGGGCAGCCTGGTGTTGCTGTACCCGGACGGCAAACCGGTGGCCAACGCCAAGCTGACCCTGAGCCTGCGCGCCCAGCAACTGTCGATGGTCGACAACGAGCTGCAATACCTCGGGCAATTCCCGGTGGAACTGACCAGCACCGAACTGACCACCGACAGCAAGGGCAACGCGACCCTCGACCTGCCGGCCGCCGAAAAGCCTAGCCGCTACATGCTCATCGTGTTTGCCAGCGATGGCGCGGCGTATCGGGTCAAGACCACCAAGGAAATCCTCATCGACCGCGGCGCTGCCAGCTTCCGTCTGACCGCGCCGCAGCGTTTCAGCGCGGTCGGTGACAAGGTCGCGTTCAGCTACGCCAACGAGGGTGGCAGCCAACAGGCGCAGGCCGTGGTGCCGAGCAGCTACAGCTGGGTGCGTCTGGAAGACCAGACCACCGGCGAGGGCAAGCTGGCGGCGAAAGACAAAGGCTTCAGCGTGGCGTTCGATCGTCCGGGGACCTACAACCTGTCGTTGAAGGATCAGCACGGTCGAGTGCTGGGTGCGACCGGTCATTCGGTCACCGGCGACGGCGTCAAGGCAGTGCCGGGCACCGTGGAAATTGTCCTCGACAAACCCGAGTACAAGGCCGGCGACGAAGCGCTGGCGCTGATCACATTCCCGGAGCCAGTCAGCGATGCACTGCTGTCGCTGGAGCGCGACAAGGTCGAAGCCACCGCGCTGCTGGCCAAGGGTGGCGACTGGCTGAAACTGGAGAAACTCAGCGACACCCAATACCGCGCACGCATCCCGGTGAAGGACAACTTCGCGCCGAACCTGACGTTCTCGGTGCTCTACACCAAGGGCGGTCAGTACAGCTTCCAGAACGCCGGGATCAAGGTCGTCGCGCCGCAGATCGATGTGGCGATCAAGACCGACAAAGAGACGTATCAGCCGGGCGATACCGTGACGGTCGACCTGACCACGCAGTTCGCCGGCAAGGCTGTGCCGGCGCACCTGACGGTCAGCGTGGTCGATGAAATGGTCTACGCGCTGCAACCGGAAGTCGCGCCGACCATCGACCAGTTCTTCTACCACCCGCGCCGCAACAACGTGCGCACCAGCGCCAGCCTGTCGTTCATCAGCTACGACGTGGCGTTGCCGGGCAGCCCTGGCGCACCGGGCAAGGCCAACCGCAGCGAGCGTGGGGTGAAAGTGCTGGAGCGGCCGCGTCGCGAAGACGTCGACACCGCTGCGTGGCAGCCTGAATTGCTGACCGACGCCGACGGCAAGACCCGTTTCACCTTCAAGATGCCGGACTCACTGACCCGCTGGCGCATCACCGCGCGGGCGATTGCCGATGACGGTCAGGTCGGGCAGAAGAAGCAGTTCGTGCGCTCGGAGAAACCGCTGTACCTGAAGTGGAGCGGGCCGAGCAAATTCCGCAAGGGTGACCAGCCGCAACTTGGCGTGTTCGCCTTCAGCCAGGCCGAGAAACCGGTCAAGGCCGAGCTGGTGACGCACTACGCCGGCGCCGAACAGCGTCTGCCGGTGACCCTCAACAACGGCATCAACTACCTGCCGCTGCCGGCCTTCGCATTGGCCACCGGCGAATGGATCGCCGAGCTGGTGCAGGACGGCAAAACCGCCGACGCCCTCGCGGTGCGCCTGACCGCGACCGGCGAAGGCTGGCAAGTGACGCAGACCCAGAGCCTCGACGTGGCCAGCGGCGACACGCCGTTGAGCCTGCCGGCAGACGCCACCGACATTCGCCTGCGTCTGGATGACAGCCCGCAAGCGTTGTTCCGTTCGGCCCTCGACGATCTGCTCAGCTATCCGTACGGGGGTGTCGAGCAGACCGCCAGCCGTTTGCTGCCGTTGAGCATCGCTTATCCGTCGCTGGCGTCGAGCCCGCAGATCCGCGACCGCTTGCGCCTGATCATGCAGAACAGCCGTCTGCGGCTGGTGCAGATGGCCGGGCCGTCGGCGAGCTTCACCTGGTGGGGCTTCGACGGCGAACCGGATGCGTTCCTCACCGCTTACGCCTACTACGCCGACTGGAACGCCAGCCAGGTGTTGGATCTGACCCTGCCGCCGGAGCATTGGCAGCGGGTGCTGGAGGTTTACGCCAAGCAAGCGCCGAACACGCCGTTGCTGCAACGGGCGCTGATCCTGTCGTTCGCCAAACAGATGCACTTGCCGGTCAACACGCTGCTCAGCGGCTTGATGGACGATCTGGCGAAGGCTGGTGAAGGCAATGCCGAAACCCTGATGGACGACGGCGAAGACAGTCTGGTGATGAGCGACCCGGATTCGGCGCTCGGTCTGGCGGCGGCGCGGGCCTTGACCGCATCGCTGGCGACCCAGTCGAAAGTTGCTCTGCCGGACGCGTTCAATCGTCAGCTGGGCGCTGCGCAACAGCGCTTGTCCGTCAGTTCGCAGCCGTTTGCCGAAGCGCTGAACCTGTCGCTGCAACCGTTCGATCAGGCTCGTGCGAACGCGCTGCTGCAACGCCTGTTGCCGCAGCAATCGACCCTCGAACGTGCGCTGGCGCTGACCTGGCTGCAACGCAGCATCGCCCAGGCCTCGCCGACCATCGCGCTGGCACCGGGCGAAGGCTGGAAGAAAAACTACGGCGCGACCGGTGAGATGTACTGGACGTGGCAGGGTGCTGCGCCGGTACCGAGCGTGTTGACGGTGTCGGGCACTCAGGAGCGTCCGCTGCGAGCGGCGCTGAGCTTCCAGACCCAGCAGCCGGCGGTCGATCCGATGGCGGTGACCATCACTCGGCGCCTGTCGCGTCTGGTACCGGGTGACGAAGCCTTCACCTTCAAACTGGAGCCGGTCGGTACTAAACCACTGTCCAGCGACAGCCTGTACCTGGACGAAGTGATCCTCACCAGCAAGGCACCGAAACCGCTGCGCTACGGCATGCTCGAAGTGCCGCTGCCGCCGGGCGCGGATGTCGAGCGAACTACGTGGGGCATCAAGTTGCAGGGCAAGGACGGCACCGAGCCGACCGCGCTGGAGAAGGCGCGGTTCGAACCGGGCCAACTGGCCTACGCGGTGCCGGTGGATGCGCTGAGCGGTGAATTGCGTCTGCGCCATCTGGTGCGCTTCTCGCAGAAGGGCCAGTTCAATCTGCCGCCAGTGCGCTTCACTCAGGTCTACGCGCCGCAGCATCAGGCCCGGGAAGCGAAAGCGGCCCTCGGTCAGGTCACGGTCAACTGACATGACCCGGCCGCTGGTGTGGCTGCTGATGTGTGTGATTCCTGCGCTGGCGACGGCGCAGGATGAGCCGTTGCGCGTGGCCTACAAGGGCGAACTGCTATCGCTGAACACCACGCAACTGACCGCTCGCGAGCCGCTGCCTTCGTCTCTGGATACGCCGCTGGGCAGTCTGTGGAAGGTGTTCGTTTACGCGTGGCTGGTGGATACCGGCGCTCGCGAGCCGGCTTATGAATGTCGCGGGGAGTCGAAGGAAGAGGTTTATTGCTGCGCAGCGGGCGGCAAGATCGAGCGTGATCAGGCGCTGGTGAAATCGTGCGGATTGTATTTTGAGCCGGTGCGGTTGGGCATAACCGCTGGCGATTGGAGAACCTATTGGCAGGCGCGACAGGCGCCGTCGTGGTTGCTGGATTTGCCATCGGTGCAACCGGCTACTCGGGTTTCCGTGGCTGACTTGCTGAAGGTTTTGGCGTGGCTGCCGGCCCAGGATCAGATGCGTCGTGTGCTGCTCGACGTAGTGCTGAACGCGTCGGACGGCAATGTCGTCGGTGAACTCGGCGGGCGCCTGCGGGTGAAAACCTGGAGCTGGCTCGGCGATCAGGACCCTCAATCACGCCAGGGCGGATTCGCCGGCTGGACGGCGGACGGCTCGCCGATCTGGGCCGGTGGCCGGGGTACCAGTCAGATGGTGTTGCGGCATTACGGTTCGGCGTTGGCGACGATGTTGCCTGCTTCCTGGCCGGCGGACGGCGGGCGATGTGTCGAGGTGGGTCTGTTTTCGCGTTATCCCGTTACCCGGGTTCTGGCCGGTGATCGGGCGGTGACTTCGGGCCCGTTGCAGGGCGATTACCGCGTCGAATTCGCCAACGGCAATGCGCTGGATATCCACAGCGACGGCGAGTTGTTTCTGCTCAACGACAAACTTGTGGCTCGGCTCGATCGTGAAGAGTACGTCGCCCGAGTGCTGGAGCGTGAAGCCAAACCGGAACCAGCCGAAGCGGCTAAAGCATTGGCCGTGGCGATCCGCACGTATCTGCTGCAAAACGCCACGCGCAATGGCGAATGTTTGAGCATCGATGACAGCAGCACCCGCCAGCGTGTCGCCCCGCGTCCTGCTTCTGCCGAATCGCGCAGCATCACCGCCTGGACGGCGGATCTGGTATTGGCCGGCAGCACCGTCACCTATCACTCCGATCAACCCGGGCCCGACAAACTCGCCTGGCAACAGGCCGTCGAGCAAGCCAATGCCGGCCAGCGTTACGACGCTATTTTGCTGCACGCCTATCCGCGCGCGAGCCTCAGTCGCTGGGACAACCCGGTGGCGTCCTGTGAAGCGCTGCCCGCCGCGCAAGACTGGCTGCAAAAGCAACGTCGCGGCTGGCGTCCGACGCTTGAAAGCGAAACCGGTTACAACGAAGTCAGCACTTTCGCCGTCTGCAAACTCGCCTTCGGCCGCCCCTTCGTCGACCGAGAACGCCAGCGCATCTACGTGCGCGGCGTGCTGTCCTTGCAGGACCGCCTCGACCTGACTCACGAATACCTGCACCTGGCCTTTGAAGCTCATCCCAATGGCCAGGATGAAACCTATATCGAAGGGCTCGCCCGTCACCTTTTGCTGGAATAGACCATGACACTCCGTTATCCACAGGTCTTGCTGTTGCTCTGCGTATTTGCCGCTGCTTTGCCGGTGATTGCCGCTGACGGCGTCAAACTCGACACCCCGGTCGGTGGCTGGCGCACCGGCGCGGCCGAAGGCGAGGGTGAAAGTTTCCGCCAGACCGTCAACTACCCGGCCTCCTCGGTCAACACCCCGGTCGGTCAGGCCAACACCGCCCGCATCAGCGGCGAAATCAAAGCCACCCCGAAAAACAAAGAGCCCGGCCGCCTGATCGTCAACGGCGTCAGCATGCCGCTGAAAATCGACGACAGCGGCCGCTTCGACCGCCCGTTCTCGTTTCCCAACGGCAGCAACAGCGTCGAAGTCCGCAGCCCGGACGGCCAGCAACGCCATCGCACCCAATTCCTCAACGCCAGCGGCGGCGCCACCCCGGCCAAACTGCGCGTGCTGCTGTCCTGGGACAGCGACGGCACCGACCTTGACCTGCACCTGATCACGCCTGACGGTGCGCACATCTGGTACGGCGACCGCGTCGCCCCCAATGGTGCGGCTTTGGACGTCGACGTGACCACCGGCTACGGCCCGGAAATCTTCGCCATGCCGGCGCCGATCAAGGGGCAGTATCTGGTGTATGTGAACTACTTTGGTGGTGGCTATCGCGGGGATTATGAGGGAGGGGATGAGGCGGTGCAGCCGTTGACCACAGCGCAGGTGACGGTGATTACGGAGGAGGGGACGCCTAGCGAGAAGATGGAGACTTTCATCGTGCCGATGCGGGCGGTGGGGGAGTTGACGTTGGTGAAGTCGTTCAGTTATCCGTGAGGGTAATTGGGCAGCAGGTTGCTGCCCAATTTCAGAATTGATCCTGATGATTAACTGGCTCAGGGTTGGGACGACAGTCGATCCTGTGCAGTGTCATAAGCCGCCTCTCGCTCCCTCTTTCCGATAGCGACTACGAACACCACAATTTCGTGATCAATCACCTGATAAATCAGGCGATATCCAGCACTTTTCAGCTTCACCTTGTAGCAATCTGGCAGCTCGCGAAGCCTGTTGGCTTCTATGCGAGGATTCTTGAGAACCTCGGCGAGTTTCTTTTTGAACTGCTCGCGAATCGTATCGCCCAGCTTGTTCCATTCCTTCAATGCACGACGATCAAACTCGAGGTCATAGGTCATCCAGACTTACCTTGACTCGCTGAGGAGCGGCAAGACGTTCAGTGACCACGGCGATAAGCGCTTCATCTTCTTCGCTAATCAATGCCGCTTTGAATGGTAGTTTGCCCCGGTCCGCGACGTATTGAAGCGTTTGGCGCAGAAGCTCTGAGGGCGTCAGCCCGAGCTTTTCCAGCTCTGCGAAGGCGCGCTGTTTCAGTTCGTCGTCGATACGAATGTTGATGGATGCCATGATGAGTTACCTGTAATGACGTTTGTCTTTACGGTACTAGCGCGTTTGGTATCCGGCAAGCGGCGATTCAGATTTCGGACGGTAGGTTTGGCTTTTCAGCAGGCATTAAAAAGCCGGCTTGTGGCCGGCTTCTCGGGGACTGGCTTGGTTTATTTTTGGTAAACCGCGCCAGCCTTCAAAACGTACATCCGGATCTTGCGTCCGGCTGTGGGACTTGGTCAGACAGTGGTCTGCCGCGTCAGGCGTCATCTGGGCCGCTTGGCGGGTCGATGCGCGAATGTGGGGCGCAGGATACTGAGTTTTGTTGGGGATGCCCAGTCTCAAGTGCGTAATAGAGCGATTTGTGCGGCAGGACGCAGGAATTTGTACCGTGTATCCGGGCCTCTTCGTCGGATCGCCGCCCGGACCAAGCCCGCTCTCACCCGGTTCTGTGCAGGGGCACAGAGTGATGGAGGGTCAGAGAAACGGCACCACCGGCCGCCGCTTGTTCAGTGTCGACCACCAGAATACCCACCCCAGCACATGAATCCTCTGCTCCTCGATCTGCGCCGCGCGGAAGATCTCGTCCGGGTATTCGGCGCTGTTGTGGCTGCGCAGACGCAATGCGTTGCCGGGCATGCGGTGCAGGTATTTGATGCGCAGCATGCCGTCGTGTTCGATGGCGTAGATTTCGCCGTCCACCACCTGGGTGAGGCTGCGGTCGATGGCGAGGGTGGAGCCGTCTTCGATTTTCTCCGCCATGCTGTTGCCGATCATGTGGGTGCAGATGGCGTCGGTGGGGTGGATGTTCAGGGTTTCGAGGTGGCTGCGGGGCAGGCGGACGGTTTGCTCCGGGTCCTTGATGACGTGGGTCTTGCCGGAGCCGGCAGTCGTGGGCGCTTCCTTGTAGAGCGGTAGTGCGATGTCGTTGGATTCGAGCACCGTGTAGACGCCACTGATGGCTTGGGTATCGAACGTCTGACCCGGATCTGTGTGCAACCGCGGGGCTTCTTTCGGGCCTTCGCCGGTCTTCAGCCATTGGCTGTTGACGGACAGCAGGCGCGAGACCTCTTCCATGCGGTACGCGGGTACGCCCCGGGTGTACCAGTTATGAACGTTTTGGGCTTCCGTGCCCCAGAACTTTGCGAATCCCGTGGTGGTGATGTTCGCAGCTTCCAGGAGTGCCTTGAATCTTGGACCACTAGTGTTCTTTCTCATAAACACGAGTCTAAGGCCGGCCCAGAGCGGTTTGAATAAACCTTGCGTTCAAAATCGAGGCAAATTTTGCGACGAGATGTAAGGCGTTCTTGTGGGAAATTACACACGCTAAAACTTTTCTGTAGGCCGCCATAAACAAGCTGTTTAGGCCCTTGCCGCCCAGGCACAAAAAACCCCGGATCAACCGGGGTTTTCTTCAAGCGTGTCGCAGGTCGCGAGGCTTAGCCTTTGTACGCAGCAACCGACTTGGTGATCGCGGCGCGGGCGGCGTCTGCGCCGTCCCAGCCTTCGATTTTCACCCATTTGCCTTTTTCGAGATCCTTGTAGTTCGCGAAGAAGTGCTCGATCTGCTGGATCAGCAGAGCTGGAAGGTCGGTGTATTCCTTCACGTCCACGTACAGCTGGGACAGCTTGTCGTGTGGAACGGCGATGACTTTGGCATCGCCGCCGCCGTCGTCGGTCATGTTCAGGATGCCGACCGGACGCGCGCGGATCACCGAGCCTGGCGCCACCGGGTAAGGGGTTACGACCAGCACGTCCAGGGGATCACCGTCGTCAGCCAGGGTGTTCGGGATGTAACCGTAGTTGGCCGGGTAGAACATCGGGGTGGCCATGAAACGGTCAACGAACAGGCAATCGCTGTCTTTGTCGATTTCGTATTTGATCGGCGCGTGGTTGGCCGGGATCTCGATCGCGACGTAGATGTCGTTCGGCAGGTCTTTGCCAGCCGGAATCTTGCTGTAGCTCATTGGGCGTTGCCCCCGTTAGTAGACCAAAACACTTGGCCGGATTGACCAAAAAGTGGCGGCGATTATAGGCATATTCCACCCGCGATGCCATGCACCGAAGGTCGTCCAGGCCTTACTCGTGTGCCTGATAGACCGGGTCCGTGGCCTGAAGTTGCTTCAGTCGTGCCAGGGGATCCTGTCGGTAGAAAAGCTGCAGCTGCGCATACACCTGTGGATAAGCCTCCTGCAGCAGATCCGGGGCGCTGAAAAAGTACTCGCTGGTGACGGCGAAGAACTCGGCCGGGTTCTCGGCGGCATACGGGTCGATGGCGGTTTCGGCGTCGGGATGGCGGTCGAGCTGGCGATTGAGGTCGTCGTACGCCGCCTGCATCACTTGGGCCCAGTCTTTTACCCGCATGTCGGCGTGCAGCGGTGGCAGGCCGTTGGCGTCACCGTTGAGCATGTCGAGTTTGTGCGCCAGTTCGTGGATCACCAGGTTGTAACCTTCCCAGCCACCACTGGCCATCACTCCGGGCCAGGCAAGGATGATCGGCCCTTGTTGCCAGGCTTCACCGCTGTGTTCGCCGTCCCACTCATGCTCGACGCCACTGGCATCGCGATGACGCTGGGGGCTGAGGAAGTCGTCGGGGTACAGAATGATTTCGTGGAAGCCCTGATACCAGTTCAAATCGCCAAGGTGCAGCAGCGGCAATTGCGCCTGAGCGGCGAGCAGCAGGCGTTGCTCCTGATGCAGCTCGACGCCGGGCAGGGCAGTCAGGTGCTTGTCTTCGAGAAACAGTACGCAGGCTTCGCGCAGCCACTGATCTTCCGCGGCGCTGATGCCGTCAAGGAAGCTCAAGTGGTGATGCACCCGCTGCCACATGTCATCGGCAATCGGATGCTTCGCCAGAGTGCGCCGGCGTCGCCAGGCGCTCAGTGACCACATCGAATTAGTGCGATTGGGCTTTGGCGCCGCCGAGACGGCTGCGCAACATGCCAATGATCATCGGCACCAGCGACAGCAGGATGATGCCGACCACCAGCAGCGACAGGTTCTTCTTGATGAACGGCACGTTGCCGAAGAAGTAACCCAGCGTTACGAGACCGCCGACCCACAGGACGGTACCGAACACGCTGAAGCCGAAGAAGCGCGGGTAAGGCATCTTCGCGACACCGGCGACGAACGGGGCAAAGGTGCGGATGATCGGCAGGAAGCGCGCCAGGGTCACGGTTTTGCCGCCGTGCTTGTCATAGAAGTCGTGCGTCTGTTGCAGATAGTCGCGACGGAAGATCTTCGAATTCGGATTGCTGAACAGCTTCTCGCCGGCGGTTCGTCCGATCACGTAGTTGGTGCTGTCTCCGAGGATTGCCGCCAGCATCAACAGACCGGCCAGCAGTACCGGGTCCATGCCGCCGCCTGCAGCGACCGCCCCGGCGATGAACAGCAACGAATCACCCGGCAGGAACGGTGTGACCACCAGGCCGGTTTCGCAAAAAATGACCAGAAACAGGATGGCGTAGATCCAGGTCCCATAGTTGTTCACCAGCATGTCGAGGTAGACGTCGAGATGCAGGATGATATCGATCGGGTTGAAATCCATGTGGGCACCTGTGGTGATGGCCCGACTCGGCAGGCCTGTGCGGATGATTCGGTGTAAGCCTACAAGCGGTTGTAGTTTTTCTTACAAGCCGGAAAGCACAGGATTATACGATCTGACAGGTGAAAAGCGCGTTGGTTTTGTAGCGGGGCGTTTCGAGGGCGGAGTGAGGTGCAGGCCTTTGTGGCGAGGGTGTTGCACCTTCTTCACAAAGGCCTGCATCCACACTGTTAGAAAAAATCAGAGTTCTTCGCTGATCGGCAGCACGTAGTTCTTGAACTCGGTGTCTTCCTTGAATCCGATGGATTCGTAGGTTTTTTGCGCCACTTCGTTGTCGCTGCTGGTGGAAACGCGCATGCGCACAGCCTGGGTTTCCTTGGCCATGCGCTTGGCGGTGCGGATCAGGTTGTCGGCGACCAGTTGACGGCGGGCATCTTCGGCGACGTAGATGTCATTGAGGATCCACACCCGCTTGAGCGACAGTGAGGAAAAGCTCGGGTAGAGCTGGCAGAAACCCATCAGCTTCTTGTCGTCGTCATCGGCCAAGGCCAGGTAAATCACCGATTCCTTGCGCCGCAGGCGTTTTTCGAGGAATGCCCGGGACGAGTCCGGATAGGGCAGGGAACCGTAGAACTCGCGATATTTGACGAACAGCGGGGCCAGCAGGTCCAGGTGTTCGAGGGTCGCTTGAATAATCCGCATGATAGGTCTCGTCTTCAAGTGGCTGTCTTCAACTGCTCTGACGGCGATGGGAAACCCGGGCGGCCGTGCATCGATCCTGCCTGAAACCGGCGCAGAAACGCAATGCGGAAACGGTTCAGGCGGAGGGCGGATCGAGCAGGAAATTACTCTTCATGTCTGCACCGGCTTCCGATTCCAGCGTCTGAACCTGCGCCTCGTCCTTCAGATTGACGCCCGACAGCTGTCGCCGACAGGCTTCGCGCATCAGGTACAGCAAGCGATGCGCCGCCATGCCGTAACTGAGCCCTTCCAGCCGCACATTGGAGATGCAGTTGCGGTAAGCATCCGTGAGGCCGACCTTTGGATTGTAGGTGAAATATAAACCCAGGCTGTCCGGTGAGCTGAGGCCCGGACGCTCTCCAATCAGCATCACGACCATTTTCGCGCCCAGCAACTGGCCGATTTCATCGCCAATCGCCACTCGGCCCTGTTCCACCAGCACTACCGGCGCTGTCGACCATTCGTCGGCGCTCATCTGTTCTTCCAGACGGGTGAGAAACGGCAGGGTATGCCGATGCACCGCCAGCGCCGAGAGACCATCAGCCACCACAATCACCAGATCCACCCCGCCCGGATGCGCCAGCGCGTATTCGCGCAGGGCTTGCGCCGATTGATCGCTCAACTTGCGCCCCAGATCCGGGCGTTGCAGGTAACTGTTGCGATCCACCGCCGCGCTGTGCAGCAGCAGGCTGTCGCGCTGGCGCCCGGTCAGTTGGGCGCGGAGCCCGGCATGATCGAACGGCAAATGCACCGCGTCCCGCGCCTGGGCGTGGGCGTACTGGAAATCCAGTTGCGCATGGGTCGGCAGGCTGGTGCCGGTGCGGCCAAGGGCTATGCGCGCCGGGGTCAGGCGACGCAGCTCCAGCCACGGGTTTTGTGGATCGACGGGCGGTTTTTCCATCTGACTCATCCCAGTTGCGCCAGCGCCTGGCGAAACGCCGGCGGCAGGTTGTTGCCGAAGCGGACCTTGCCGTCCGCCTGGGTGAAGATGCCCATGTTCGCCAGCCACTGTTCGAACTCCGGCGCCGGTTTCAGGCCCAGGGTCTGGCGGGCGTAGAGGGCGTCGTGGAACGAGGTGGTCTGGTAGTTGAGCATGATGTCGTCGGAGCCGGGGATGCCCATGATGAAGTTGATCCCCGCCACGCCCAACAGGGTCAGCAGGGTGTCCATGTCATCCTGGTCGGCTTCGGCGTGGTTGGTGTAGCAGATGTCGCAACCCATCGGCACGCCGAGCAACTTGCCGCAGAAGTGGTCTTCGAGGCCGGCGCGGATGATCTGTTTGCCGTTGTAGAGGTATTCCGGGCCGATGAAGCCTACGACGGTGTTCACCAGAAACGGCTTGAAATGCCGCGCCACGGCGTAGGCGCGGGTCTCGCAAGTCTGTTGATCGACGCCGTGGTGGGCGTTGGCCGACAGTGCGCTGCCCTGACCGGTCTCGAAATACATCAGGTTCTGCCCGAGTGTGCCGCGATTGAGGCTCAGGCCCGCTTCATAACCTTCCTGCAAGATGTTCAGGTTGATGCCGAAACTGGCGTTGGCCGCTTCGGTGCCGGCAATCGACTGGAACACCAGATCCAGCGGTACTCCACGGTTTATGGCTTCTATGGAAGTGGTGACGTGGGTCAGCACACAGGCCTGGGTCGGAATGTCGTAGCGCTGGATGATTGCGTCGAGCATTTCCAGCATCGCGCAGATCGAGGCGATGCTGTCGGTGGCCGGGTTGATGCCGATCATGGCGTCGCCGTTGCCGTACAACAGACCGTCGAGAATGCTCGCGGCGATGCCGGACGGCTCGTCGGTCGGGTGATTGGGTTGCAGCCTTGTGGATAACCGTCCGCGCAGGCCAAGGGTGCCGCGAAACTTCGTGACGACGCGGATCTTCTGCGCTACCAGCACCAGATCCTGCACGCGCATGATCTTCGACACGGCGGCGACCATTTCCGGCGTCAGGCCGGGGGCGAGGGCGCGCAGGCTGGACTCGTCGGCCGCTTCGCTGAGCAGCCAGTCGCGAAAACCACCGACGGTAAGGTGGCTGACCACGGCGAAAGCCTGTTTGTCGTGGCTGTCGATGATCAGCCGGGTGACTTCATCGGACTCGTAAGGAATCAGCGCTTCCTGCAGGAAATGCGTAAGCGGGATGTCGGCCAGCGCCATTTGCGCGGCGACCCGCTCGCCATCGTTGAGCGCAGCGACTCCAGCGAGGAAATCCCCGGAGCGCGCCGGGCTGGCCTTGGCCATCACATCCTTGAGGCTGTCGAAGCGGTAGGTCTGGGCGCCGACGGTATGGGCAAATGCGGCCATGGGGCGGTGTCCTCTTGATTCTGTGGATAACTCGATCCCACATTGGATCTTTATGCACTTATATATAGCGGGCACCGGGCGAAACGCCCGGTGCCGGTGCAACTAGATACCTTCGAGCATAGCGTCTGCCGGTGCTTCGGAGCGTTGCTTGGCGGTCAGATGGAAGTACAGGTAACCGGCGGCCATGAACCCGAGGAACACACAACCGATCAGCGTGTTGAACCACGCCATCGCCACCAGGCACACCAGCGCCAGAAACAACGCGATCCCCGGCACGATCGGATAACCCGGGGCGCGGAAGGTACGCTCAAGGTTCGGCTCGGTTTTGCGCAGTTTGAACAGGCTGAGCATGCTGATGATGTACATCACGATGGCGCCGAACACCGACATGGTGATCATCGCCGCCGTGAGGGTCATGCCTTGCAGATTGACCAGGCCGTCGCTGTAGATCGCAGCAATGCCGATCACGCCACCGGCCAGGATCGCCCGGTGAGGGGTCTGGAAACGCGAGAGTTTGGCCAGACTTTTCGGCAGGTAACCGGCCCGGGCCAGGGCAAAGAACTGCCGTGAGTAGCCCAGAATGATCCCGTGGAAACTCGCCACCAGCCCGAACAGACCGATCCACACCAGCATGTGCATCCACGTCGAGTTGTTGCCGACTACCGCTTTCATTGTCTGGGGCAGCGGATCGTTGATGTTCGCCAGTTGTCGCCAGTCGCCGACACCGCCGGCCATCACCATCACGCCGATGGCCAGGAACACCAGGGTCAGGATGCCGCTGACATAAGCCTTGGGAATCGTGCGTTTCGGGTCCTTGGCTTCCTCGGCCGCCATGGCTGCGCCTTCGATGGCGAGGAAAAACCAGATCGCGAAGGGAATGGCGGCGAAGATCCCGGGAATCGAGCCGAGGCTGAACTCGCTGGAGCCCGACCAGCCATTGAGCACGAAATTACTGAAGCTGAAGCCCGGTGCAACGACGCCCATGAACACCAGCAATTCAGCAACGGCCAGCACGGTGACCACCAACTCAAACGTCGCGGCGATGCTGACGCCGAGGATGTTCAGGGTCATGAACACGAAATACGCGCCGACCGCCGCGACTTTCGGATCAAGCTCCGGGTATTGCACATTGAGATAGGCGCCGATGGCCATGGCGATGGCCGGCGGGGCGAACACGAATTCGATCAGCGTGGCGATCCCGGCGATCAACCCGCCTTTCTCGCCAAAGGCCCGGCGGCTGTAGGCAAACGGCCCGCCCGCGTGGGGAATCGCGGTGGTCAGTTCGGTGAAACTGAAGATGAAGCAGGTGTACATGGTCGCAACCATCAGGGCCGTGACCAGGAAACCCAGGGTTCCCGCCGTGCCCCAGCCGTAACTCCAGCCGAAGTATTCGCCGGAAATCACCAGGCCGACGGCGATGCCCCACAGATGCAGGGTGCCGAGTGTAGGTTTGAGCTGTGTGGTGGAAGTCATAAGTCCTCTCTGTCTTTTTTATTGTTTGATCTGTTGGACTTTCGGGTGCAGAGGATTGAGTGGATGGATGCTGTTCACGCAGCGGCGGTGTTCAGGCAAATCCTGAATGACGGGTACGCAAGGCCCGTGCCAGAGCGGCCAGGCTTCGTGTTGTGTCATTAAGGACGCCATCGCTGGCAAGCCAGCTCCCACAGATTTCTGTGGTGTTCGGACTTGCGCACCCTGTGGGAGCTGGCTTGCCAGCGATAGCAATTAAAAGGGCGACACCGATAGTTCGGTGTCGCCCGGTTTTTTAGAAGAAGCCCAGCGGGTTGATGTCGTAGCTCACCAGCAGGTTTTTGGTCTGCTGGTAGTGGTCGAGCATCATCTTGTGGGTTTCACGGCCGACGCCGGACTTCTTGTACCCGCCGAACGCGGCATGCGCCGGGTACAGGTGGTAGCAGTTGGTCCACACACGACCGGCCTTGATGGCGCGGCCCATGCGATAGGCGCGGTTGATGTCGCGGGTCCAGAGGCCGGCGCCGAGGCCGAACTCGGTGTCGTTGGCGATGGCCAGGGCTTCGGCTTCGTCCTTGAAGGTGGTGATGCTCACCACCGGGCCGAAGATTTCCTCCTGGAATACGCGCATCTTGTTGGTGCCCTTGAGCAGCGTCGGCTGGATGTAATACCCGGTCGCCAGGCTGCCCTCGAGTTTTTCCACCTTGCCGCCGGTCAGCAGCTCGGCACCTTCGCCCTTGGCGATTTCCAGGTACGAAAGGATCTTGTCGAATTGCTGTTCGGACGCCTGGGCGCCGACCATGGTGTCGGTGTCGAGCGGGTCGCCACGTTTGATCTGGCTGACCTTCTTCATCACCGCTTCCATGAACTGCGGATAGATCGACTCCTGAACCAGCGCACGGGACGGGCAGGTGCAGACTTCGCCCTGGTTGAAAAACGCCAGCACCAGGCCTTCAGCGGCTTTTTCAATGAAGCTTGGCTCGGCCTGCATGATGTCTTCGAAGAAGATGTTCGGCGACTTGCCGCCCAGTTCCACGGTGGACGGAATGATGTTTTCGGCGGCGCACTTCATGATGTGCGAGCCGACCGGCGTCGAGCCGGTGAACGCGATCTTGGCGATGCGCTTGCTGGTGGCCAGGGCTTCGCCGGCTTCCTTGCCGAACCCTTGCACCACGTTGAGCACGCCCGGCGGCAGCAGGTCGCCGATCAGCTCCAGCAGCACACTGATACCCAGCGGGGTCTGCTCGGCAGGTTTGAGCACCACGCAGTTGCCGGCGGCCAGGGCCGGGGCGAGTTTCCACGCGGCCATCAGGATCGGGAAGTTCCACGGGATGATCTGGCCGACCACGCCCAGCGGTTCATGGATGTGATAAGCGACGGTGTTGCCATCGATCTCGGCAGCGCTGCCTTCCTGGGCGCGCAGGCACCCGGCGAAATAGCGGAAGTGGTCGGCGGCCAGCGGGATGTCGGCGTTGAGGGTTTCGCGGATGGCTTTGCCGTTGTCCCAGGTTTCGGTGATCGCCAGGGTTTCGAGGTTCTGTTCGATGCGGTCGGCGATTTTCAGCAGGATCAGCGAGCGGGCCTGGGCGGAAGTGGAGCCCCAGGCATCGGCAGCGGCGTGGGCGGCGTCCAGCGCCTTTTCGATATCTTCGGCCGTGGAGCGCGGGAATTCGGCAATCGGCTGGCCATTCACTGGCGAGGTATTGGTGAAGTACTGACCTTTGACAGGCGCGACGAACTCGCCGCCGATGTAGTTACCGTACTTGCTCTTGAACGAGACTTTGGCGCCTTCAGTACCGGGGTGGGCGTAACGCATGATGTTCTCCTTGGCTTTGTACTTATTAGAGAAACGCGCATGAGCGCTTGCCATAAGCGTAGAGCAAAGGGCGGGCCACTGCCGTGCAGGTCAGGCAAATCAAGGCCTTGCGAGGTTTGTGTCGGACAAGTGGCAAGCGTCTGTGACGGTATCGGTACAGCTTGAGTGACAGTTTGTACCGCTTCTGGCACAACCCGTGACCGGGCGGTCTTGCCAGCATTGCAAAGACCGGTGGGCTGGAGGATGCTGGGCACCACTTCACGCATGGGCCGATGAGCCTCGGGGAGAATAATAAGAAATGCACGACAACCATTTGAGTCGCCATGCCCAACAGGTTCTTACCGTCACCCAGGGCAAGCCGCACCTGCATGGCCCCGGTGCCGACCCGTCGATTGCCCGCTCGTGGCTGCGTTGTCTTGAGGACTATCACCTCGACCCGGCCCTGACCATGGCGCCGACCGTGCTCGAGCACGGACGCGTCCTCGAAAGCCGCGAACGGCTGCAGCAGGTGTTGCAGATCGCCGGCAACGAAATGAGCAGCCTGCATCAACAACTCTCCGGCGCCGGACACGCGGTGCTGCTGACCGATGCGCGCGGGGTGATCCTCAACTGCGTCACGGCTGCCGCCGAACGCAAGATCTTCGAACGCGCCGGCCTCTGGCTGGGTTCCGACTGGAGCGAGGCCTGCGAAGGCACCAACGGCATCGGCACTTGCCTGGTTGAACGTCAGGCTTTGACCATCCATCAGGACGAACACTTTCGCGGGCGCCACACCGGCCTGACTTGCTCGGCGAGCCCGGTGTTCGACCCCCACGGCGAGTTGCTGGCGGTGCTCGACGTGTCCTCGGCGCGGCCGGACGTTTCGCGCCAGAGCCAGTTCCACACCATGGCGCTGGTCAATCTGTCGGCGAAGATGATCGAGAGCTGCTATTTCCTGCGCTGTTTCGATAATCAATGGTTGCTGCGTTTCCATCTCCAGGCCGAATCCGTCGGGCTGTTCAGCGAAGGGCTGCTGGCGTTTGACGGGGAAGGGCGGATCAGTGCGGTCAATCAGAGCGCATTGAATCTGCTGGGACACATTCGTGGTGGTTTGCTCGGTAAACCGGTGGAGGCGTTTTTCGATTGTTCGCTGGATGAGTTGCTGGGGCGCGCCAGTGCCCATGCCAGCGCAAGCTGGCCGCTGCGCACCCGAGACGGGCGGCATCTGTTTGCGGTGTTGCGCGCAGAAGCGCGCAAGCCGTCTCCCGTGCTGCCGAAACCGGCAGTTCCCGAGGCGCCACGCCTGTCCGGCATTTGCCTGGGCGATGCCGGGCTGCAAGCGGCTTTTCGCAAGGCCCTGCGGGTGTTCGAGCGCGACGTGCCGCTACTGATCAATGGCGAGACAGGCTCCGGCAAGGAAGCATTTGCCAAGGCTGTGCATCAGGCCAGTCAGCGTGCGAGCAAGGCTTTCGTTGCCCTCAACTGCGCAGCGATACCCGAAAGCCTGATCGAGAGCGAGTTGTTCGGCTATCGCGGCGGCAGCTTCACCGGCGCGCGCAAGGACGGCATGCGCGGCAAGCTGCAGCAGGCCGATGGCGGTACGTTGTTTCTCGATGAAATCGGCGACATGCCGCTGGCACTGCAAACCCGGCTGTTGCGAGTGCTGGAAGACCGGCAGGTGGTGCCGATCGGTGGCGAGCCCGAAGCGGTCAACGTGCGGATCATCAGTGCCACTCACCGCAATTTGCTGGAACGGGTTGGCGACGGCAGTTTCCGGGAAGATTTGTATTACCGGCTCAACGGGCTGGAAGTGGCGCTGCCGCCGTTGCGCGAGCGCAGTGACAAGTCGCAGTTGCTGGATTTTCTGCTGGCCGAAGAGGCGGGCGGGGAACAGATCCTGATTGACGAGCCGGCGCGCCGGGCTTTGCTCGGGTTCAACTGGCCGGGCAATGTGCGGCAGATGCGCAATGTGCTGCGCACACTGGCAGCGTTGTGCGATGAAGGGCGGATCGGGCTGGAGGACTTGCCGGCGATGCTGCGGCAGGTGCAGCCGCTGCTGGCCAACGTCGAAGAAGCGTCGTCCGAACATCCACTGGAAGATGCCGAGCGGCTGGCGTTGCTCAATGCGCTGGAACACACGCGCTGGCACATGACCCACACGGCGCAACAATTGGGCGTCAGTCGTAATACGCTCTATAGAAAGTTGCGCAAGCACGGGATTGCCCGAACCGCCTGAATGCTCCTGCCGATCGTTCCCACGCTCTGCGTCCGCTTTTGGACGCAGAGCGTCCTGTGCTGCATTCCCACGCAGAGCGTGGGAACGATCATGTCGGGTGATCAGCTAAAGAGTGCGATTTCCCCCTCCCTGCGCTAACCTGCGGCCATGTTTTACGAGGTCGACTATGCACATTCATATTCTGGGTATCTGCGGGACTTTCATGGGCTCGATGGCGGTTCTGGCCAAAGAGCTGGGCCATCACGTGACCGGCTCCGATGCCAACGTCTATCCGCCGATGAGCACCCAGCTCGAAGCCCAGGGCATTCAGCTGACTCAGGGGTACGACCCGGCCCAGCTTGATCCGGCACCGGATCTGGTGGTGATCGGCAACGCCATGTCCCGCGGCAACCCGGCAGTGGAATATGTGCTGAACAAAGGCCTGCCGTATGTATCCGGCCCGCAGTGGCTGGCGGATCACGTGTTGCAGGGTCGCTGGGTGCTGGCGGTTGCCGGTACTCATGGCAAGACCACCACCAGCAGCATGCTCGCCTGGGTACTGGAGCATGCCGGCATGAGCCCGGGCTTCCTGATCGGTGGCGTTCCGCAGAACTTCTCGGTGTCGGCGCGTCTGGGCGGCACGCCGTTCTTCGTGATCGAGGCCGACGAATACGACAGCGCGTTCTTCGACAAGCGTTCGAAGTTCGTCCATTACCGTCCGCGCACGGCGATCCTCAATAACCTCGAGTTCGATCACGCTGACATCTTCCCTGATCTGCCGGCCATCGAGCGGCAGTTCCACCACTTGGTGCGGACCATTCCGAGCGAAGGCCTGGTGATCCACCCGACCACCGAGCCGGCCTTGCAGCGCGTGATCGAGATGGGCTGCTGGACCCCTGTGCAAACCACCGGTGCCGGCGGTCAGTGGCAGGTCAAATTGCTCAAAGACGACGGCTCGGCGTTCGAAGTGATGTTCGAGGGTGTGTCCCAAGGCGTCGTCGAGTGGGAGTTGACGGGGCAGCACAACGTCGCCAACGCTTTGGCCACTCTGGCCGCAGCGCGTCACGTCGGTGTTGTGCCGTCGATGGGCATCGCCGGGTTGAGCGCGTTCAAGAGCGTCAAACGCCGGATGGAAAAAGTCGCGGAAGTGCGCGGCATCACCATCTACGACGATTTCGCTCACCACCCGACCGCGATTGCCACCACCCTCGACGGTCTACGCAAACGCATTGGCGATGCGCCGCTGATCGCGATCATCGAGCCACGTTCCAACTCGATGAAACTCGGCGCACACCGTGACGGTCTGCCGGACAGCGTGGTCGATGCCGATCAAGTGATCTGGTACGCCCCGGCCAACCTCGGCTGGGATCTGGCAGGCACCGCCGCGTTGTGCACTGTGCCGTCGATCGTCAGCGATTCGCTGGAAGGCATCATCGAACGCGTCAAGAGCCAGGCCCAGCCCGGCACTCATGTAGTGATCATGAGCAACGGCGGCTTCGGCGGCCTGCACGGCAAACTCGCCGAGGCGCTGAAATGAACACTCGTCTGCAGAGCAATGGCCCTGAACGCATCACGCTGGCGATGACCGGCGCGTCCGGCGCCCAGTACGGCTTGCGCCTGCTGGATTGTCTGGTGCGCGAGGATCGCGAGGTGCATTTCCTGATCTCCAAGGCCGCGCAACTGGTGATGGCCACCGAGACCGACGTGTCGCTGCCGGCCAAGCCGCAAATGATGCAGGCGTTCCTCACCGAATATACCGGCGCGGCTGCCGGGCAGATCCGTGTATACGGCAAGGAAGACTGGATGTCGCCGGTGGCCTCGGGCTCCGGTGCCCCGGCCGCGATGGTGGTGGTGCCGTGCTCGACGGGTACGCTGTCGGCCATCGCCACCGGCGCCTGCAACAACCTGATCGAACGGGCAGCAGACGTGACGCTGAAGGAACGTCGCCAGTTGATTCTGGTGCCACGCGAAGCGCCGTATTCGAGCATTCATCTGGAGCACATGCTCAAGCTGTCGAACATGGGCGTGACCATCCTGCCGGCCTCGCCAGGTTTCTATCACCAGCCGCAGACCATCGATGACCTGATCGATTTCGTGGTGGCGCGGATTCTCAATCTGCTGGGCATTCCCCAGGACATGCTGCCGCGTTGGGGCGAACACCATCTGAGCAGCGATGAATAAGCTGCTGGCGATCCTGCTGATCTTGCAACTGACCGGCTGCGCCACGGCGCGCACGCTCGATGCCGCCAAGCCCGGCGCGCCGGTGGTGTATTCCGGCACCCGACTGGACTTGTACGCCATGAATGGTGGCTGTTGCGCGATGGATCGATTCGGCGCCGAAGCGCCGAGCTATCCCGCAGTGGATCTGCCGGCCAGCGCATTGCTCGATACGCTGCTATTGCCGTTGTCGTTGCTGACGGTGCTGGGCGTAGGGTTTCAGGCCACTGGCGGGCTGTGAAAATCAATGGCTCGACCACGCAGGATCGAGCCATTGAAACTGCCTACAACGTGATCGTTTCGGGTGGAAAGACGATGTCGTCGGAGAAGATGTCCTGTCCCGTCGGCAACTCGATAACGCGCTTGCCGGCGCTCGCCACTTCATCGATCAGCGCGTCATATTCGTCACGGTTCAAGTCTCCTGCACGCGTGCGGGCCTCGATGGCATCAGTGTGGTTCTGATTCGATCCGGTGGCGCGTGACTGTGCCTGCAGATAGATATCCTCCACTGTGGCCGCGCGGGTCATGGTCGAGTTGACGAGCCAGACGCGTCTGGAGGTGAGCCCGATCGGAGACGTCGAGACATGCCCCTCCATTTTCATGCTCGGGAACAGGATTTTGCCGTCAGCGAGGCTCTGGTTGGGCCGCATTGGATTGTAGGCGCGATTTTCCTGTCCCGGAACGACCTCCACATTGCGAGTGTCGAGCAGGTAGCAGAATCTGATACGTCGCGGGTGGGGCGCCAGGCCGGCGTGACTGTTCTGGCGCGATTCGCTAGCCGCCAGCGGATCCTCTGTCCGGACGACCTCATTCGCGAAATCCATGGCAGTCTTGAGACTGAACACCGCGCTGACGGGAGTCTCGCTCGTGGAGCCTACGGTCGATAACCGTTGTGGAACCATGGCGGCGGGCCGGGCAATTTCGAAGGGCATCCGCTCGTCTACTTTGAACACGGCGGGGATGTCGGTTCTGTACAGGTAGTTATGCTTGTTGCGTTTATAGCCACTGTGTACCAGCAATTCTTGAAAGAAGGGGGCCGTCAGGCTGGCTTTCAGAATGCTGGTGCCTTCCCCCTGATTTCTCAAACTGATCATTTCGGCACGAATTTCCGGCAGAAACGGATCGTAGAGTTTTGGGTTGGCTACGAGTCGCGTGCGATCTCGATGTGTCTTTGCCCACGTGGGCAGCTCATCGTTGATCAGATTCTTGAACTGCCCGGTCGGCGATATCTCCTTGCACAGTCGCGCCAGTTGCAGGGTGGACAGATTGTACGGCTGGAAGCGGGCAATGACCTGTTCCTTTGAGTCGAGCTGAGAATAAGGGCGTGTCCACAACCGCAGGTATTCGATCAACTGTTCGCGCCGGGAAGGCGCTTCACGTTGTTTGATCCATGCGGGTGGTTTCCCGGAGATCGCAACGTCCCGACGAAAGCGCACGAGGTCGTCTCCTTCGATCCTGTACAGGTTCCAGATATCGATGTCCCGCCAGTAGGGTCGGAATGCCCGTTGTTCCGCTGAATACTTCACAGGCCTGACGACAGTCAGGCCGGATCCTTCGGGGAACGCCACTTGAGTGAGCGGGCCGTGACTGTCGTCCAGGCCAGGTTTGCGCCGCATTTCGACGTAACCATGAGGGTCTGGTTTTTCGAGATCCCAGGTGTAGTGACTCTTGTCACCGTAAACCGGTGTGGCGTCCGGGTTTTCTGGTGTGCCGGGTTTCGACAGGCGCGGCAACGAGTCGGGCGTCGACAGCTCTGGTAAAGGCGTTCGAGGGGGTGGTGCGGGGCGGTGCAAAGTGACGGTTTCGAGATGTTCGGCCCACTTGGCAGGGGGACGTTTCTGATGGTCCAGGAGGCGGTTGAACATGTTGCGGTCCATCTCCGGCCCCAGCCAGCGACGTAGCTCGTCAAACAGGTAAGTGTTTTCCATCCGTCGTGCGCGAACATGCGCCCACTGAGGTTTCCTGCCGGTGCGCTCTGCTTCGGCGCGAAAACGGGCGATGTCTGCACCCTGTATGCCGTAGAGATCCCAGATGTCGCGATCTGTCCAGGCAGGCAGCAGTTCGGCTGGCTGATCGATGGGGTGAGCGGGAGGCTCGACACTGACGAACGCACCGCTATCGTCCCTGAACGCGTGGTGCAACGGAGGGCCAACCGAGTCGTCCAGCCGCATTTTTCGGTGCATGAGCACATAACCATGGTGATGGTGGGTGGCTTCGTCCCATACGTAATGCCGGGTGTCGACGTACACGACGGGAGTGACCGATTGCGGCTGAGGCGGTCGCCCCGGTTGTGGCTGGAATGCCTGTGCCAGGCTGTCGTCTGCGTCGACTACCGGCTGATGTATCGTCGGTTCAATCGAACGGCTGACAATTTGCGGCCTGCCGATCCGCCAGGTATTGCTCTCGGGGTCGAAGTGCAGGGCAGGGCCAGAGGGGTGCGCTTCCTGTGGAAGGATGGGGCGGTAGGTTCCGATGCTCTCGTCCCAGGCCACCATGACCGTTGTGGTCGAGGTGTACTGCACCTCGGCGTAAATGCGCCCTTTGTGGACGCGTAACCCTTCGGGCCCCACGGCAGGCAAAAGGGGTCTTGCCTGGGATGGCACTTCATATTGGCGAATCGATTCGGTCGAGCGGGGATCGAGGAGCGAGGCTCCGGGGTTCTCGGCGACAGGGTTTACCAAGTCCCTGACCTGCATCGCGGGCAATCTGTCGCTTGTAACGGCGGGCAGTGTGGTTCCCGGTTGCTGGTTGGGCAGAGAGAGTTCCGGTCCTTCGAGGCGAACCAGCCCCGGGATCTCAAAACGCGGAACTGACGGAGGGGGTGATGAATCAACGGGGTTGTGGGGTGTGCCGGTGTTTTTCGGCGTTGGGTTTTTGGGTGCCATCTGGGAATCCTTTCAATGATTGCCCGACGTGCTGCCGTCTCATGTGGGGATGACAGCAGGCGCAGGCGTGCCGGCAGGCACGTTATCCATGGAAGGGAAGGCGAATGAGGTAAATAGATAGGACGTGGTTACTGATTCGATTCAGTTCGTTTCAACTGTCGGGCCGTTCAACGCGAGATCCTCGGACTCCATTGGAAATGGCCGTCCGGATCCGCGTTGAACTGCCGGGTGAGGGAGCTTACTTGCCGAGTTTGCGTAACTCATCCGACTCGACGATCCGCACCCCGTCCTGCTCTTCCAGCGCGAGGCGCCACATGGCACGGGCCAGTTGGCAGGCTTCGATGCCGCGGTACTTGCCGGGAATCAGTTTCGAGAAGGGGGCGGCCAGTTGTTCGCCCAGGCGTGGCTCGCTGCGTTCGCCAAGCAACAGCGATGGCCGGCAAATGGTCAGTTGCGGCCAGTCCTGCGCGCGCAATGCATATTCCATCTCGCCTTTGACCCGGTTGTAGAAAATCGAGGATCGGCGATCGGCCCCGAGGGCACTGATCACGATCAGGTGTCGTGCGCCCATTTCCCGGGCACGCTTGGCGAATGCTACGACCATGTCCAGATCCACGGCGCGAAACGCCTCTTCGGAGCCGGCCTGCTTGATGGTGGTGCCGAGGCAGCAATAGGCGATGTCGACCCGGCCGGCCAGTTGTGGAAGGAACGTCTGTGGATCACCGACCGGGTTTTCCAGGTGCGGATGTTCGGCCAGCGGCCGGCGTGAAGGGGCCAGGACACGGGTAATCGTCGGCTCGTTGAGCAAACGGTCGAGCAGATGTTCACCGGTCAGCCCGGTGGCTCCGGCAAGCAATACATGCTGAGGCGTCAAGTACATAGTGTCTCTCCCTTGATACTGTTCAGCTTAGTTGCTGTTTGTCGCTCCGTCGTTCAACGCAGCACTTTGCAACGCTTTTCTCGCCTGTTGCTTGCGCAGTAGCTGCCAGTGCGCAAGCACGGTTTTCGGTGCCCAGATCTGCGGTTCAGAAGCTTCGAAGTTGTCCGCCAGCTCGCGCTCGGCAACCGTGGCCTTGGCCAGTTTGAAGGCTTGCTCCAGGTCGTCGGTCTGGTTCAGTGCCTGGGCAAACAGGGCATCGCCGAAATAGGTGAAGTTGGCCTCCTCGGAGCAGCCGAATGACACGCGGTCGGCGCGCGAGGCGGTCATGATCAGCGTTCTTTCGTCCTTCAGCGCCGGAATGAAACCACCGGAATAGCACGCGGAAATCACGATGATCTTGTCGCGGTTTTTCAGCGGCGCGAGCACGGCGGCGAGTTCGTCGGCGGGCAGGTCGGCAAGCTCCATGCGCGGCTGATCGAGGACCAGTTCGTGCTCGGCGGTGCCGTGGCTGGTCAGATAGATAAACACCAGGTCTTCCGGGCCAGTGCGTTCGGCCAGGGTCAGTGCTGCTCGGCGCAGGTTTTCGCGGGTGGCCATCGGTCGATCGCCCAGGTGATCGCGATGGTTGACCAGGCGAATCTGGCCAAAGGCGCCGAAACGGCTGGCGAGCATGTTGGCCACGTAGTCGGATTCGCGCAGGAACACGCTTTGCTTGCCGTCGCCGCCGAGGGTCAGGGTGTACAACTCTACCGCCGGGGTCGAGGCTGGCACGTTGGCCAACGCTTCGTCGAGCAGGCGGCCCTGGGCCAGCAGGCCGAGTTCGAGGGTGTCGGGCAGCAATTTGCCGTCTGCATCGCGCACGCGCTGGCCATTGATCCAGGTGCCGCTGAGCACGGTGCCGTCAGTCAGCACCAGCGTGCCGCGTCCCGCGTAGCTGTCGCTGTCGAAACCGCCGATGTAGAAACTGCCGTCGGACAGATTCAAGCGGCCCTGGCCACTGAAACGCCAGTCGTTGAAATAACCGATGTAATGGCTGCCGTCGGCACCGATCAGTTCGCCCTTGCCAGTCAGCGCGCCTTCCTTGAACTGGCCGAGCCAGACGTCGCCGTCGGCGTTCTCGTAGCGGCCCTTGCCGTGCAGTTGATTGTTCTTGAAGCCACCGACATAGATGTCGCCGTCGGCGCTGTTGAAGGTACCGTTGCCTTCGAGCTGGCCATTTATGAAGTGGCCGCTGAACTGATTGCCGCTGGCGTCGCCGCGCTGGCCTTCACCGTTGGGTTTGCCGTGGGCGAACTGACCCTGGTAGGAGCTGCCGTCGTCGAGTTCCAGGCGACCCAGGCCGGAATACTGATCGTCCTTGAATTCGCCGCGATAGGTCATCGCGTTTTCCTTGAGGGTGCCTTCGCCCTCGCGCCGGCCGAGCTTGAAGCCGCCGGTGTAGCTGCCGCCGTGGGTGGTCAGCGTGCCCTGGCCGTCGAACAGGCCTTGCTGGAAATTGCCGCGATAGACTTCGCCATTGCTGCCGTGCCATTCGCCCTGACCGTGCCACTGCCCCTTGTCGAACGTGCCGGCGTACCAGCTGCCGTTGGGGTAGTCGACCCGGCCCTGGCCTTGCAGCAGACCGTTGACCAGCTCGCCGCGATAGCGTCCGCCGTCGGGCAGGCGTGCGTCCGGGGGCAACAGCGATTCGCCGTCGCCGCAAGCGGTGAGCATCAGGGTCAGGGCAAGCGGTGCAAGAGCAGCAAGTTGGCGCATAGCGGGATCCGGGCAATTAGGCGACCGAGTATGCCGCAGCTATGTGACCTTATACAGCCGGCAGGGAGGAGTGGATGCGAAACCGCGTGAGCGGCTTCGCATCCCGGCACTCAGACGAAGCAGAGCGACAGCGGTTCGGCGATGTAGGCCGGTTTGTCCGAGCCTTCGATCTCCAGGGTGGCGGTGGCCTTGAGCAGCCACTGGCCGGGTTTCTTTTCGGTCACTTCGCCGAGGTCGACCTTGAGCCGGACTTTGGAGTTGACCTTGACCGGCTGGATGAAACGCACGCTGTCCAGACCGTAGTTGACCACCATCTTCACGCCTTGCGGCAGGATCAGGATGTCTTCCATCAGTTTGGGGATCAGCGACAACGACAGGAAACCGTGTGCAATGGTGCTGCCAAATGGCGTTTGCGCGGCTTTGACCGGGTCGACATGGATGAACTGATAATCCCCGGTGGCTTCGGCGAACAGGTTGATGCGCTCCTGATCGATGGTGAGCCATTCGGAACGTCCGAGTTCCTTGCCGACATAATCTTTGAGCTCTGCAACTGGAACATAGGGCATTGAGACTCTCCTTGGGTTCATCGGTTTTATAGTTTTTCAGGTGGGGGATTTGACCGCCCTGCGAACCACTGTAGATCATCATGGCGATTTGCTCAGGTCAACCGACCATGCTTTTGGCGAATGCCGATCCATAGCGCAGGCGTGCTTATAATGCCGACGACTTGCGGGTTGGAAAGTAAGACGGAGATGACGGATGTTGCTACGCGGCCTGACGTGGCTGGTGCTGTTTCAATTGCTCGGCACGGCCCTCAATCATTTGCTGTTGCCGGTGCTGCCGGGGCCGATCATCGGCCTTTTGCTGTTGCTGGCATTCCTGATCGTGCGCGGTGAAGTCGGCGAGCCGCTGAATCTTGCGGCCGGCAGTCTGCTGCGTTACCTGCCGTTGCTGCTGGTGCCGCCGGCGGTGGGTGTGATGGTCTATGCCACGGCGATTGCCGCGGATTTCTGGGCGATCGTCGGTGCGCTGGTGGTGTCGCTGATTCTGTCCATGGCTTTCGCCGGGGTGTTGATGCAGCGCCTGGTCAAGCGCCACGCACCGCATTCGGAGGAATCCTGATGCTGTTTGACTGGCAAGGCGCCTGGGCTTCGGTGATTCATCACCCGCTGTTCGGCATCGGTATCACCTTGGGGGCTTACCAACTGGTACTGGCGGCGTTCGAGAAAACCCGCTGGATCTTTCTGCAACCGGTGCTGGTGTCGATGCTGCTGGTGATCGGCGTGCTGGTCGGTTGCGGCCTGACTTACGTCGAGTATCGCAAGAGCACGGAGATCCTCAGCGTTCTACTGGGCCCGGCAACCGTCGCGCTGGCGGTGCCGCTGTATCTGAATCTGCGGCGCATCCGCCAATTGTTCTGGCCGATTTTTACTACGCTGGTGATAGGCGGGGTGGTCGCCACGGGCATGGGCGTGGCGCTGGGCTGGTGGTTTGGTGCCGATCACATGATCCTGATGACCATGGCACCCAAATCGGTGACCTCACCCATCGCGATGCTGGTGGCTGAGCAGATTGGCGGTGTCGCGGCATTGGCGGCAGTGTTCGTGTTGATCACCGGGGTGATCGGCGCGATCTTCGGCCCGGCGTTGTTGACCCGCCTCGGTGTGCACAGTCCCGAGGCGCGCGGCATGGCGCTGGGCATGACGGCGCATGCGGTCGGCACGTCGGTGGCGTTGCAGGAAAGTGACGAGTGCGGCGCCTTCGCGGCACTGGCGATGAGTCTGATGGGCGTGGCCACGGCGGTGTTCCTGCCGTTGGCGGTGTCGATGGTGGTGTAAGGAAATGTCTATGAGTCTGCCGCTTTTTCCGCTGAACACGGTGCTGTTTCCCGGCTGCAACCTGGATTTGCAGATCTTCGAGGCGCGCTACCTGGACATGATTGGCCGCTGCATGAAGCAGGGCGGCGGTTTCGGCGTGGTGTGCATTCTCGAAGGCCATGAAGTCGGCGCTGCCCCCGAAGGTTTCGCCATGGTCGGTTGCGAAGCGCGGATCACTGACTTCCAGCAGCAGGACAACGGACTGCTGGGCATCCGGGTGCAGGGCGGACGCCGGTTCATCGTGCAGCGCACCGAAGTGCAGCGCGATCAACTGATCGTCGCCGAGGTCGAGTGGCTGGACGAAGAGCCTGAGCAACCCTTGCAGGATGAGGACGCCGATCTGGTGGCGTTGCTCAAGGCTCTGGCCGAGCATCCGATGGTTGAGGCGCTGAACATGGGCACCGAAGCGGCAGGGCAGCAGTCGCTGGCCAATCAGCTGGCGTATCTGCTGCCGTTTGCCGAGGAAGACAAGATCGACTTGCTGCAACTCGATGACCCGCAGCAGCGACTGGATGCGATCCAGGCGCTGCTCGACGAGTTGCAGGGCGAGTTGTTTGCCTAGAGTCGAAATCGCTATTGCGGCCAGATGATGTCGTTGGCGAACCACTCCTTGTCCTTGCCCAGTGTCAGTATCGGTTTGCCGGCCTGGGCTGCCTTGTCGATCAGAGCATCATATTCGTATCGATTGTAGGCGCCTCGATGGGTTCGCTCTTCCATGTCCATTCGTGACTGATATCCGGCCTCATAAGCAATGTCTTCGACTTTTGCGGCGCGAGTCAGGGTCGAGTCGAGCAGCCAGAGGCGATTCGAATCGATGCCCCGTTTCGATGCTGAAATCAGCGCCTCAAGCTCATCCTCCGGGAACCACGCACCCTTGTCCCTGGCCGCGGCATTGAGCAGGTGATTCTCCTCTCTAAGAACGACTTCCATTTTTCGTGTGTCGATGATGTAGGCGAATATGATCTTTTGATCGTGCCGGACGGTTTCGTAATTGCGTTCGGGGTCGAGCTCTACGTCCGACGCTTCGGACCAGTCATTGTCAGATTCCCCTGACTCATTGGCGGGATCGCCGGGCTTGCGTCCGGGGTACTTGTTTTTCTGGTTGTTGTAGAGCAGGTATACCGGATCGGGCGAATCGATGCCTTTGCCGGCATATTCATGAACCAGTTTCAGGCTGACGGTTGCGCTGACCGGTTTATCGGTGGTTGCTCCACGAGGATGCTTCAATCGCGGCAACATCCGGTCATCGTTGTAGAACTCGAACGGTGTCCGTTCATCAGCCCGGAACAGGGCCGGAATGTCCGTCCGGTACAGGCAGTCGCTGTCGTTGCGCAGGTACCCCAGCTTCGCAATGAATCCGTCGAGAAATTCGCGGCTGACGCTCTCGCTGAAATCACCATAATCGCCCAGACGACTGAGCAGCAGCTTGCCGTTTCTCAGGGGAAGGAGCAGGGGTTCTATTTCCTGATGGAGCGCGTCGTAGCGTCCAGGGTCGTCAGTGTTCAGGGATCGTGTCTTGTGCTGCACGACCCATTCCGGGAGCTCTGACGGATGGGCGATCAGATCGTCGCGCAGTCGAACGTGCTGGAGCGGAGAAAGGTTGTATGAACGCAATTGCATGACCCGCTCACCGTGAGTCATCTGCGGGTACAGCCTTGCGAAATGCGTACCCAGCAGTTCGGACGTGGCTGCTTTCAACTGGGCTGGCACCAACGTGATTCGCGGCTGTCTTGTCGGCACCGCCGCTTCTGCGGCACGGTTATCCGCACTCGGTCGTTTGAGCGGATGGGCTGTATCGGTCTGTCGAGCAGGGCTCCAGGTTGATTCGCCGGCGTTTCTGTAGAGCGCAGGTCCCGGCGCAAGCTTTCGGTACAGATCCATGGCCCGATACGTGCCCAGGTTCGGGTCGAACTCCACATGCACGGTGCCGCTGTCTTTGACATCGACGAACTTGCGTCCGACGACATAACGCAAGCCCTCTTCATTGGCCGGTTGCATGTTGCGCAGCAAGCCGGGGCTCAACAGATAGCGGCTCAACAGGGTTGCCGATTCCCGGGACCGCTCAGGCAAGTCCGAGAACTCGACTCTGGAAGGGGTGGTGATAGCGGTGGATGGCAGTTGATGCCCCGGGGGGCGATTGCCTGATATGACCGGATCGGAAAGTGAATCATGTGACGGTGGTATCTGCCCCTGTGGCCGCAGCCGGGGAGGTTGAATCGAAGGGTCGGCGGACGTGTCGATCCTGGACGGGGTTGGCATTGAGGGTGGTTTGGGGCGCATGGTGTCATTCCTTGACGATGGACAGGTGTTCGGCCGATATCACACGGGACGGCTCGCTTTCGAGTCTCCAGGTGTCGGTGGCAACGTTGTAGAAAATCCTGCCGGAAGTGGCATCGCGCAAGCGCAGGTTCAGAACCTGCAAATCAGTGTTTTCAAGTTCGTCGCGATGCTGGTGGTCCCTCGCGTCCTGAACAAGCGCATCGATTGTCGAGTACGCCCGAGCATCCGCCACGCAGAGACCAATCACCTCGAACAGGTTATTGATCCGGTAACGGTTCCCGGACGAGATCGCTACCTCGACGGTTTCCAGGGGCAATAGTGGATCGTTACTGTCCGGCAGGTGAATGTGAACGCTGCCGATTTTGATCAGGTCGTTCTTGATGCTCAGGTCGCGCAGGGTGATTTTTTCCGGCAGGAGATGCGTGTGAATGAGCCAGGTGGATGAACCGGAGAGTCTCACGTCAGCTTCGGCGGTGGACAGGCGGATGGAGAGATTGCTGGCGGGGAAAAGCTCATAGCTTGCCGATCTTCCTTCCAGCCAATAGGTCGCGTTGTGCTCGGTGGCCAGAAAGTCGACCCGTTGCGGGGTGTTCTTCAAGGCGCGCTTGCTGACAAAGGGGCTGACGAACAGGTATCGGCCCGCTCGCTCGCGCAGTGAGGCTCGGCTTTCAATGAGCCGGTAACCCGGATTCTTTGCATCTTCCAGATAGTTATTGCGGGGGAAGTCCAGGTGGTAGGAGACGCCATCGCGCATCACCAGGGTCAAGGGATGATTCATCGCCCACCCTGCGGCCATGTTGCCGGCGCCCATGTCGCTCTTTCGGGTCCGGTTCCCGATCACGTTTCCATGCAGCGAGAGCCGGGCTCCCCGAGCGAACGTCAGGGTGAAATGGACATTGTCGTAATCGAGGAATGTGAACGCCTCCATTTCCGTGATGCTCACGACATAAGTGGCGCTGACCCTGACAATTTCCTCACTGTCGAAATCGACGTACACGGTGCTGTGCGAAGGGAGGCTGTCCTTCGGGGCGAACAGGGCGGCGCGACGGATCTGGCGGGAAACGAAATAGTGAGAGTGTGCTTGAGCCGACAGTACGTGCGGATGATCGTTGATCTGCACCGGAGACGCCTTGGGTACGCCTGACGTTCGGATGGTGACGCTGACGGGCAGATCGCCGGACTGCAGAATCTCGGTGGGCCAGTCCGGCTGCAAGTGGAAACCGTCCTGGGTAATGAACGCCCATTTTTCATGGTGCAGGATGCGTTTGCCATCCATGGTCCGGTAAGCGTTCTCCAGTATCAGTTCACGCCTGGGCGACCCGGGATCATCGTCTCGAAGTGACTCGATCACCAGCGCGTTCTCCCGGACGAACCAGCGCTGGATGGCTTCAAGCGATACGCCCAGATAGACCGTGCTCGGCTCCAGACCGTCCTCGGTGATGGAGATCCTGTGGCACATCGGGTCTAGATAATAGATATCACTGCCGGGACCGCCATCGACCGTGGCATTCAGACCACGTACGGATATCTGATCATCCCCGGCACCGGCCTCGACGTGATCGTTACCATTGGCTGCAATGATGTCCGCCTGATCGGAGCCGATGACCCGATTGGTTGCGCCGGCAAGTGTCTCGACCTTTTCGATGGACTTGAGTGTCGAATGCAGTACCGGTTCAAGTCCCGGGCTCGCGGGGCGCAACGCCAGCCTTCCGCGTTTCAGATCAATGTCATAACCGAGATGGCGGGGTGGGTCGGGAATATGGTCGAGGTGCTTGTGCGTGCCTTGAAGCCACAATAGATCGATTCCATCTCCACCCGACAGTTCGCTGGCCTTGATCGGGTCGTACGAGAGTGCTTCTGACGCCGACTGAAACACAAAGGAGTCGTTCTTGTCGCCACCGCTCAGGGTTTTGCGGCCTGTGGTGTAGCTGAAGAAATTCGGCTTTTCCTTAATACCCTGCACCGTGTCATGCCCACCGCCCAGACTCCAGAAAACCCCTTTGGCAGGGTCACTTTTCGTTATGGAGACGACGGAATCCGAATCCGGTAAACCGTCACGCGCGTCATTCGAGTCGTCTGTGTCTTTGATGATGGGCAGGTTTTCGATGGTGTAGGGCGTTTCGCCCTTGTCTTCGTCCCATTGGTAACGATAGAGACGGGTGGGTTGCAGCGTCACCTCGAATCGACCGTTGACAATGACGTCGACGGTTTCCCTGAATTCGTTGTCCAGCCATCGAAGGCTGCGCGTCTTCAGGGCTTTGGCGTAGTCGTCGGTGGTCTTGGCGACCAGGTAGCGATCCATGAGCGCCTTGTCCTGACGCTGTCCGGTGAACGCAAACCAGCCGGCACGCCAGCGTTCGTTCACGGTCAGTTCGATGTAGTCGTCAATATCGTCGACCGCCCGCACCGCACCATAGATTTTTGATCCGACAATCATGATTGCGGCGGCGGCGATACCCACCGGGCCTGCCGCCTGGAATCCCGCCAGTGCTGCGCAGCCAAGGGCCAGGGACAGCGCGCCACTGAACACGCTCAGTCCGCCGGTGACATACAGGTCCTGCGCTTCCTTGCCCTGGGCCTTGGCCGCATCGGTGAAGGATTTGATGGCGGTATAGATATCGAAGGGCAGTGTCAGCACGCTGGCGATCAACCCGGCTCCACGACACAGCCACTTGCCCATGGAGGTCTTGCCGAATTGTTCGAAGGCCATGGATCCCTGGCGGATCATTTGCTCGCCGGTCTTGCTCAGGGCGTATTCGACTCCCAGTGAAGTGATTTCCGAGAGACCTCCGCCAAGGTTGATCAGCGCTTCAGTCGTGTCACCTTTCTTCAACGCGTCGATGGCGCCGATGTAAGCGCTGTAGAGTCCGTACGCCTGCAGCCCGACGCCCATGCTGGCCATCCCGCGGCTTTTGGTTTTATCGACCCAGTCCGGCAAGTGTTCGGGCAACGGGTCCCGACGAATGTCCAGGCGTTGGGTGGCGTTCAGCAGGTGGTTGATCTTGTTCATGGCGTCAGCGAACTCACCGGTGGGCATCTCACGCATGAGTGGTGGGGCATCGGGAGAGCGCTGGGTGACGATTTCGTACAGCAGGGGCGGGATCTGAGCGTTTTCCGGTGAGGGAACGGATCTCATGCGCTGTTCGATCTGAGTCGTATCGAATTCCAGTGCATCGATGAACGCTTGGTCAGGTTCGGAAAAGTAGGTGCTGCTCGCCGAGAGGGCTTGCCCGTGGATTCGGCCACCCAAGGCCTGAAGCGTCTGGCGACTGACGCTGAACTCTCCGATGCGCAGAGGGCCGAACAGGGTGTCGATATCCGCAAGCCCGGGCTTTTGGCCCGAGGCCTGAAGGGGGGGCTCCGATTGGATGTTCAGGTCGGATATTTTGATCGGAGCTGGCGGTCGGTCAGTCCGTGAAACAGGGTTCAATTGATTCGTCAAAGTCATGGTTCTTTTCACAAGTCCGTTTGTGGTGCTGCTGCCGAAATGTGGCATGGGACACGGACTTGTTCATGAGCATTTGCTTTGCCAAATGTTTGATGACGCTCATCGGCGCCGGATGCACCGATGAGCATTGAGCGCGGGCTCAGTAGGCATATCGCAACAAGGTGTGTGGCAAATGCCGCAATACAAAAAAACCGAACAGGGCGACCAGCGCAGGCAGCACCAGCCACCAGACCTTTTGCGGCATCGCTTCAAGCGGGGAGCGGCGCTGAGTCAGCCACAGGCTCGCTGCGCAGACGCAGGCGGCGAGCATGGCACCGGCCAGGACATCCGTCGGCCAGTGTGCTCCCAGATACACCCGTGACAGAGCAATCGCCAGCGCCGGAATGCAGCCGATCAACAGCCAGGTCAGGCGCAGTCTTGGCGGTTGCCCGCGTCCGGCCAGCACCGCCAGTGTCAAAAACAGCGCGAACGACCCGGACGCGTGGCCGCTGGGCATGCTGTAACTGGTGATCGGGTCGGTCAGCACTTCCGGGCGTACCCGGGCGAAAAACAGTTTGGTTCCGGTGTTGGCCAGTGCGGTGACGAGCAAGGTACTGCCGGCGAAGATCGCCTGACGCCACTGGCGGCACAGCAGCAACAGGCCGGTCAGCAGAATGCTGAACACCAGCATGTTGCGGAATTCGCCGATCAGGGTGAAAACCACCGCAACTTCGTCGAGCGCCGCACTGCGGTGTTCCTGCACAAGGGTCATGACGCCTTGATCGAGTGCTGTCAGATACGGATAACCGATGAACAGCGCGATCAGGATCAACAGGCTCATGCTGCTGATCCAGACCGTCGTCCGGCGATGGCGGCGCAGGCTGCTGTTGGCGCTCAGGCCGACCATCACCGCGATGCTGCCGGCGACGATTCCTGCCTGCAGCCAGAAGCCTTCCGGCAACGGCAGACGAATCGCCGCCCCGGTGGCCCAGCCCGGCAGCAGGTAGGCAATGCTCCAGCCCGCCGCCGCCAGCAGGCTGACGGCAGCGAAGCGCGGGAAGGGCATGTCGCACATCCCGGCGACCATTGGCAGCATCGGCCTTAGCGGACCGATGAAACGCCCGACCAGCAGACTGGCAATACCGTAGCGCTGGAAATAGGTCTCCGCGCCGGCCATCCACTCCGGGTGATGACGCAGTCCCGGCAGGCGCCGGATGTTCTGATGGAAGTGGCGTCCGAGGAAATACGAAACCAGGTCGCCAAGAATCCCGCCGAGAAAGCCCAGCAACAGGGTCTCGCTCAGTGACAACGCGCCGCTGCCGGCAAGTGCCGCCACGGCGAACAGCAGCACTGTGCCGGGAACGATGATCCCCGCAATCGCCAGGCACTCGACTAAGGCCACGATGAATACCGCAGCGGCCAGCCACTGCGGGTTGGCGGCCAGCCATCCGGTCACGCTATCGAGCCATGGGCCCATACAAAGCACTCCATTTCATTGATGTCCCAGGTCGGCGTACCGCAGAGGGGAATTTCACAGCAGAAAGTAATCACGCCCTTCGACCTGACCCCGGCGCAACGGGTTCCGGGTGCACCACTGGGCGTAGGCTGCGTCGACGAAGCGATACATCAGGTGCTCGTCGCGCCCGCGGGGGATGCCCAGGCGGGTGGTCTGGATGATGTGCCCCGGCGCAGGGCCGGTGTCCTCCACCAGCAGTATTTCGTGGTCGAAGCGCTTGGCGTCCCACACCGGCACCTTCAGTCCCAGTGCCTTGCACAGCAGAGTCTGCCCGGCACAGAGTTTCTGCGAGGGGCGCGGGTGGCCCTGAGCATCGGGATTGTTCAGCAGCATTTGCGCGAGACTGGCCGGGCCGCTGATCTCGTCGACCCATGGATAGGCCGATTTGATCAGCACCGCATTGCCAGGCCCCTGGGCACTGAAATTCAACGAGTCGCCGCCACGGGCGTAGTACATATAGATGTGGCCACCATCCAGAAACAAAGCTTTACGCTTTTCCGTGTAGCCGAGGGACGCGTGGCTGCCTTTTTCTTCGCAGTAATACGCTTCGGTTTCGATGATCCGGGCGCTGAGCCACAGGTCGCCGACGCGATGGCGGATGACTTTGCCGAGCAGATCCCGGGCAAGCGTCTGGGCGTCACGGTCGAAAAAAGCGTCCGGAAGGCCCATCGGCAGGCGCTCGGCGTGGGCACGAACGGTCAGATTGGACATGGCAAACGGTGTTTATCCAGGTGAAAGAGGTCGTGATGATAACAATCCGAGCCTTAATTACGGCTGAACATCGGCAAATCGCCGTCCATTTCGACCATCCGCCCGTCACCGCTGTTAGTCCCGGGACGCGACAGCTATAATCTGCCGCTTTCCTCTTTGCCAAGACCCCAGCAGACCATGACTGAGTCCGTTCTTGACTACATGACCCGATTGGGTCGCGCCGCCCGCGAAGCTTCCCGGGTCATCGGCCGTGCCAGCACCGCGCAGAAAAACCGCGCCCTGCTGGCTGCCGCCAATGCCCTGGATGCCGCCCGCGCCGAGCTTGCAGCAGCCAATGAACAGGATCTGGCCGCCGGTCGCGCCAACGGTCTGGAGCCTGCACTGCTGGAGCGTCTGGAACTGACCCCGGCGCGCATCGACGGCATGATCGTCGGTCTGCGTCAGGTCGCAGCGCTGCCGGACCCGGTCGGTGCGATCCGCGACATGAGCTTCCGTCCGTCGGGCATTCAGGTCGGCAAGATGCGTGTGCCGCTGGGCGTGATCGGGATCATCTACGAATCCCGTCCCAACGTGACCATCGATGCCGCGAGCCTGTGCCTGAAATCCGGCAACGCGACCATCCTGCGCGGTGGTTCCGAAGCGATTCATTCCAACCGCGCGATTGCCGCCTGCATCCAGCGCGGTCTGGCCGAAGCCGAACTGCCGGCCGCCGTGGTGCAAGTGGTGGAAACCACCGACCGCGCCGCCGTTGGGGCGCTGATCACCATGCCCGAGTACGTCGATGTGATCGTGCCGCGCGGTGGTCGTGGCCTGATCGAGCGCATCAGCCGTGACGCCCGTGTACCGGTGATCAAACATCTGGACGGCATCTGCCACGTCTATGTCGGCGAACACGCCGATCTACCGAAAGCCCAGCGCATTGCCTTCAATGCCAAGACCTATCGCTACGGCATCTGCGGCGCGATGGAGACTCTGCTGGTCGATCAAAGTGTTGCGAAGGGTTTCCTGCCGTCGATGGCGAAGCAGTTCCGCGAAAAAGGCGTCGAGCTGCGTGGCTGCGAGCGCACCCGGGCGATCATCGATGCCGTGCCGGCCAGCGAAGAAGACTGGAGCACCGAGTATCTGGCGCCGATTCTGTCGATCCGCGTGGTCGACGGTCTGGACCAGGCCATCGAACATATCAACCATTACGGCTCCCACCACACCGATTCGATCGTCAGCGAAAATCTCGCCGACACCCGCCAGTTCGTGGCTCAGGTCGACTCGGCGTCGGTGATGATCAACACCCCGACCTGCTTCGCCGATGGATTCGAATACGGATTGGGTGCCGAGATCGGCATTTCTACTGATAAGCTGCACGCCCGTGGCCCGGTGGGCCTCGAAGGACTGACCTGCGAGAAATACATCGTGGTCGGTGATGGCCAGTTGCGCGGCCAGGCGACGGTCTGACTTGTCCGACCTCGACCTGAAAACGCCGAAGTCCGGCAGAAAGTCTCGTCCCCAGCGCATTGGCGTTCTGGGCGGTACGTTCGATCCGGTGCATGTCGGCCATTTGCGTGGCGCACTGGAAGTTGCCGAAGCGCTGGCCCTCGATGAGCTGCGCATGATGCCCAGCGCCCGGCCGCCGCATCGCGATACCCCGCAGGTGTCGGCGCAGGATCGGTTGGCAATGGTTGAATGTGCGGTGGCCGGTGTGCCGCCGCTGGTGGTGGACGCCCGCGAACTGCAGCGGGACAAGCCGTCCTGGACCATCGATACCCTGGAGTCGCTGCGTGCCGAAATGGCCGCCGGGACCCAGGTTTTTCTGCTTTTGGGCTGGGACGCATTTTGCGGCCTGCCCACTTGGCACCGCTGGGAGGAGTTGCTCCAGCATTGCCACATCCTGGTGCTACAGCGCCCGGACGCCGACAGCGAACCGCCGGATGCCTTGCGCAACCTGCTGGCAGCGCGTTCGGTGAGCGACCCGCTGGCCCTGAAAGGGCCGAGCGGACAGATTGCATTCGTCTGGCAGACACCGCTCGCGGTCTCCGCCACCCAGATCCGTCAACTGCTGGCCAGCGGTAAGTCGGTACGTTTCCTGGTGCCCGACGCGGTCCTGGCCTACATCGATGCGCACGGTCTGTACCGTGCGTCGAACTGAACAAGGCGTGCTCAAGTAACACGATCATCGTGGGACGAGACGCCGAATACATGAGCAAAACGAGTTTTATATGACTGACAAAGACCAAACCAAAGTAAAGCGCAAAGGCACGTTCAAGAGCGCTCCGCTGCCAGAGCCGGTCAACACCAGCGAGCCGCTGAAAGGTGACGAGCTGGTCAAGATTGCCGTGGCCGCCCTGGAAGACGTCAAGGCCCAGGACATCCAGATCATCGATGTGCGCGACAAGCAAAGCATCACTGACTACATGATCATCGCCACCGGTACGTCCAACCGCCAGATCAACGCGATGCTGGACAAGGTTCGCGAAGAAGTGAAAAAGCAGGGCGCCAGGCCGCTGGGCGAAGAAGGCAAGGGCGACAGCGACTGGGTGCTGCTGGACCTGGACCTGGTGATCGTGCACATGATGACCGCCTCGGCTCGTCAGTTCTACGACCTGGAGCGCCTGTGGGCCGGTGCCGAGCAAAGCCGTGCGGCGGACGCCAAGCACCACAGCCCGGAAAACACCCACGAGCACTTCACCAAGCTCAACAAAGACCAGCTGTAAGGGCCGCGCTGTGCGACTGCGACTGATCGCCGTCGGTTCACGCATGCCCAAGTGGGTGGAAGAAGGCTGGCATGAATACGCCAAGCGTCTTCCGTCCGAGCTGGCACTGGAACTGGTGGAAATTCCGCTCAATACCCGTGGCAAGAATGCCGACGTGGCCCGCTTCATCCGTCAGGAAGGCGAAGCCATGCTGGCCAAGGTCGGGCACAACGAGCGGATCGTCACCCTCGAAGTGCACGGCAAGCCCTGGAGCACCGAGCAGCTGGCGGGCGAGCTCGACCGTTGGCGGCTGGACTCGCGCACGGTCAATTTCATGGTCGGCGGCCCGGAAGGGCTGGCGCCGGAAGTCTGTGCCCGCGCGGATCAGCGCTGGTCGCTGTCGCCGCTGACGTTGCCGCACCCGCTGGTGCGCATCCTCATCGGCGAGCAGTTGTATCGTGCCTGGACCGTGTTGTCCGGCCACCCTTACCACAAGTAATCCTGCCCTCATGTCCCAGCCGATCCGCATCAAGGACCACGAAAAAGACGCCCGTCTGGTGCGTAGCCGCGTCGTGTTCGGGGCCATTGCGGTGGTGCTGCTGATCTGTGTGCTGATTGCCCGGCTGTATTTCCTGCAGGTGATTCAGTACGAGTATCACTCGACCCTCTCGGAAAACAACCGCGTCCATGTCCAGCCGATTCCGCCGACCCGTGGCCTGATTTACGACCGCAACGGCGTGGTGGTGGCGGACAACCGTCCGAGCTTCAGCCTGAGTATGACCCGGGAACGCTCCGGCGACTGGCAGCAGGTACTCGACGTGATCGTCGAAGTGCTGGAGCTGACGCCGGAAGACCGGGTGATCTTCGAAAAGCGCATGCGCCAGGGGCGTCGGCCGTTCGAGCCGGTGCCGATCCTGTTCGAGCTGACCGAGGAGCAGATCGCCCGGATCGCGGTGAACCAGTTCCGGCTGCCCGGGGTGGAAGTGGTGGCGCAACTGGTTCGTCACTATCCGCAGGGCGCGCATTTTGCGCACTCGGTGGGTTACATGGGGCGGATCAACGAGAAAGAGCTGAAAACCCTCGATCCGGTCAACTACAGCGGCACTCACCATATTGGCAAGACTGGCATCGAGCGTTTCTACGAAGCCGAGCTGCACGGCCAGGTGGGTTACGAAGAGGTCGAGACCAACGCCCGGGGCCGCGTACTGCGAGTACTCAAGCGTACCGACCCGGTGCCGGGCAAGGACATCGTCCTGAGCCTTGACATCAAGTTGCAGGAAGCCGCCGAGGCCGCGCTGGGCGGGCGACGCGGTGCGGTGGTGGCGCTGGACCCGAGTACTGGTGAGGTGCTGGCCATGGTCAGTCAGCCGAGCTTCGACCCGAATCTGTTTGTCACCGGCATCAGCTTCAAGGCGTATGCCGAACTGCGTGATTCTATCGACCGGCCGCTGTTCAATCGCGTGCTGCGCGGTCTGTACCCGCCGGGTTCGACGATCAAACCGGCGGTGGCGATTGCCGGTCTGGACGCCGGCGTGGTGACGGCGTCGAGCCGGGTGTTCGACCCGGGTTACTACATGCTGCCCAACTATGACCACAAATATCGCAACTGGAACCGCACCGGGGACGGCTTCGTCGACCTCGACACGGCGATCATGCGGTCCAACGATACCTACTTCTATGACCTGGCGCACAAGCTCGGCATCGACCGGTTGTCGGCCTACATGAACAAGTTCGGCATCGGCCAGAAGGTCTCGCTGGACATGTTCGAAGAATCTCCAGGGCTGATGCCTTCGCGCGAGTGGAAACGCGCCACCCGCAAGCAGGCGTGGTTCCCGGGCGAGACCCTGATCCTCGGGATCGGCCAGGGCTACATGCAGTCGACCCCGTTGCAACTGGCCCAGGCCACCGCGCTGGTGGCCAACAAGGGTGTGTGGAACCGTCCGCACCTGGCCAAGACCATCGAAGGCGAGAAGCCGAAGGATGAAAACCCGATGCCGGACATCGTCCTGCGCGATCCGTCGGACTGGAACAAGGTCAATCACGGCATGCAGCAGGTGATGCACGGTGCCCGGGGTACGGCGCGCAAGGCGGCGATCGGCGCGCAATACCGGATCGCCGGCAAGTCGGGTACGGCCCAGGTGGTCGCGATCAAGCAAGGCGAGAAATACGATCGCTCCAAGGTGCAGGAACGCCACCGCGACCACGCCCTGTTCGTCGGTTTTGCACCGGCCGACAACCCGAAAATCGTGGTGTCGGTGATGGTCGAGAACGGTGAGTCCGGTTCCGGCGTCGCCGCGCCCGTGGTGCGTCAGGTGATGGACGCCTGGCTGCTGGATCAGGACGGACGCTTGAAGGCCGAATACGCCAGCCCAATCAGTGCGGAGGCTACGGCCCGTGAAGAATAATTTCGATCGCATGCTCTCCAGCGAGGATGTGATGCGTCGCCGGGCGACGCTGTTGCAACGTCTGCATATCGACGGACCTTTGCTGGTCCTGTTGCTGATCCTCGCCGCCGGCAGCCTGTTCGTGCTGTATTCGGCCAGCGGCAAGAGCTGGGACCTGCTGGCCAAGCAGGCCACTTCGTTCGGTATCGGCCTGGTGTCGATGATCGTCATCGCCCAGTTCGAACCACGGTTCATGGCCCGCTGGGTGCCGCTCGGTTATGTGGTCGGGGTGGTGCTGCTGATGGTGGTGGACATCATGGGCCACAACGCCATGGGCGCGACCCGCTGGATCAACATTCCCGGGGTGATCCGCTTCCAGCCGTCGGAATTCATGAAGATCCTGATGCCGGCAACCATCGCCTGGTACCTGTCCAAGCGCACACTGCCGCCGCAGCTCAAGCACGTCGGGATCAGTCTCATGTTGATCGGTGTGCCGTTCATTCTGATCGTGCGTCAGCCGGATCTGGGTACTTCGCTGCTGATTCTGGCCGGCGGTGCGTTCGTGCTGTTCATGGGCGGATTGCGCTGGCGCTGGATCCTCAGCGTGCTGGCCGCCGCCGTACCCGTGGCGATCGCCATGTGGTTCTTCATCATGCACGATTACCAGAAGCAGCGGATCCTGACCTTCCTCGACCCGGAAAGCGATCCACTGGGCACCGGCTGGAACATCATTCAGTCGAAGGCTGCCATCGGTTCCGGCGGCGTGTTCGGCAAGGGCTGGCTGCTGGGCACCCAGTCGCACCTGGACTTCCTGCCGGAAAGCCATACCGACTTTATCATTGCGGTGCTGGGCGAAGAGTTCGGACTGGTGGGCATCTGTGCGCTGTTGCTGATCTACCTGCTGTTGATCGGTCGCGGCCTGGTGATTACCGCCCAGGCGCAGACACTGTTCGGCAAATTGCTCGCCGGCGCCTTGACGATGACGTTTTTTGTTTATGTTTTCGTCAACATCGGTATGGTCAGTGGCCTGTTGCCGGTCGTAGGGGTGCCGTTGCCGTTCATTAGCTACGGCGGAACTTCGCTGGTGACGCTGCTGTCAGCGTTTGGGGTTTTGATGTCGATCCATACGCATCGCAAGTGGATCGCACAGGTTTGAATAAGGTGAAGAGTTCAATGCAAGTAATGCGTGACTGGGCGACACGATACGCACCGTGGCTCGGCCTGGTAGGCATCCTTGGCAGCGCGCAGGAAGCGCTGGCCGGCGATTACGAAGGCTCGCCCCAGGTGGCCGAATTCGTCGGTGAAATGACCCGCGACTACGGCTTCGCCGGCGAGCAACTGATGGCGGTGTTCCGCGAGGCCCAGCGCAAGCAGGCGATTCTCGACGCGATTTCCAAACCCGCCGAACGCGTCAAACAGTGGAAAGAATATCGGCCGATGTTCATCACCGACGCGCGCATTGCCCGGGGTGTGGACTTCTGGCGCCAGCACGAGGCGGTACTGGCACGTGCCGAGCAGGAGTACGGCGTTCCGGCTCAAGTGATCGTGTCGATCATCGGCGTCGAGACCTTTTTCGGACGTAATACCGGCAATTACCGGGTGATCGATGCCTTGTCCACGCTGGGTTTCGACTATCCTCCCCGTGCCGAATTTTTCCGCAAGGAGCTGCGTGAGTTTCTGCTGCTGGCTCGCGAGGAACAGGTCGACCCGCTGACCCTCAAGGGGTCCTACGCCGGGGCGATGGGCCTGCCGCAGTTCATGCCGAGCAGTTTTCGCGCCTACGCGGTGGATTTCGACGGCGATGGCCACATCAATATCTGGAACAACCCGGATGATGCGATCGGCAGCGTTGCCAGCTACTTCAAGCGTCACGGCTGGGTGGCCGGCGAGCCGGTGGTCAGTCGTGCCGATGTGCGCGGCGAGCAGGTGGATGAGGGCCTGACCACTGGCATTGAGCCGACGAAAACCGTCGGGGAGTTGCGAGCGCTGGGCTGGTCAAGTCATGATGCGCTGCGCGATGATATGCCGGTTACTGCATTTCGCCTGGAAGGCGACAATGGCCCGGAATACTGGATGGGCCTGAAGAATTTCTACGCGATCACGCGTTATAACCGCAGCGTGATGTACGCCATGGCTGTACATCAACTGTCTGAAGAGCTGGTAAAAGCACGGGGCGTCAAGTAATGCAGGCATTGCCTATCAACAAACCCCTGAAGCTGGTGGCATTCGCCGCGTTGGCGGTCCTGGTCGCCAGTTGCTCGACCAGTCGTGCGCCCACTCAGAAATACGCCTCCAACACCGTTCGTGCCCAGCCGGGTCTGGACATCAACCGGGCCCACAAGGACGGTGCGCCGTGGTGGGACGTTGACGTGTCGCGCATTCCGGACGCCACGCCGACCCTGCACACCGGCCCGTACAAGGCCAACCCGTACACCGTGCTGGGCAAGACCTACTTCCCGTTGCAGGAATCCAAGACCTACGTGGCCTCGGGCACCGCGTCCTGGTACGGCACCAAGTTCCACGGTCAGAACACCGCCAATGGCGAGGTCTATGACCTGTACGGCATGAGTGCCGCCCACAAGACCTTACCGCTGCCAAGTTACGTTCGGGTGACCAACCTTGACAACAACAAGAGCGTGATCCTGCGGGTGAACGACCGCGGGCCGTTCTACTCGGACCGGATCATCGACCTCTCCTACGCCGCGGCCAAAAAGCTCGGTTATGCCGAAATCGGCACCGCGCGGGTCAAGGTCGAGGGCATCGACCCGCAACAATGGTGGGCCGCCAAGGGCCGTCCGGCGCCTTTGATGCTCAACGAGCCGCAAGTCGCGCAGAATAGCGCGCCGGTGATCACGGCTTCGGCCGGTACCATCGAGCAGTGGACTCCACCGCCGCAGCAACATGCCTCTGACACTGTACCTGTACAGATCAGCGCAAAAAAAAACGCTTCTGCACCAGCGTCTGGCCAGTATCTGCAGGTGGGCGCGTTCGCCAACCCGGACGCTGCAGAACTCCTGAGGTCGAAGCTCAGCGGGATGGTGAGCGCTCCGGTGTTCATCAGCTCGATCGTGCGCAATCAGCAGACCCTGCACCGGGTACGCCTGGGACCGATCGGCTCGCCGGGTGAAATTGCCCAGGTTCAGAACAGCGTGCGCTCGGCCAACCTTGGTTCGCCAAGCGTGGTCACCGAGTAAGCAATACGTAGCACTTGATTGACGGTTCACCAGCGATTGGGGGGTGAGCCAGGTTGTTGGCTCGTCGAAGAACAAAAGCCCGGCAAAGGGTGACTGGAGTGAGCAACTGAACACGCGATGGCCCGTTAGAAAGCCATCTGATTAATTTTGCCTTCGGGCAGTTTCCATTAGCGATTTCGAGAGACGGATGAACATCACCACCTTTGCCAAACGCCTGTGTCTGCTAGTCCCGCTGCTCCTCTCGCCAGCCGCCTTCGCGGCCGAGATGATGCCGTCGCCACCACAACTGGCCGCCAAAGCCTACGTGCTCATGGATGCCAACAGCGGCAACGTGCTGGTGGAGAACAACGGTGACCAGCGTCTGCCGCCGGCCAGCCTGACCAAACTGATGACCGCGTACATCGCCACGCTGGAAATCCGTCGCGGCCAGATCGGTGAAAACGACCCGGTGACCGTCAGCGAAAACGCCTGGCGCACCGGCGGTTCGCGGATGTTCATCAAGGTCGGCTCGCAGGTGACTGTCAGCGACCTGCTGCACGGCATCATCATCCAGTCCGGCAACGACGCCAGCGTCGCGGTGGCTGAACACATCGCCGGCAGCGAAGATGCCTTCGCCGACCTGATGAACAAGACCGTCGCCGATCTGGGCATGACCAACACCCACTTCATGAACCCGACCGGTCTGCCGAACCCAGAGCACTACTCGTCGGCTCACGACATGGCGATCCTGGCTCGCGCGATCATCCACGAAGACCCGGCTCACTACGCGATCTACTCGCAGAAAGAGTTCTTCTGGAACGGCATCAAACAGCCTAACCGCAACCTGCTGCTGTGGCGCGACAAGACCGTTGACGGTCTGAAAACCGGTCACACCGACGAAGCCGGCTACTGCATGGTGTCCTCGGCCGTACGTGACGGCATGCGCCTGATCGCCGTGGTGTTCGGTACCAACAGCGAAGTGGCTCGTGCCGCCGAAACCCAGAAGCTGCTGACCTACGGTTTCCGCTTCTTCGAAACCCAGACCTTCTACCAGAAGGGCACCGAACTGGCTCAGGCCCCGGTATGGAAAGGCACCACCAGCCAGGTCAAGGCCGGCCTGGCACAAGACCTGACCATGACCCTGCCGAAAGGCCAGCTGAAGAAGCTCGCTGCCAGCATGACCATGAACCCGCAACTGACCGCGCCAATCGCCAAGGGCGACGTGATCGGTAAAGTCGAAGTGAAACTGGACGACAAGGTGGTGCACAGCGCCGATCTGATCGCTCTGGACGCTGTCGAGGAGGGTGGTATCTTCCGCCGCATGTGGGATAGCATCCGTCTATTCTTCTACGGCTTGTTCAACTGATACGAGTTGACCTGCATGGCCCCGTTCCCTTCCGGAGCGGGGCCTTGTTCGTTACCGGGCTTACGCTTACGAGGCCGTTACGCCATGACCGACACCGAAGTAAAGGCGCCAAAGATCGAATTCCCCCAGGTTGATTATCCGGTTAAGGTGATCAGCGATACGGGCGTCGGCAACAAAGACAAGATCATCGACATCGTCAAGAAACACGCGAAGATCAACGATGAGCGTGTGGACGAGCGTCAAAGCAGCAACGGCAAGTACACCACCATCCAGTTGCACATCGTCGCGACCGACCAGGATCAGCTGTACAACATCAACAGCGAACTGCGGGCGACCGGCTTCGTACACATGGTGTTGTGATGCCGGGCACGCTGGGCTTTCGCGAACTTGGCCAGATGGCTTACGAGCCGGTCTGGCATGCCATGCAACGCTTCACCAACGAACGCGGCAGCGATGCCGCCGACGAAATCTGGCTGGTCGAGCACCCTCCGGTGTTCACCCAGGGGCAGGCCGGCAAGGCTGAACATCTGTTGCTGCCGGGAGATATCCCGGTGGTGCAGGTCGACCGCGGCGGGCAGGTGACTTACCATGGCCCCGGCCAACTGGTGGCGTACCTGCTGCTGGATGTGCGCAAACTGGGTTTTGGCGTCCGCGACCTGGTCACGCGCATGGAGCGGTGCCTGATCGAGCTGCTGGCCAGCTATGACGTCACCGCAGTGGCCAAGCCAGATGCTCCCGGCGTCTATGTCGACGGAGCGAAAATCGCTTCTCTGGGTTTGCGGATTCGCCACGGTTGTTCCTTTCATGGCCTGGCCCTGAACGTGGACATGAACCTGGAGCCGTTTCGACGGATTAATCCCTGCGGCTATGCCGGGCTGGCGATGACCCAGCTGAGCGATCACGCAGGATCGATTGAATTTGCCGAGGTAAGTGCCCGGCTGCGCGCGCAGCTCGTCAAACACCTCGACTATGCTGAGCAGACGACCCTGACGGGCGGAATCGACTGATATGACTACTGATGCAGTGCAAACCATGATCCCGACGCTCGACGTGACCGAGCGCCCGGCCCCGCGTCCCAAGGTTGAAGCGGGCGTCAAGCTGCGCGGCGCCGAGAAGGTTGCACGCATCCCGGTGAAGATCATTCCGACCACCGAACTGCCGAAGAAACCCGACTGGATCCGCGTGCGCATCCCGGTTTCGCCGGAAGTCGACCGCATCAAGAGCCTGCTGCGCAAGCACAAGCTGCACAGCGTCTGCGAAGAGGCCTCCTGCCCGAACCTGGGCGAGTGCTTCTCCGGCGGCACCGCCACTTTCATGATCATGGGCGACATCTGCACCCGTCGCTGCCCGTTCTGCGACGTCGGCCACGGTCGTCCGAAACCACTGGACGTCAACGAGCCGCAAAGCCTGGCCATCGCCATCGCCGACCTGAAGCTCAAGTACGTGGTGATCACTTCGGTAGACCGCGACGACCTGCGTGACGGCGGTGCCCAGCACTTTGCCGACTGCATCCGCGAAATCCGTAAACTGTCGCCGAACGTGCAGCTCGAGACCCTGGTCCCGGACTACCGTGGCCGCATGGACATCGCCCTGGAAATCACCGCGGCCGAGCCGCCGGATGTGTTCAACCACAACCTGGAAACCGTGCCGCGTCTGTACAAGGCTGCGCGTCCGGGTTCGGACTACCAGTGGTCGCTGACCCTGCTGCAACGCTTCAAGCAGATGATGCCGCACATTCCGACCAAGTCCGGCCTGATGCTGGGTCTGGGCGAGACCGACGACGAAGTCATCGAGGTCATGAAGCGCATGCGCGAACACGACATCGACATGCTGACCCTGGGCCAGTACCTGCAACCGTCCCGCAGCCACTTGCCGGTGCAGCGTTTTGTGCACCCGGACACCTTCGCCTGGTTCGCCGAGGAAGGTTACAAGATGGGCTTCAAGAACGTCGCGTCCGGCCCGTTGGTGCGTTCTTCGTACCACGCCGACGAGCAAGCGAAACTGGTCAAGGCCGAGCTGCTCGGTTCCTGATTCAGCGCTGAATGAGAAAGTGCCCGCCGGGGTTTACCACCCGGCGGGCATTTTTTTGTCCGGCCTACACTCGTTATCGACTTTTCCTGCAAACTGCGGCGCAGCTGAAGCTCTTCTGTTTGTCGCCGTTCCTGACTACTGTGTGAGCATGACTTCACACAGGGAGATCCATGGATGACCGTTCGACCGACCCACACCCTTTTTCCGCACAAGCCTGTGCCGGCGCTGCCGTCGGAAGGGCTGATAGGTGTCATTGCACCTGCCGGTCCCGGCACACTGGAGACTGAAAAAGCCGTTCAGTGGATGCGCGCCCGGGGTTACGGTTTGCGGGTGTTCCCTGGCGTCTACGAGAAAGATGGCTATCTGGCCGGCAGCGACGAGGTGCGACTGAACGATCTGCACGCGGCGTTCACTGATCCCGAGGTTGACGCAATCATCTGTCTGCGTGGCGGTTACGGCACGCCGCGCCTGCTGGATCAAATCGACTACGATCTGTTGGCGCGTCATGCCAAGCCGTTCGTTGGCTACAGCGACATCACTGCACTGCATCTGGCGATCAGTCGCTACGCAGGGTTCGTGACCTTTCACGGGCCGCTGTTGAATGCCGATCTGCTGGGTGACAAGGAGCCACCAACGGTGACGTCGTTTTTCGCCATGTTGCGCGGTCAATTGAAGACCGGCAGTGTACTGAGTCATCCGGCGGCTTATCCGTTGACCACGGTTGAGCCCGGCATTGCCCACGGGCGTCTGCTGGGTGGCAATCTGGCAATGATCGCCGCGACCCTGGGCACGCCATACGAAATCGACGTCGAAGGGGTGATTCTGCTCATCGAGGACATCAACGAGCCGCTGTACCGGATCGACCGCTTGCTGACTCAGATGCGTCTGGCGGGCAAGTTGGCCAGATTGCGCGGCGTGCTGGTCGGGGATGTGGCGGGCGTGGATGTCGAGGCCTTGAACCGCTTGCTCAGGCAGACCTTTGCACCACTGCGGATTCCGGTGCTGTCAGGCTGGCGCAGCGGGCACTGCGATCCGAACCTGACGTTGCCGCTGGGGGCATTGGTTCGACTGGATGCAGGAAAGAAGGAGTTGATGCTGGAACAGGATGTGGTGATCAAGGCGTAGAGACTGATCGCCTCATAGTCAGTCATCGCGGGCAATCCCGCTCCCACGGTTTTCAGGTTGTACGCAGATACTGCGATCACCTCTAAACCTGTGGGAGCGGGCTTGCCCGCGATGCTTTTACTGGTTGCGCAGGCTTTCGAGCAGTTTGTGCGTCGGATAGCCATCTGCGGGCCAGCCCAAGGACTGCTGCGCACTGCGGATCGCCTTGCGCGTATTGGCGCCGATGATGCCGTCAGCGGTGCCCGCGTCGTAGTTGCGCGCGGTCAGCAGGTTTTGCAGCTCGATGCGTTCGGTACGACTCAGCGGCAGGTCATCTTTCGGCCAACTGCCATTGATCAGCCCGGCACCGTTGAAGCGTTCGGACAACAGACTCACCGCCAGAGCATAGGACGACGAGTTGTTGTATTTGAGGATCGCCCGGAAGTTATCGAGTATCAGGAACGCCGGGCCACGATAGCCGGCCGGCAACAGCAGGGCGGCTGACAGTTGTTCGGAGCCGGCTGGTGCCTGGCCGCCGTTGGGCAGAATCACACCCAGTTGCCGCCATTCGGCGACGCTCTTGCGAATCGCGCCATCTGCCAGGGTGTAGTTGAAACCGCTCGGCAGCTGCACCTCGAAGCCCCAAGGCTGGCCACGCTGCCAGCCGGAGCTTTGCAGGTAATGCGCGGTGGATGCCAAGGCGTCAGCCGGGCTGCCCCAGATGTCACGGCGGCCGTCACCATCGAAATCCACGGCGTGGGTGTTGTAGGTGGTCGGGATGAACTGGGTCTGGCCCATGGCACCGGCCCAGGAGCCGAGCATTTTCTCCGGTGTGATGTCGCCCTGTTGCAGGATTTGCAGCGCCGCTATCAGTTGCGCGTGGGCAAAGCCCGGGCGGCGACCTTCGTAGGCCAGGGTCGCCAGGGAGTTGATCACCGATTTGGTGCCCTGGAACTGACCGAAATTGCTCTCCATCCCCCATACCGACACCAGTGCCTGGCGATCGACGCCGTAACGTTGCTCGATGCGCTGCAGGATATCGGCGTACTGGTTGATCAGGGCCTGGCCTTTACGTACTCGCAGCGGCGACAGGGCGCCGTCCAGGTATTCCCAGACCGGCCGGGCGAACTCCGGCTGGCTGCGGTCGGCGCGGATCACGCTGGCGTCGAAACTGACGTTGGCGAAGGCACGGTCAAAGACGTCAGCGCGAATTCCGGCGGCCAGGGCGTCCTTGCGGAAACCTGCCTGCCACTCGGCGAAAGTCTGGGTTGGTTGCAGATCGAGGTCGTCACCGGACGGCACTACCGGCGGGACGATCGCGGGGGCCGTGGCAATGGGAGCAGTCTGAAGCGGTTGCGCGTCGGCGGCGGTGGGTTTCTCCGCGCAGGCGACAAGCAGTATGAAACTTGTGGCAGCGATCAGTTGGCGAACGGGCCAACGACGGGAAAGACTGAGGGGCATGCACAGGTCCAGGGGATACGAATCAGGTGCAGACCTTAACATGAGGAAGGGGTGCTGCGCTTCAAGCGGCCAGAAAGTAAGAAGCCTCCCAGCTGTCAGACTGGAAGGCTTCGCGGCGGTAGCTGCCTTTACCCTTGGTTGGTCGTTCCTGGCGGCTGCGGAACAGGGGTTGGGCGACGATGGATTTGGCCTTGTTGTGGCCATGTTTCGATGGCTTTTTGCTCATGAAGGTTTCTCGCGAGTGAGTGAGTTTTGCGCGGCAAATGATCTGCCGATGTCGAGCTTCTGTCTATAGGACTGAAGGCGAGATGTGCTGTAGGAAATGGTCTGTGCAAAAAAAACGGGATCGCAGTATGCGATCCCGGGTTTCATTCGGCAGGTAATGTCAGACGCTGACCCGCCATCAACAGCGCCAAACGGCTGAGGCTCATCCACGGCGAACCGGCTGCCTGGCCCTTGATCTGCGCATCGATGCGCTGGGCTTCAAGCAACAACTGCGCCCAGCGCTGTGCCGAGTAGCGTTGCAGGGCCTTGCTCATCAGCGGTTTGCGCTTGTCCCAGACCGGCGGTTTGGCCTGACTGAAGCACTTGTCCAGCGGTGTGCCCTGGCTGTACTGCAGCGAGATGTTGGCCAGCAGGCGCAACTCACGGGCCAGGGCCCAGAGGATCACCGGCGGCTCGACCCCTTCACCGCGCAGCCCTTCGAGCATGCGCAGGGCGTGAGCCGGTTCGCCGTTGAGCACCGCGTCGGTCAGGCCGAACACATCGAAGCGCGCACTGTCGGCCACGGCCGCCTGTACGGTTTCGACGGTGATCTGACCGCCTTCGGCCATCAGCTTGAGCTTCTCGATCTCCTGCGCCGCGGCAAGCAGGTTGCCTTCTACCCGCGCGGCAATCAGTTCGACCGCGTCCTGACTGGCCGAGAGGCCGGCCTGAGACAGTCGTTGGCGAATCCAGCTCGGTAACTGGTTGGCATCCACAGGCCAGATCTGGATGAACTGGGTCTGCTGACCTTCGACCAGCGCCTTGCCCCACTTGGTCTTCTGCGCGCTGCCGTCCAGCTTGGGCAGGCTGATCAGCAGTACCGTGTCTTCGGCGGGGCGCGAGCAGTATTCGATCAGTGCGGCAGCGCCTTTGTCGCCAGGCTTGCCGGAGGGCAGGCGCAGCTCCAGCAAGCGTTTTTCGGCGAACAGCGACATGCTGGCACCGGCCTGCAGCAGCGTACCCCAATCGAAATTGGCATCGGCGGCGAACACCTGGCGTTCGTCGAACCCTTGCTGACGGGCAGCGCTGCGAATGGCGTCGGCAGCTTCCTGACACAGCAACGGGTCATCGCCGCTGATGATGTAGACCGGCGCAAGGGCGCCTTGCAGGTGTTTGCCGAGTTGGGCGGGAGCGAGCTTCATAAGAGAGGGCGAACGGGGCGCCTGCGCGCCCCGAACGGCTTACTGCTGCGGCAGTTCGAGCGGCGACTGACGCGGGGTTTCCGCTTCAGCCTTCTGCGCCGCTTCCAGGGCGTCGGCCTCTGCCTTGGCACGGGCATTGGCGGTTTGCTGCAGAGCGTCCAGCTGCGCCGGTGTCAGCTGTTGCAGACGCAGCATCATGCGCTGAACCAGTTCGCGGCGGGTTTCACGACGCGCATCGTTGGCTTCCTGATCGGAACCCACGAGGTTGTTGCCGTCGTGGATGAACACTTTCTGCACTTCAAGCTTGTCGCTTTTGAGCAACAGGCCTTTTTCACCGCGGATGTCATAGCTGAGCACGGTGCTCACCTGATATTCGCCAGTACGACCGGCGCCGGCGTAGCTGAGGATGCGCTGGTTTTCCTGCTCATCGGCCAGGTACAGCTTGTACGGTGCGCCGGAGACGACCTTGACGCCGCTGGCCTCCAGCACCTGACGCAGTTGCGTCACGGTCTCGCCGTAGGCGTTGCGGGCGCTCAGATCGAGCTCCTTGATCGACAGTTCGTTGGTGCCGGTGCCGCGCAGCTGGAAACCGCAGGCGCTCAACAGGACGGCGAGGCCCATCACCAGCAGATTGCGTTTGATCATTGTGTTGCTCCCCTTGAAACCATGTGGGCCGACTCTGTGGCCCGAAAGGTTTTACTGGGCGTCAGGCACACCTGACGCCCGATCCAATTAGCTGGCGACGATATTGACCAGTTTCCCGGGCACTACGATCACTTTGCGAATCGTCAGGCCGTCAACGAAACGCAGCACGTTCTCGTTGGCGCGGGCTGCCGCTTCGACTTCTTCACGGGTCGCGGCAGCCGGCATTTCGATCTGGCCGCGAAGTTTGCCGTTGACCTGGATCACCAGGGTCAGGCTGTCCTGAACGAGTGCGCTTTCATCCACCACTGGCCAGCCGGCGTCGATCACAGGATCGGCGTGGCCCAGTTGATTCCACAGTTCGTGGCAAATGTGCGGGGTGATCGGAGCCAGCAACAGCGTAACGGCTTCCAGACCTTCCTGAACCAGCGCGCGATCCTGTTCGGTGGATTGTGCTGCTTTTTCCAGCACGTTCATCAGCGTCATCACCTGGGCGATGGCGGTGTTGAATTTGTGGTTCTGGCCAACATCGTGGCTGGCCTGCTTGATGGCCTGGTGGATCGCGCGACGAACGGCTTTCTGCTCGTCGTTCAGGCCGGCGATGTCCAGTTTGCCCGGCAGGCCCTGAGTGACGTGGGCCTGAGCCAGACGCCAGACGCGCTTGAGGAAGCGGTGCGAGCCTTCAACGCCGGAGTCGGACCACGCGGCGCTCATGTCGGGCGGCGAGGCGAACATCATGAACAGGCGGCAGGTGTCCGCGCCGAACTGGTCGATCATCGATTGAGGGTCGACGCCGTTGTTCTTCGACTTGGCCATTTTCTCGGTGCCGCCGATTTCCACCGGCAGACCGTCGGTTTTCAGTCTGGCGCTGGTGACGTTGCCCTTGCCGTCGCGTTCGAGATCGACGTCCGCCGGGTTGAACCAGGTATAGGCGCCGTTGGCTTCGCGGCGATAGTAAGTCTCGGCAATCACCATGCCTTGAGTCAGCAGGTTCTTGAACGGCTCGTTGGAGCTCACCAGGCCTTCGTCGCGCATCAGCTTGTGGAAGAAGCGCGCGTACAGCAGGTGAAGAATGGCGTGTTCGATACCGCCGATGTACTGATCCACCGGCAACCAGTGGTCGGCTGCGGATTTTTCCACCAGACCGCCCTCGAAGTGCGGCGAGGCGTAACGGGCGTAGTACCAGGACGACTCGACGAAGGTGTCCATGGTGTCGGTTTCACGCTTGGCAGGCTGACCGCATTTCGGGCAGGTGCACTCGTAGAACTCGGGCATGCGTGCCAGCGGCGAACCGGCGCCGTCCGGCACCACGTCTTCCGGCAGTACGACAGGCAACTGGTCTTCCGGTACCGGCACGTCACCGCAGGCATCGCAGTGGATGATCGGAATCGGGCAGCCCCAGTAGCGCTGACGGCTGATGCCCCAGTCGCGCAGCCGGAACTGGGTGCGCGAGGCGCCGAGGTTTTTCTTGATCAGGGCAACTTCCATGGCGTCGAACGCGCCGGCGAAGTCCAGGCCGTCGAACTCGCCGGAGTTGATCAGCGTGCCGTGCTCGCCGTAGGCATCCTGCCATGGCGCCGGGTTGGTTTCACCGGAGCTGGTGCGAACCACGGATTTGACCGGCAGGTTGTACTTGTGGGCGAATTCGAAATCGCGTTCGTCGTGAGCCGGCACAGCCATGACCGCGCCGTCGCCGTAGTGCATCAGCACGTAGTTGGCGACCCACACCGGCAGTTTTTCACCGGTCAGCGGATGCTCGACGAACAGGCCGGTCGGCAGGCCCTTCTTCTCTTGAGTGGCGACGTCGGCTTCGGCGACGCTGCCGCCCTTGCATTCGGCGATGAACGCTTGCAGCTCAGGGTTGTTCCTGGCGGCGAGAGCGGCCAGGTGGTGCTCGGCCGCCACGGCAACATAGGTTGCGCCCATCAGGGTGTCCGGACGGGTGGTGAAGACTTTCAGGGTGCCGCTTTCGCCGATCGAATCGACGTTGTACGGGAACTGCACTTCCATCCCGCGGGACTTGCCGATCCAGTTGCGCTGCATGGTCTTGACCTGTTCCGGCCAGCCAGTCAATTCGTCGAGACTCTCCAGCAGCTCATCCGCGTAGGCGGTGATCTTGAAGTAGTACATCGGGATTTCGCGTTTTTCGATCAGCGCGCCCGAACGCCAGCCGCGACCGTCGATCACCTGTTCGTTGGCCAGAACGGTCTGGTCGATCGGGTCCCAGTTCACGGTACCGTTCTTGCGGTAGATCACGCCTTTTTCGAACAGGCGGGTGAACAGCCACTGTTCCCAGCGGTAGTAATCCGGTTTGCAGGTGGTGACTTCGCGGGACCAGTCCACCGCGAGGCCCAGGCTGCGCAGCTGGGATTTCATGTAGGCGATGTTTTCGTAGGTCCACTTGGCCGGGGCTACGTTGTTCTTCATCGCGGCGTTTTCCGCCGGCATGCCGAAGGCGTCCCAACCCATCGGTTGCAGGACGTTCTTGCCGAGCATGCGCTGGTAGCGGGAGATGACGTCGCCGATGGTGTAGTTGCGCACGTGCCCCATGTGTAGCTTGCCGCTGGGGTAAGGGAACATCGACAGGCAGTAGTAAGTCTCCTTGCCTGGCTGTTCACTGACTTCAAAGGACTTTTGCTCGTCCCAGAACGACTGGGCGGCGGCTTCGATTTCACGGGGCTGATATTGTTCGTGCATGGCTACTTTTGTACTGGATAGGGGTGGCCTAATCCTCTTCAATGCGACATCCGGAGCGGGCCGGACGGGCTGGAAGTGGAGTTACAGGAAGCGCCGTAGCATACATGACCGCGCTTGGCCTAGGGAAACCCTGATTGCAGCCGTGTTACCCGTTGAAATCGCGGCGAGGGCCGTTGGTCGCGGCGTACAGCCGGTTTGTGCAGCGAAGCTAAGCTCTAACTGGGGAGTGAGTCTTATCTTCAATGAGGTGAGGGATGGTGGAGTCACAGCAAAGAAACATAAGCAAACCGGAGTTGTACGAGCGGTTGATCGATCGTCTGGGAATGGCCCTGGACGCTGCAAAAACCGCTGGACGGCTGCGCGACGAGCGCCCCCTGGAGCTGGAATTGCGTGGCTTGAGCCCCGCCGAGTTCAATCTGGTCAAGGCTTATCTGGATCGCAGTGAGCGTGAAACCCACGGATACCTGTCACAGGCAGTGAAGCAACTCGATGCAGCCCATTCGGCCAAGGTCGTCTGGCTCAAGGACAAGGCACCTGGCAGAGACCCCGTCAAGGTGCGCACTCTGCAGGCCAAGTAAACGCATGGCAGGTCAAAAAACGGATCTTTTTCAACAGGATCCGACCCTACTGGTTGTCGCGTCGTATCAACCCACTTAGGCTTCGGGCATCTCTGGAGATGCTCGATGCCTTTTCGTTATTTCATTAAACAACTTCTATTGCCGCCCGGCCTGCTCTTGTTGCTGTTGCTCGTCGCCTGGTGGTTGCGACGTTCGCGCCCGCGACTGGCCGGCCTGTGTTTTGCCCTGGGTTTTGGCGGGTTCTTGCTGATGAGCCTGCCGGTGGTCGTGCAATGGGGCGCCAAGGCCCTGGAGCGCGAGCCGCCGCTGCCCCGGGACTCATGGACAAGCCTTGCGCAGCGCGCCGATGCGATTGTGGTGCTGGGCTCCGGGCGCGAGCGTGGCGATCTGGCCTGGGGTGAGGATCAACCGACGGGCGTCGGGCTCGAGCGGCAGCGTTATGCGGCGCGCCTGGCCAAGGCGTCAGGGTTGCCGATTCTGACCAGTGGCGGCCTGCATTACGGCACGCCACCGACCGAAGCGAAGCTGATGGCCGATTCACTGCGCGATGATTTCGGTGTGACCGTGCGTTGGCAGGAAGGGGAAAGCCGCACCACGTGGGAGAACGCCGAATTCAGCGCCAAAGTGCTGTTGCCGGAGGGCGTCAAACGCATCGTGCTGGTGACCCAGGCCTGGCACATGCCCCGTGCGGTGTGGAGTTATCAACAGGCTGGATTCGAAGTAGTGCCGGCACCGGTCGGCTTCCTCGGCACGGACAACGCCCGGCCGTTTGGCGGCTGGATGCCGGAGTTCAAGTCGATCTGGCAGAGCGGGCAGTTGTTGAACGAGGCGGTGGGGCAGATCGGCTATTCACTGTTCTACCGAGGGGGTGACAGCGCCGATTGATCACTCCCGCGCAGGGCGCGGGAGTGATCGGGTTTTCAGAGAGTCTTGGACATCCGGTTGGTCATCAGCGCCCAGCCAAACAGCACTACGCACAGAATGATCAGCGGCCACGAGCGCCATTGCAGATACGGTGTCAGGTTATGCATCGGCACCACTTCGCCGTAGAGCACGCCTTGTTCGAACTGCGGAATGCGCTCGGTGATCTGCCCGAACGGATTGATCAGGCCGGTCACGCCGTTGTTGGTCGCACGAATCATCCAGCGCCCGGCTTCAAGAGCGCGCATCTGCGCCATCTGCAGGTGTTGCAGCGGGCCGATGGAGGTGCCGAACCAGGTGTCGTTGCTGATGGTCAGCAACAGGTCGCTGCGTGCTGCCAGACCGGCAGCAAACTCCGGGTACACCACTTCGTAGCAGATGAACGGTGCAATCTGATAACCCTTGGCCTGCAATAGCGGCTGATCCGCAGGGCCACGGGCGAAGTCGGACATCGGCAGATCGAAGAACGCGATCAGCCCGCGCAGCAGGTCCTGCAAGGGTACGTACTCGCCGAACGGCACCAGTTTTTGCTTGAGATAGGTGCCATCGCCTTCGCCGACCACGGTGATGCCGTTGTAGAAGCGTCTCTCGTGGTGAACCATTTCGCGAATCGGCACGCCGGTGATCAGCGCCGATTTACGCTCGGCGGCAAAGGTGCCCATCATGTTCAGGTAACCCTCGGCGGACTCCTTGAGCACCGGGACGGCGGTTTCCGGCCAGATCAGCAGATCCACCGGTTTCGAACGGAAACTCAGGTCGCGGTACAACGCCAGTTGCGCGTTGAGCTGCGCCGGGTCCCATTTCATGCTTTGCTCGACGTTGCCTTGAATGGCCGCAACGGTCAGTGGTGCGCCGGAGGGACTGGTCCAGGCGTGGCCCTTCAATGCAATGCCCGCCGCCCATGGGCCGATCAGCAATACCAGCCCGGCAGCGATAAAGCCCTTGCGACCGGTCTGCAGCAGGCGCGGTGCGTTGTAAATCAGCGCGGCGGTCAGTGCCAGGACGAACGACACCAGCCACATGCCGCCCAGCGGCGCGAGTCCGGCCAGCGGGCCATCGAGCTGGCTGTAACCGGAGTACAGCCACGGGAAACCGGTGAGGAACCAGCCACGAAAGGCTTCCTGGCCGACCCACAGCGCCGCGAAGGCCAGGGCATCGGCCAGCGGTGCTTCGTTACGGCGCAGCCAGCGCGCCCACAGCCACGCGGGCAGGGCGAAGAACCAGGCAATGGCCGCCGTGAAGATCAGCATCAGGAACCCGGCCAGCAGCACTGAAGCACCGCCGAAGTGGTGGATGCTGTAATAGATCCAGCTGGTGCCGGCGCCGAACAGGCCGAAACCGAAGCACCAGCCACGGCCGAGTGCCTGGCGCGGGCTCAGCTCGCGCAGGCCGGCGTAGAACAGGCCGACCGCCAGCAACGCCAGCGGCCAGAGATCGAACGGTGCCAGCGCGAAGGTGGTGATTGCACCGGCCGCCACGGCCAGCAGGTTACCGGGCCAGCCGGGGCGGGTAGTCCAGCGCATTTCAATCCTTAGATTTTTTACCGGGCGATAGGGGTCAGTCGCAGCAAATGAATCCGACGGCTGTCGGCGTTCAGGATGCGGAAACGATAGGCGCCGATTTCAGTGATTTCGTTGCGTTTTGGCAAGTGCCCGAACGCGCTCATCACCAGCCCGCCGACGGTATCGAACTCGTCGTCGGAGAATTCGCTGTCGAAGAACTCGTTGAAGTTCTCGATCGGCGTCAGGGCCTTGATCAGGAAATCACCGCTGGGCAGCGGCTTGATGTAGCTGTCTTCTTCGACGTCGTGCTCGTCTTCGATATCGCCGACGATTTGCTCGAGCACGTCTTCGATGGTCACCAGACCGGCCACGCCGCCGTATTCGTCGATCACGATGGCCATGTGGTTGTGGTTGGCGCGGAATTCACGCAGCAACACGTTCAGGCGCTTGGACTCCGGCACGAAGGTGGCCGGGCGCAGCAGATCCTTGATGTTGAAGCTGTCGCCGTTCTCCTTGAGGATCAGCGGCAGCAGGTCCTTGGCCAGCAGTACGCCCATCACGTCGTCATGGCTTTCGCCGATGACCGGGTAGCGCGAGTGGGCCGAGTCGACCACGGCAGGGAGGAATTCGCGGGGTGTCTGGGTCGCCTTGATGCTGATCATCTGCGAGCGCGGCACCATAATGTCGCGAACCTGCAGGTCAGCCACCTGGATGGCGCCTTCGACGATGGCCAGCGCTTCGCTGTCCAGCAGTTTGTTCTGATGTGCATCGCGCAGCAGCTCCAGCAGCTCCTGGCGGTTCTTCGGCTCGTGGGCAAAAGCCTGGGTCAGTTTACCCAGCCAGGACTTCTGCCCGTTGCTCGATCGATCTTCGCTCATAGCGATTACTCTGAATCCTTTGTTGTAACGATAGGGGATGTTTCGGTTTCGTCGTCCGCGTACGGATCGGGATAACCCAATTCGGCAAGCAACTCGCGTTCCAGTGCTTCCATTTCTTCGGCTTCCTCGTCATCTATATGGTCGTAACCAAGCAGATGCAAGCAGCCGTGAATGACCAGATGTGCCCAGTGGGCCTTTGGTTCCTTGCCCTGTTCGGCGGCCTCACGCTCAACCACGGCCACGCAGATCACCAGATCGCCCAGCAAGGGAATGTCGAGAAACTCGTCGGGCACTTCGGCGGGAAAGGACAGGACGTTGGTCGCGTAATCCTTGTGGCGCCAGGTGTGATTCAGCTCGCGGCCTTCTTCCTCGTCCACCAGACGAATGGTCATTTCCGAGTCGGCGGTGCGCTGGCGCAGGGCCAGTTCGCACCATTGGCGGAATTCGGCTTCGGTCGGCGCAGACGCTTCGGTCGCGATTTGCAGGTCAAGCTCAAGCATCGTGGCGGGTGTCCTTTGGCGCTTCATCGGCCAAACGCGTCTCGAAGCGCTCGTAGGCTTCGACGATGCGTTGCACCAACGGATGGCGCACCACGTCTTTGGGCTGGAAGTGAGTGAAGCTGATGCCCGGCACATCCTTCAGGACTTCGATGACGTGATGAAGTCCGGACTTGGTGCCGCGCGGCAGGTCGACCTGGGTGATGTCGCCGGTGATCACGGCCGTGGAGCCGAAACCGATCCGGGTCAGGAACATCTTCATCTGCTCGACGGTGGTGTTCTGACTTTCATCGAGAATGATGAAGCTGTTGTTCAGCGTACGACCGCGCATGTAGGCCAGCGGCGCGACTTCGATCACCTGACGCTCGATCAGCTTGGCCACGTATTCAAAGCCGAGCATCTCGTAGAGCGCGTCGTAGAGCGGGCGCAGGTACGGGTCGATCTTCTGCGACAGGTCGCCGGGCAGGAAGCCGAGTTTTTCACCCGCTTCGACCGCCGGACGCACCAGCAGGATGCGACGGATCTGCTCGCGCTCCAGCGCATCGACGGCGCAGGCGACAGCCAGGTAGGTCTTGCCGGTACCGGCCGGGCCGATGCCGAAGTTGATGTCGTTGCCGAGGATTTCCTTCACGTAGCGCAGCTGATTCAAGCCCCGAGGGCGAATCATGCCTTTCTTGGTGCGCAGGGCTACGGAGGCTTCGGCGGGGGCGTGGTTGTCCAGCTGCTCGACGGCCGATTCCTGAAGGAACAGGTGCACCGTATCCGGCGACAGCTCTGAACCCTTGGTTTCCCGGTACAGGCGGCGAATCAGGTTTTCCGCGGAAGTGGTGTGCTTGGGTTCGCCGATCAGCTCGAACTGATTGCCGCGGTTGCGGATCTCGATGGCCAGGCGTTGTTCGATCAGGCGCAGGTGTTCGTCGAACTGTCCGCACAGATTGGCGAAGCGGCGAGCCTCAAAAGGCTCGAGGATGAAACGATGAGGTTCTATGGGTGCGTTCAAGGTCGTATTTAGCCGCCCTGGGGCAATTGGGATGAAATCAAGGATAACGCCAGTGGCGTGGGTGCGAAAGCTCTTAAATGGATGAGCCTGTTCTCAAGAACCAGGCCGGTCCATTGTGGGAGCGAGCCTGCTCGCGATGGCCACGCCACGGTTGACTTGGTAAACCGCGTCATCGTTCATCGCGAGCAGGCTCGCTCCCACATGGGATATGCGGTGTTACTGGATCAGCGAGCCACGCAGCGAGTGCGGTTGCGCCGCGTCGATGTGGACGTCGGCGAACTGGCCGATCAGGGTCGGATTATCGCAGCGGAAGTTGACGATACGGTTATTCTCGGTGCGCCCTTGCAGCTCGCCCGGATCCTTCTTCGAGTAATCGGTCACCAGAATCCGCTGGATCGAACCGACCATTTGTCGGCTGATCTCGAACCCTTGCTGATTCAAACGGTGCTGCAAGGCGTTCAGGCGTTCTTTCTTCAGTTCTTCCGGGGTGTCGTCGGCCAGGTCGGCAGCCGGAGTCCCCGGGCGCTGGCTGTAGACGAACGAATAAGAGAAGTCGAAGCCGACGTCGGCAATCAGCTTCATGGTCTGTTCGAAATCTTTCTCGGTTTCCCCCGGGAAGCCGACGATGAAGTCCGAGCTGATGCAGATACCCGGGACGGCAGCGCGCAGTTTGCGCAGCTTGGATTTGTACTCCAGTGCCGTGTGGTTGCGCTTCATCGCCGCCAGAATCCGGTCCGAACCCGACTGCACCGGCAAGTGCAGGTGTTTGACCAGTTCCGGCACTTCGGCGTGGGCCTGGATCAGGCTGTCGGAGAATTCCAGCGGGTGCGAGGTGGTGTAGCGGATGCGGTCGATGCCATCGACCGCCGCGACAACGCGGATCAGTTCGGCCAGGTCCGCCAGACGTCCGTCGTGGGTCAGGCCGCGATAACCGTTGACGTTCTGCCCCAGCAGGGTCACTTCACGCACGCCGTTTTCGGCCAGGTGAATGATCTCGGCGATCACGTCGTCGAACGGCCGGCTGACCTCTTCGCCGCGGGTGTAAGGCACCACGCAGAACGTGCAGTACTTGCTGCAGCCTTCCATCACCGACACGTAGGCGCTTGGGCCATCGATGCGCGGCTCGGGCAGGTGGTCGAACTTTTCGATTTCCGGGAACGAGACGTCGACTTGCGGCAGCTTGCTGATGCGTGCGGCGTCGATCATTTCCGGCAGGCGGTGCAGGGTCTGCGGGCCGAACACCACGTCGACGTACGGGGCGCGATCACGGATCGCCGCGCCTTCCTGGCTGGCCACGCAACCGCCGACGGCGATGACCATGTCCGGGTTGGCCAGTTTCAGTTCGCGCCAGCGACCGAGCTGGGAATACACCCGGTCCTGGGCGCGTTCGCGGATCGAACAGGTGTTGAGCAGGATCACGTCGGCATCTTCGGCGCGCGCCGTGACTTCCAGGGCCTGGTGTTCGCCCAGCAGATCGACCATGCGCGAGCTGTCGTACTCGTTCATCTGGCAACCGTGGGTTTCGATGTAAAGCTTCTTGGCCATGGAATAGGGTCGTCACGTGGTTCAAAGAACCGCGCATTATAGGGAACATGTCCCCAGGTTCCTACCGTTGCGCGTCCAGTGGCTATGCTATAGTTTGCGCCCTCATTTTTACCCCGATGTGTTGTCCGCCCGCCATGACCAAACGCGAAGCTCCAATCTACAAGGTGATTTTCCTCAACCAGGGCCAGGTGTACGAAATGTACGCAAAGCAGATCTATCAAAGTGATCTGTGGGGTTTTCTGGAAGTGGAAGAGTTCGTCTTTGGCGAGCGCACCCAGGTGGTCGTCGACCCGAGCGAAGAGAAGCTCAAGGCGCAGTTCGAAGGCGTGGTGCGCAGCTTTGTGCCGATGCATTCGATCGTGCGCATCGACGAAGTGGAGCGTCTCGGTACGCCGAAGATCAGCGAAGCCCGTGGCGGGGTTGGCAATGTGATGCCGTTTCCGGTACCGATGCCCGAAAAGTAAGCGGGGCGGGAAAAGGAGCTAAGGCAGGGGCGAGAACGGCGTACGTCCGTCGGCGTTCTGCAGTTCCATCAGGTATTTACGGAAAATTTGCCCGAGCACCTGGGTTGCGGTTTCCAGGTCTTCGCGGGACATCTTTTCGGACACTTCGTCGGCGGTGTCGAGTGCGTCTTCGGCGCCGTTGACCGCGGCCATCTTCAGCACGATGTAGGCCTGGATGTTGTTGGCCTGCACACCCTCACCGTGGAAGAACATGGTGCCGAGTTTGAATTGCGCCTGGGCGTGGCCCTGCAGCGAAGCCTTTTCGAAATAACTCAGGGCTTGATTGAGGTCGCGCGGCGCGTTCTTGCCGTCGTAGTAGAACTCACCCAACTCGTATTGCGCTTGCGCATCCCCTTCATCCGCTGCCTTTTGGCAGGCGGCGAGAGCCTGCGTGACATCTTGCGGCTGAGTATTGAGGGTGCAACGACCCATCGCCGGGATCAACAACGAGTTGCCGCCTGCTTGTGCATGTGCGAGCAGCGGCTGAAGGAGCAACAGGCAGCCCAAGGCAAGGGTGCGGCCGGTGCGGTTCATGGGAATCGACTTACCTCTGAAGGGCGCGCGGACCCGTCGAGGGATCCAATAAGCGCGCATTATGAAATAAGCAGGGCCATCCTTACAAAGTCTTTACTCGATTTTCTGCTGCGCGGGAAATATATCGCCCACTTTATGGGAGATTTTTGGCAGACGTGTCGGAAAAGGCGTGCAGATGTAGGAGAACGCTGACGCTGGCAATGGCCAACGTCAGCGGCGGGGCGTTTTACTTCAACTGGGCGAAGGCGCGTTCGGCGGCATCGAGGGTGAGTTTCAACTCGGCATCGCCATGGGCAATCGAGGTGAAACCGGCTTCGAAAGCGCTCGGTGCCAGGTACACGCCACCTTCCAGCATCAGGTGGAAGAAGCGGCCGAACAGTGCTGCGTCGCTGGCCATTACGTCTTCAAACGTAACAATGTCGTCGGCACCGCTGAAGTACAGACCGAACATGCCGCCGGCCTGGGTGGTGACGAACGGAATGCCCGCCGCATCGGCGCGCTGTTGCAGGCCATCGAGCAGGCGAGTGGTGTAATCGGTCAGCTCGGCGTGGAAGCCCGGACGGCTGATCAGGCGCAGGGTGGTCAGGCCGGCGGCCATCGCCAGCGGGTTGCCCGACAGGGTGCCCGCCTGATAGACCGGACCCAGCGGTGCGATGCGCTCCATGATCGAACGCTTGCCGCCGAAGCAGCCGACCGGCATGCCGCCGCCGATGATCTTGCCGAAGGTGGTCAGGTCCGGGGTCACACCGTAGTAAGCCTGGGCACCGCCGAGGGCGACTCGGAAACCGGTCATCACTTCGTCGAAAATCAGCACCACGCCGTGCTTGTCGCACAGGCTGCGCAGGCCTTCGAGAAAGCCTGGTGCCGGCGGTACGCAGTTCATGTTGCCGGCCACGGGCTCGACGATGATGCACGCGACGTCCTGACCGACTTCGGCGAGCATTTTTTCAACCGCGTCGATGTCGTTGAACGGCAGGGTCAGGGTGTGTTTGGCGAACGCTGCCGGTACGCCGGCCGAGCTTGGCACGCCCTGGGTCAGTGCGCCGGAGCCGGCCTTGACCAGCAGGCTGTCGGAGTGGCCGTGGTAGCAGCCTTCGAACTTGATGATGCTGTCGCGGCCGGTGAAACCGCGGGCCAGACGGATTGCGCTCATGGTCGCTTCGGTGCCGGAGCTGACCATGCGCACCATCTCCATCGATGGCACCAGCGAGCAGACCAGATCGGCCATCTCGGTTTCCATCGCGGTCGGCGCGCCGTAGGACAGACCGTGTTGCAACTGGTTGCGCACCGCGTCCAGTACGTCCGGGTGGCTGTGGCCGAGAATCATCGGGCCCCAGGAACCGACGTAATCCACATAACGCTTGTCGTCTTCGTCGGTGACGTAGGCGCCTTCGGCGTGCTTGAAGAACAGCGGCGTGCCGCCGACGCTCTTGAACGCGCGAACCGGCGAGTTCACGCCACCGGGGATGTGTTTCTGGGCGTTGGCAAACAGGGTTTCGGAACGAGACATGATCGGGCTCTCAAATCAGACTTTAAGTAATTCGTTGAACGCGCGGGCGCGGCGGGTCACCTCGGCGGTGCTGTCTGCGCCGAACAGGCCATGGACCACGGCCAGCAGATCGACACCGTGGGCTACCAGCGGCGCCGCGTTGTCGAGGGTGATGCCGCCAATCGCGCAGATCGGCAGGTGCAGGGTGCGTTTGGCCTCGTCGAGGAGATCGAGGCTGCAACTCGGCGCACCGGGTTTGGTATTGGAATTGAAGAAGCGACCGAAGGCGACGTAACTCGCGCCTTCTTTGGCGGCCTGTGCGGCCAGTTCGAGCTGTGCGTGGCAGGTCGAACCGATGATCGCTTTTGAACCAAGCAAGGCGCGGGTCGGCGACAGCGGGCCGTCGGTCTGCCCCAGGTGCACGCCGACATTCAGGCGTGCGGCCAGTTCGGCGTCATCGTTGATGATCAGTTGCGTCTTGTAGCGCTCGCACAGATCGCGCAGGGCTTCGGCCTCACGCAGGCGCCGGGCCTCGTCGCTGCTCTTGTCGCGGTATTGCAGGAGGGTGACGCCGCCTTCCAGCGCCGCCTCCACGTAGGACAGAAACTTGCCGGCCAGCAACTGGCTGTCGGTGATGGCATACAGGCCACGTAGTTTCATCGCGCAGACCTCAGGCTCGGAACATCAGGAACAGAAATCCAGCGGCAGACGACGCGGCACGAACTGGCCTTTGCCCAGCTGTTCGGCATCGCGCAGGGTGCGCCAGGTGTAATCCAGCGCGGTACGCACCGCGCTGGCCAGGTTTTCACCCAGTGCCAGGCGGCCGGCGAGGGTGCTGGCCAGGGTGCAGCCGGAACCGTGGTAGCTGCCGGGCAGACGCTGGCATTTGAAGGTTTCGCGCAGGCCGTCACGGCTGTACAGGCGATTGTGGATTTCGGTTTCGTCGCCGTGGCCGCCGGTGATCAGCAGGTTCTTGATGTACGGCAACAGTTTTTCAGCGCACTCGTCCGCGGTGCCTTCCGGCAGTTCGGCAAGGATCCGGGCTTCGGGAAGGTTGGGGGTGGCGATGATCGACAGTGGCAGCAGGCGTTCGCGCATGGCGTAGCCGACTTCGTCCTTGCCCAGGCGTCCGCCGCCGCCGGCGCGCAGCACCGGGTCGCAGACCACTGGCAAGTGCGGGTGCGCCTGAAGCAGTTCGACGACGGTGTCGACCATTTCCAGGGAACCGAGCATGCCCAGTTTCACTGCCGCGACTTCGGAATCGTTGAGTACGGCATTGGCCTGGGCCAGTACCCACTCACGGTCGAGGACGCGAAAGTCAGTGACGTTGACCGTGTCTTGCACGGTCAGGGCGGTGACGGCCGGAGCCGCATGGCAACCCTGAGCGAGCAGGGCTTCGATATCTGCCTGCAAGCCGGCGCCACCACTGGGGTCGTGGCCGGAGAGACAGAGGACAACGGGGCGTGAGCTGTAGATATTCATGGTGCGCGAGCTTACCACCAAACCTGTTTTTCGGGTGTTGTGCCGCAGCGCCCTGCCGATAACACGGGTAGCGGATCCACAGCGCTTGTCACAATCTGACCGAGCCAACAGCTCTAGCCCGGTGCTTTGCTCTGAAACGCCCGTTCTAGAGCCTTTGTAGGAAAAATTTCCATGGTGCTCAATGGCCATCAACGGCTATGCTAGAGTGGATCCAAACCAATAACAGGTAATACCGGTTTTACGTCATCTCAAAGGGAATGGGGGGCTTCCTGACACAACCGGACAAGCCACGCTGGGGCTTCAATGCGCTATTTGTTGATGTTGCTGTTCTGTTTGCCCCTCCTGGCAAACGCCGTCGAATTCGACGAGTTCACCCAGAGTCTCCCGCTGGGTCGATCCCTGCAAGTGTTCGAAGACCCGAGCGGTCAGGCGAGCATTGCCGACGTCCGCGCGCAAGCCGCTGCCGGACAATTCAAGGCCCACGATAAAGCCACGCTCAATGCCGGTTACTCGCGCTCGGCGTTCTGGCTGAAGATCGACCTGCATTACCGTCCGAGCAATCCGGCGGCGCAGCGTACCTGGCTGCTGGAGCTGGCCTATCCGCCGCTCGATCACCTCGATCTGTATCTGCCCGACGCCGCCGGCGACTTTCGTCTGGTGCGCCAGACCGGGGACGCGTTGCCGTTCGCCAGTCGCGAGATCCGGCAGAACAACTACCTGTTCAACCTCACGTTCAAGCCAGACCAGCAACAGACCGTCTATTTGCGGCTGTCCAGCGAAGGCTCAATCCAGGCGCCGGTGACGTTGTGGTCGAGCACCGCGTACCTCGAAGACCAGCCGGTGCGCCTGTACGTGCTGGGGATCATTTATGGCGTGCTGCTGGGAATGCTGGTCTACAACCTGTTCATTTACCTCAGCGTGCGCGACACCAGTTACCTCTATTACATCTTCTATATCGCATCGTTCGGCCTCTATCAGCTGTCGGTCAACGGCGCGGCAGTCGAGTATTTCTGGCCGGACAACCCGTGGTGGGCCAACGCCGCCACGCCGTTTTTCATCGGTTGCGCAGGGCTGTTCGGCAGCCAGTTCGCCCGCAGTTTCCTGCAGACCAGGAACCACAGTCCCTGGCTCGACCGGCTCTTGATCGCCCTGATCGCGTTCGGTGCGCTGGTGATCGGTCTGTCGCTGATGACCAGTTATGCCCTGGCCCTGCGCCTGGCGACGACCCTGGCGCTGACCTTTACCGTGGTGATCTTCGCTGCCGGGATCCTCGCCTGGTGGCGCGGCCTGCGAGTGGCGCGCTATTTCATCATCGCCTGGTCGGCTTTTCTGCTCGGCGGGATCGTCAACACCATGATGGTGCTGGGCCTGCTGCCCAACGTGTTCCTGACCATGTACGCCAGCCAGATCGGCTCGGCCATCGAGGTGGCGCTGCTGTCGCTGGCGCTGGCCGACCGCATCAACGCGATGCGTGAGCAACAGGCGCAGACCCTGTTCGACGCCGGCCAGAAACTCGAAGTGCTGAACCAGCAACTGGCCCACAGCAACAAGCTCAAGGACGAGTTCCTGGCGACCCTGACCCATGAACTGCGCACGCCGATGAACGGGGTGATCGGTTCGCTGGAGCTGATGCAGACCGTCGAACTGGACCCGGAACTGGAACAATACCAACAGACCGCCGCCGGTTCGGCGCGGGACATGATGCGCATGGTCAACGGCATCCTGACCCTGACCGAATTGCAGGCCGGCAAGCTCAAAGCCACACCGGGCAGTTTCAGCCTGCGGGCCGTGGTCGAGGCGCTGCGCGTGCAGTTCGACGGCAACGCCTCGAGCAAATCGCTGGACTTCAAGGTCGACGTGCTGGCGACCCTGCCGGATCGCCTGCAGGGCGACAGCGCCAAACTCGCGCAATGCCTGGAGTGCCTGCTGGATAACGCGATCAAGTTCACTCGCGTCGGCGGCCTCGCCTTGCGGGTCACCGGCAAGCCGTCGACGGACAATCGTCTGGCGCTGTCCTTTGCGGTGATCGACACCGGCATCGGTTTTACCGATCTGGACGAGGCGACCCTGTATCAGCGCTTCTTCCAGCTCGACGGCTCGATGACCCGCGAGTACGGCGGCCTGGGCGTGGGGCTGGCGATCTGCCGACAACTGGTGGAACTGCTCGGCGGCAAATTGACCCATCGCTCCGAGCCGGGGCGCGGCAGTCGTTTCCAACTGGACGTCGAGTTTGAATTGCCGGCCGTCGAAGCGGCGCCGACGCTCATTCGCGATGCCATGCGCGCACCGCAGGACTGCACCGTGTTGCTGGTGGACGACAACAGCGTCAATCAATTGGTGATGCGCGGCATGCTGCTCAAGCTCGGTTTCCGCGTGCGTACCGCCGACCATGGTGCCGCCGCCATCGAATGCCTGCAGCGCGAGCCGTTCCATGCAGTGCTGATCGATTGCCAGTTGCCGCCGCTCGATGGCGCGTCACTGTGTTGCCAGATCCACGACCTGCCGGGTTGCGCCAACCTGCCGGTGTTCGTGATCGCGCTGGGGGCGGATCGAGAGCATTGCGCTTCCGCCGGCTCGATCGATTACCTGAGCAAACCGGTGAAATTCGAAGACTTGCAGGTCGCCATGCAGCGTCGGGTGTTGAGTTGTTGATAGGGTGAAAGCGCCGGCATTTAGGCCGATATGACACTTTGATCGGTTCGGGGGCGGTGCTTAACTGAAGCTCTGGCCGATCAAGGAGCCCCGTCATGAACCTGCATCAGTTCGCCGAAACCCACGAAGTCACCAACCAGCCACCGTCGCTGGACGGCACCAACCTGTACCGCATCGACCTGCCGTTGCAGGAGTGGTCGCGGCGGTTCGGTGCCGGCTGGGCCGAGTCGCGGATCGACGCTTACGGCGCGCTGGCCGGCGGGTCGCTGATGGAGGCCGGGTTCCTCGCCAACCAGAACAAACCGGTGTTCGCCAGCCATGACCGCTACGGTCATCGCATCGATCTGGTGGAGTTTCATCCGGCGTATCACGAGCTGATGCGCACGGCGATCGAACATGGCCTGACGTCGTTGCCCTGGGCTCACCCACAGGACGGCGCCCATGTTGCCCGTGCCTCCATGAGCTATCTGCACAGCCAGGCCGAGGCCGGCAGCGGTTGCCCGTTGACCATGACCTTCGCCAGTGTTCCCGCGCTGCGCTTGCAGCCGGACCTGGCCGAACAGTGGCTGCCGAAGATCCTCGCCACCGAATACGACCCGCGCAATGTCGGCATGGCCCACAAGGCTGGCGTCACCATCGGCATGGCGATGACCGAGAAACAGGGCGGCACCGACGTGCGCGCCAACACCACCAAGGCCTATCCGGTCGGCGCCAGCGGCCCGGGCCAGGCTTATGAGCTGGTGGGGCACAAGTGGTTCTGCTCGGCGCCGATGTGCGATGCGTTCCTGACGCTGGCGCAGACCGACAAGGGCCTGACCTGTTTCCTGCTGCCGCGCCATCGTCCGGACGACACGCGCAATCAGTTCTACATCCAGCGTCTGAAAAACAAGCTCGGCAACCAGTCCAACGCCTCCAGCGAAGTGGAGTTCCGTGGCGCGCTGGCGTGGATGGTCGGTGAAGAAGGGCGCGGCGTGCCGACCATCATCGAGATGGTGGCCATGACCCGCTTCGATTGCATGGTCGGCTCCAGCTCGCTGATGCGTCAGGCGCTGACCCAGGCCAGCCATCACTGCGCCCATCGCAAGGTCGGCGGCAAACTGCTCAGCGAACAACCGTTGATGCAGAATGTGTTGGCCGATCTGGCCCTGGAAAGCGAAGCCGCGCTGGCCCTGAGCCTGCGCATGGGCAAGGCGCTGGATCATCTGAATGATCGCCATGAAGCGCAGTTCGCCCGACTGGTGACGGCGGTGGGCAAATACTGGATCTGCAAACGCGCACCGGCGATGATCAACGAAGCCGCCGAATGCATGGGCGGCGCGGGATATGTCGAGGACAGCATCCTGCCGCGGCTGTACCGCGAGGCACCAGTGAACTCGACGTGGGAAGGCTCCGGCAACGTGCAATGCCTCGATGTGTTGCGCGCGCTGTCGAAGGAGCCGGGCGTGCTCGACGTGCTGTTCAACGAACTGGGCGATGGCCATGGCGACAAACGGCTGGCAGCGCATATCCAGCAATTGCAGGCGTCGTTCAAGGACACCAGCGACATTCAGTACCGGGCGCGGCAATTGACCGAAGACATCGCGCTGGGGCTGCAAGCGAAGCTGTTGCTGGAGGCCGGTAATACGGCAGTCAGCGATGCCTTTATCGCCAGTCGCCTGAGCGGTGGCGGTCGGGCCTACGGCGCGTTGCCGCGTGGGCTGGATGTTGAAGCCATCGTCGCCCGTTCCACCCCGCAAGGTTTCTAAAGCATCCCTGTGGGAGCGGGCAAGCCCGCTCCCACAGGGACCGCATATGCCTGTCAGATTGATGAATAGCCACAACGCCACTGTTTCCGTGACGCCACGATGCAGGCAAGATGAAGCTCTGCAAGTCAGAACACAGGAAGCTGATCGTGACCGAAGCGTTTATTGTCGTTCAAACCGCCGAACAGGCCGTGGATCGTCTCGCCGAGCTGCATGAGCGGGCCACCACGGCGCTGAACTCGGCGCTCAAGCGTTATCTCAAGGATCGCGTCGAGCCCGACGCCGAGCAACGTGCCCTGTTCCGTTATCCCGAACTGCGTCTGACCTACCACTGCCAGGGCGAAGTCCCGCAGACCACCCGCGCCTACGCCAAAGTGCAGTTGCCGGGCACCTACAGCGTGACCGTCACCCATCCGAAGGCGTTTCGCAAATACCTGCTCGAGCAGCTCACACCGCTGATGCACGACTTCACCGTGACTGTCGAAGTCGGGGTCAGCGGGCAGAACATTCCCTATCCGTACGTGGTCGAGCAGGGCGATGAACTGGCCGGCTCCGGTGTCACCGCTGCGGTGTTGGCGCGGGTGTTCCCGAGTACCGACCTGTCCGCCGCCACCGATGGCATCGCCGACGGCCTCTACGACTGGGAAAACACCGATCCGCTGCCGCTGGCGCTGTTCGATGCGGCCCGCGTCGACTTCTCCCTGCGCCGTCTGGTGCATTACACCGGCAGCGACTGGCGCCATGTGCAGCCGTGGATTCTGCTGACCAACTACCACCGTTATGTCGACCAGTTCATCGTCCATGGTCTGGAGCAACTGCGCCGCGACCCGCGCTTCGTGCGCATGGTGCTGCCGGGCAATGTGATCATCGAAAAAGGCATGGATCACGGCGAAGCCTCGGCAATTGCCGCCGGTGTGGTCTGGCATCGCTACCAGATGCCGGCCTATCACCTGATCGCCAGCGATGGCCACGGCGTGACACTGGTGAACATCGGTGTCGGCCCGTCCAACGCCAAGAACATCACCGACCACCTGGCCGTGTTGCGTCCGCATTGCTGGCTGATGATCGGTCACTGCGGCGGCCTGCGTCAGTCGCAGACCATCGGCGACTACGTGCTGGCCCACGCTTATATGCGTCGCGACGGGATTCTCGACCGGGTGGTGCCACCGAACATTCCGATCCCGGCACTGGCCGAAGTGCAGCTGGCGCTGCAACAAGCGGCGGCCAACATCACCGGCGAAAAAGGCGAAGAGCTGAAGAAGCGTCTGCGCACCGGCACCGTGCTGACCTATGACGACCGTAACTGGGAATTGCGCTGGGCTCAGGAACGACCGCTGATCAACCTGTCCCGCGCCGTGGCCGTGGACATGGAAAGCGGCACCATCGCCGCCCAGGGTTATCGCCTGCGGGTGCCGTACGGCACGTTGCTGTGTGTATCGGACAAGCCGCTGCACAGTGAAATCAAGCTGCCGGGTTCGGCCAATGCGTTCTACGAACGTGCGGTCAGCCAGCACTTGAAGATCGGCATCGAAGCGGTGGACCTGCTGCGCACCGAACTCAACTCGCTGCACTCGCGCAAACTGCGCAGCTTCGACGAGCCGCCGTTCCGCTAACGGTTAGTCGTGGTCATTTGGCGGTCGGGGCACTAGCATTGTCAGCCCTGATCGCCAAATGCCTGTGCACTTATGTCCCGTCCCCAACGTCCGCCTTCCCGCCGCCCGGGCGCGAAGCCAGCTTATTCAGCCCCGCGTCGTGTCGCCAAGGCACCACCGGCCGAGCCGAAGCTGATCCTGTTCAACAAACCGTTCGATGTGCTGACGCAATTCAGCGACGGCGAAGGGCGGGCGACGCTCAAGGATTACATCGACGTTCCGGGCATCTACCCGGCCGGACGGCTGGATCGCGACAGCGAAGGTTTGCTGCTGCTGACCAACGACGGCCAGTTGCAGGCGCGGATCGCCGACCCCAAACACAAGCTGGCGAAAACCTATTGGGTGCAGGTCGAAGGCGTGCCGACGGCCGAGCAGTTGCAGCGCCTGCGTGACGGCGTTGAATTGAATGACGGCATGACCTTGCCCGCTGAGGCGCGGCAACTGGAGGAGCCTGAACTGTGGCCGCGCAATCCGCCGGTGCGCTTTCGCGCAACCATTCCGACCACCTGGCTGGAACTGGTGATTCGTGAAGGGCGCAATCGCCAGGTACGGCGGATGACCGCGGCGGTGGGGTTGCCGACGTTGCGGTTGGTGCGGGTCAGGATTGGTGACTGGACGATCGAAGGGCTCGATCAGGGCCAGTGGAAAGAAGTGCCGGCGCGCTTATAAGGCGCCGGATTCGATCAGGCCGATCACCACGCTCTTGATGATGAACGCGGCCACGCCCAGGCCCAGCACGAAGAACAGAATGAACGATCCGAAGCGCCCGGCCTTGGACTTCTTCGCCAGATCCCAGACGATGAAGCCCATGAAAATGATCAGGATGCTGACCAGGCCAGTCATCATCCACTCTTCAAATACTGCTGGATCCATTAGGTTCTCCGGCGCGCACGGGGCTAAAAGGGCGCGGCGAGTATACGCCAAGGGGGGCGGGGTGGCATTGATCTGGGTCTGATCCGACGACTGGCCCTCACCCTCACCCTAACCCTCTCCCGGGGGGAGAGGGGACTGACCGAGGTGTCTGGCGTCATACATCGACCTGAAATTTCCAGTCGATTATGGATTCACAGCAGGGCGTTCAGGTCGGCGTACTTCTCGAGCAACCCACCGTCGGCCCCTCTCCCTCCGGGAGAGGGCTGGGTGAGGGCAGCTCTGATCAGCTACGCAGATGCGTGAGAGGCAATTCAGTGCTGTTGAGCACCTGATTCAACACAAAGCTCGAGCGCACACTGGTCACGCCTTCAATCCGCGTCAGATGCCCCAGCAGCAGTTTCTGATAGTGATCCATGTCCGGCACCACGACCTTCAGTTGATAGTCGGCATCGACCCCGGTCACCAGGCTGCATTCCAGCACCTGCGGCAAGGTGCGGATCGCCGCTTCGAAGTTCTCGAAGCGCTCCGGTGTGTGCCGGTCCATGCCGATCAGCACGTAGGCGGTCAGGCTCAGGCCGAGCATCTTGCGATCCAGCAGGGCGACCTGACGGGAGATGTAGCCGTCGTCCTCCAGCTGCTTGACCCGGCGCGAGCAAGGGGATGGTGACAGACCGATGCGCTCGGCCAGTTCCTGGTTGGAGATGCGGGCGTCGCGCTGCAATTCCGCCAGAATGCTCAGGTCATAACGGTCGAGTTTGCTCATGAATCTGTCCTTTGTTCTAACTATTGCGGCGGATTATCTATCCAGGGTTAAAAATTGCGCAAGTGATGTTTAATTGAGCAATCTTCGCAATCATCTGTCGCGGGCTCGAGCCTATCCTTATCACCAGAATCACTGCTCGGTAACACAGTCCACTGCGGCCCGCCCAATCAGGCCCGCCGCGGCCGCCGCCCCCACCGGGGACGTGCCGGCCCCCGAGCTGCACACTGTCCAGAAGACGGCGTGAGGTGAGCCGACGTCAAAAGCGTCGAGCCAGGACGAAGTTCTCTGGAAGGGAGGCCGACGGGTCTCCCTTTTTTCTTGCCCGCGATTTGACCTCACACACTCAATAAATAAATGGCGTGACTGATAACCTGTTGCAGAACCCGGTGTGCCCCTTTCCGGTCTTAGCTACAAGCCCTTCTTAATTACAGGGTCCAGCCCGCAGTGAGGAATTTCATGAAGTCGCGTATCTGGCGTGTGGCCAGTGTTGGTTTGCTGTGTGTGAGTGTCTGTGCGCAGGTACTGGCCGATGAGCCGCAGAATCGCGGCCCCGAGGGCGGCGGACGCGAGCGGGAGCATTGGGGCAACAATCAAGAGCACGGCGGCGGCAATCAGCCACGTCCACAAAACCAGCCTCAGCAGAATCAGCCTCGGCCGCAGAACAACGAAATCATTCGTGGCGACAACAGCCGCCAGTTCGAACACAACGGCCAGCAGCACAACAATGGGCAGTGGCAGAACCACGACCAGAACCGTCCGGCCTACAACCCCAATCCGGTCCGCCAGCCGCCACCGCCGCCACAACTGCCGGCCAACAGTCTGCCGATCCAGCCACGCCCCGACACTGTGCGCCAGACCCAGGAGCCGCGTCAGGGCTACTACCGCGACGAGCGCCCGCAGAATGGCTACCACCAGAACTGGCAGACCGGCAATCGACCCGATGACCGTCGCTGGCCGGGTCGCCCCGACGGGCATGGCAACGGCTGGGGCCCCGGCCCGCAGTACCGGCCGGGCCATGTGATCGACCGCTTCCCGGATCGTGACTTCCGCGTTCCGTATCGCGGCCAGGATTACTTCTACTCCGGCGGCTACTGGTATCGCCCGCAAGGTCCGCGTTACATCGTGGTTCAGCCGCCACGGGGAATTCGCATCCAGTACCTGCCGGATTATGCCCGTGAAGTGTGGATCGGCGGTTCGCTGTTGTTCCTGGCGGCAGGCTCGTACTACGCCTATCAGGAAGCGACCCAGGATTACGTGGTGGTCGAGCCGCCGGTGCAGCAACCGCCGCAACCGGCCAACAACGGTTATGACGTGGAAGCCTATCCGGCCAACGGCCAGTCGCCGGAGCAAGTTCAGCAGGACGGCTACCAGTGCTATCAATACGCGGTGCAGCAAAGCGGTTTCGATCCGCGCACTGCAACCTATCAGCCGGCGCCCGAAGTGGTGCAGGCCTACCGCCAGGCCCAGGGCAATTGCCTGAGCAGTCGCGGTTATCAGGTCAATTACTGAGCGCGGGCGGCTTTCACCACTTCCTGCGGGTCGGCGTGCACCAGCACTTCGGCCCGTGGGTAGGCAGCGTGGATCGCATCGGCAGCCTGATCGCTGATGCCGTGGGCGACTGACAGCGTCAACTCTCCCGGCAATTCCAGGTGCAACTGCACGAACCAGTGATTACCGGAAATCCGCGTGCGCAGATCATGCGCGCCGAGCACGCCCGGCACGCCGCACGCCAGTTCGAGCATGTGCTGACTGACATCCGTCGGCAGCTCTTCATCCATCAGCACCGAAAAACTTTCCCGGGCGATCTGGATCGCGCTCCACAGGATGTACACGGCGATCCCCAGACCGAACCAGGCATCCAGTTGATGAAAGCCCAGACCCGCCAGGATCAGCGCGATCAGGATGCTGCCGTTGAGCAACATGTCCGAACGGTAATGCAGCGAGTCTGCGCGCACCGCGTTGGAGCCGGTCTGCTTGATCACCCGGTGCTGCAGCATCAACAGCGCTGCTGTCAGCACCAGCGAAAACACGATCACGCCGATACTGATCCACGGCGCGCCGAGCGGCTCAGGCTGCTGAATTCGCTCATACGCCTGAAACGCAATCAGTGTCGCACTGCCGCCAATGAACAGCGCCTGCGCCATGCCCGCCAGGGATTCGGCCTTGCCGTGGCCATAACGATGATCGTTATCCGCCGGGCGCAGCGCGTAATGCACCGCCAGCAGATTGAGCAACGAGGTGACGCCATCGAGAGCCGAGTCGGTGAGGCCGGCGAGCATGCTCACCGAACCGCTCAGCCACCAGGCGATGGCTTTGGCGATGATCAGCGTACAGGCCACCGCTACCGAGGCGCGGGTCGCCAGCCGCAGCAGGCGGGCGTGTTCGGGGCTGGGGGTCATGGGTTCGTCAATTCCTTATGCGGCAGGTTGCAGGCCGAACATCGCCAGTTGCTGGGTGCTGCCCTTGTGCTGGATCAGCCGTGGGTCGTCCAGCGGCAGGTTGCGGCCCAATTCTGTTTCGAGAATAGCCTGCAACTTGAGGTTATCGACCTGACCGTCCGGGCCGATGGCTTGCTTGAGCTTGGCCGGATCGACCTGCGCCGTGTGGCCCGGTTCGAAATAGATCGCGCCGGTGGTGAAGTCCACGGCAAACGCGATCAGGCCGGGAATGATGTAGAACAACAGGCCCACGGCATCGAGCACGGCAATCGCCGGGTCGATCTTGCCGTCGATCTGGCCGCGCCGGTCGGGATAGAAAATCGAACCGCACGCAGTGATCTGAGTGAGCAGGGTGGCAACCAGTACACCGCCGATCAGGCGAAAAGGTAAGCGCATGGGAATCTCCTGAGTCATCTGTTAACGAAGCGTCATCGTGTGAAGTTAAGACCCTGACGAACGCCTGGCAGTTCGCCGTTATACTCGCCGCTCTGTTTGGGAGCCAGCATGATTTCTTTGCCAATCGATGAAGTTTTACCCGCCCTGCGTGAAGCCCTCGCGACACGCCACGAAGCCGTGCTCGAAGCACCGCCCGGCGCCGGTAAAACCACCCGCGTGCCCTTGGCCCTGCTCAATGAAGCGTGGCTGAACGGGCAGACCATTCTCATGCTCGAACCCCGTCGACTGGCCGCGCGTGCAGCCGCAGAACGGTTGGCCAGCGAGCTGGGCGAGAAGGTCGGTGAAACCGTCGGTTATCGCATCCGCCTCGACAGCAAGGTCGGCCCGAACACGCGCATCGAAGTGGTCACAGAAGGGATTCTCACCCGGCGTTTGCAGGACGACCCGGCGCTGGAAGGCGTGGGCCTGCTGATCTTCGACGAATTTCACGAACGCAGCCTCGACGCCGATCTGGCGCTGGCCCTCAGTCTGAACGGTCGGGAGCTGTTTCGAGCTGAACAACCGCTGAAGATTCTGCTGATGTCCGCCACCCTTGAAGGTGAACGTCTGGCCGGGTTGCTCGACGACGCGCCGATCCTGCGCAGCGAAGGCCGGATGTTCCCGGTGACGATGCGCTGGGGCCGGCCATTCCAGCCCGGCGAATACATCGATCAACGCGTCACGCAAACGGTGCTTGAAGCCCTGCACGACGAAACCGGCAGCCTGTTGGTGTTCCTGCCGGGGCAGGCGGAAATCCGCCGTGTTCATCAGCATTTGGCGGACGCCATCGGTGAGCGCAGCGACGTCTTGCTCTGCCCGCTGCACGGCGAACTCGACCTGAACGCACAACGCGCCGCCATCGACCCGGCCCCGGCAGGACAGCGCAAAGTGGTGCTGGCCACCAACATCGCCGAAACCAGCCTGACCATCAACGGTGTGCGCGTGGTGATCGACGCCGGGCTGGCACGGGTGCCGCGTTTCGACCCGGGCAGCGGCATGACCCGCCTCGACACCCAGCGCATCTCCAGGGCCAGCGCCACCCAGCGCGCGGGCCGGGCCGGGCGTCTGGAACCAGGCGTGTGTTATCGCCTGTGGTCGCAAGATCAGCATGAACAACTGGCGGCTTATGGCAGTGCGGAAATCCTTTCGGCGGATCTCGCAGGGCTGGCGTTGCAACTCGGGCGCTGGGGCGTGGCGCCGAGTGATTTGATCTGGCTGGATGTGCCGCCAGCGGCCGCTTACGCACAGGCTCAGGATCTGTTGCAGCGCCTCGGTGCGCTGGACGGTGAAAGCCTCAACCGTCACGGGAAGGCCATGGCTGAATTGCCGGCGCACCCGCGTATCGCCCATTTGCTGTTGCGCGGTCAGGCATTGGGGCTGGCGACCATGGCGTGCGACGTCGCCGCGTTGCTCGGCGAGCGGGATATTTTGCGTGGCGCCGGGGCCGATCTTCACAGTCGTTTGGCACTGCTGTCCGGTGAAGAACGTGCGGCCCGTGGTGCCCAGGGCGGCGTGCAGCGCGCCCGGCAACTGGCGCGGCAATATCGCGGCTACCTGCGTGGGCAACCGAGCGAACCGGTCGCCGACCCGGATCACCCGCGCTGGCTCGGTGCCCTGTTGGCGCTGGCCTACCCGGACCGCGTCGCTCAGCAGCGGCGTGCTGGTGGTGCCGAATATCGTCTGGCCAACGGCCGTGCGGCGCTGTTCGCCGAAGCCGACAGTCTGATGAAGGAACCGTGGATCGTGATCGCCGACCTCGGCAGCCGTCAGGGCCAGCGCGAAGAGCGGATTTATCTGGCGGCAGATTTCGATCCGGCGCTGTTCGATTCGGTGCTGGCCGAGCAGGTGCACAACGTCGATCAACTGGACTGGGACGAACGCGAAGGCGTGCTGCGCGCCGAGCGTCAGCGCAAGGTCGGCGAACTGATCCTCAGCCGCGAACCACTGACTGGTCTCGACGAAAGCGCCCGCAGTCAGGCACTGGTCAATCTGGTGCGGCGCAAAGGTCTGGAGCTGCTGCCGTGGACCCCGGACCTGCGCCAGTGGCAGGCGCGAGTCGCCTTGCTGCGCCAGCTCGACCTGGATGCCAAGGGCGACAGCCAATGGCCGGATGTCAGCGACGCCACACTGCTGAAAAACCTCGAAGACTGGCTGATGCCTTATCTGGGCAAGGTCTCGCGCCTCAGTCATTTCGCCAACCTCGACCTGTCGAGCATCGTGCGCAATCTGCTGCCATGGCCGCTTCCACAGCAACTCGACGAACAGGCACCGCATCACCTGAGCGTGCCGTCAGGCTCCTCCATTCGCCTCGACTACAGCGAGCAGCCACCGATTCTCGCGGTGCGCTTGCAGGAGCTGTTCGGCCTGGCCGACACACCGCGCATCGCCGGCGGCCGGCAAGTGGTCAAACTGCACCTGCTGTCGCCCGCACGACGTCCGGTGCAGGTGACGCAGGATCTGGCCAACTTCTGGCGCAGCACCTATGCCGAAGTGAAGAAGGATCTGAAGGGGCGGTATCCGAAGCATTACTGGCCGGATGATCCGCTGGTGGCTGAAGCCACTGCGCGGGCCAAACCGCGGGGTACGTGACAGAAGGCATTCAGGTAAGGCTTCCATCTTTCTCAATTATGCGTAATTATTTCCTTATTCATAAATTATTTATTTTGACATAAAGGCTCATAATGACCCCGGAAACCAAGGACTCGCTGCTCTTTCCTCGCACCAATCTGGCTGAAGGAATCCTGGTCACTTTCGAGTCTCGCCTGCAGAACGCCGCAACGATATTCGCGCCTCGACGCAAGGGTAAAACCACCTTTCTGATCAACGACTTGATACCGATTGCCAAGGCACACGGCTTTATTGTTGCAACAGCAGACCTGTGGTTTGACAAGGCGCATCCTGAGCGGGTAATCGCGGGTGCGCTGTATGAGGCCATCCACGGTACAGGGTTCTTGCGACGCAACTGGCTAAAGCTCATGCGACCGGGTTCTCTCGTCCAGTCGGTAGAGGCCGGCGCCAGTACTGACGGCGTAACAGTGAAGGCCGAACTGGCGAAGGAAGGCGGACTGAACCTGATCGAGCTCTTCGAGCGCTTCCGGATACTCGGTAACGGCAAGGCGCTGCTGATCATCGATGAGGTCCAGCATCTGGCGAGCCGGAAGGAATTCGAAGACTTGACCGCTACGCTCCGTTCGCTGCTGCAGCATGCGCACGGTGAAGTCTTTGCAGTGTTTACAGGTTCCTCCCAGGATGGCCTGCATCGAATGTTTCGTCGTACCAAAGCACCGTTCTATCAGTTCAGCCACGAGATCCAGTTTCCTAATCTTGGCTTGGAGTTTGTCCAGCATCTGGGCCAGCGGTTTCAGGAAATCACCGGAAGGGAGTGGGAGGTAAACGCCGCTTTCGAGCGTTTTGCTGCTCGCGGTTACATGCCCAAGTACATTCGCGACGTATTCCTGCTGTGTCTCACTGAGGGGCTCAGTGTGCGAGATGCAGACCATCGTGCCTGGAGCACCATGACGGACGAAGGCAACTTCGAGAACCTGATCCTGGAGATGGCTCCCCTGGATTTCACCGTACTTATCGGGCTGGTGAGGGGCCTTCCCATTTTTTCTACCGAAGGACGCGAATGGATTGGCAGCGAGATGCCCGGTGGCCACGTGCCCAGCGCGGCGACGGTTCAGACTGCCTTGAAGCGCCTGCAACGCCGCGACCTGGTCGGCAACCTCGGGCATGGTGAGTGGGCGATTGAAGACATTGCCATGGAAGGTTACTTGCGTCGGAACTTCGTTGAAATTGACCCTCAACTCGGCACGGAGAACGATCAATAGGTTTTTTGGGGACTGGCGACAGCCTGAGGCTTATAAAAACGGGGTATCAAAAGATCGCAACCTGCGATCTTTTGATTTTCATCGGCTGGCCTTCGCCGTCAGCTGCTCCCGGCAATAATCGGCAAACAACTGCGCCGGTTTGGTCAGTTGCCCGCGTTTGAGCCACGCCGCTACCAGCCCCGAGCCGGTGACGTCTTCGACGATGTCCACGCACACGACTTTCTTGCCGTCGTAGGTGCATTCCGAATGCGGTCGGGTCACCAGGATCGAGAAGCCGAAGCCCTGGCCGACCATGCCGCGCACCATTTCGATCGACGGTGAGCTGAACTCGATGCGCGGCGACAGGCCGAGTTCTTCGAACAGGCTGACGAAGTAGGTGCGGCTCGGTTGCACGTCGAGCAGGATCATCGGTTCCAGGCACAAATCCCGCAGCGAAACCTGCTTGAGCTGGGCGAAGCGGTGATCTGCCGGGAGCAGGGCGTAAGGCCGTTGGGCCGGCATCAGCGGTTCGGTTTCGATGGTGGCGTCGAGGTCGTGTTTGTACAGGATCGCCAGGTCGAAAGTGCCCGAGGTCAGGCCTTGCACCAGTTCCTGCTGTTCGCCGTCGCGAATGCGGATTTTCACTCCCGGATACAGCGCCGAGAAGCCTGCAATCAACTGCGGCAGGTACAGCGGCGCGACGGTTTCGAAACAGCCGATATCGATCTGCCCGGCCACCACGTCGTTGTCGGCGAGGGCGTTCTGTTCGAACTCCTTGGCCATGCGCAGCAGTTCCTGAGCCTTGCGGAAGAACCGCGCGCCGCTGGGTGTCAGGGACACGCCCTGAGCGTGATGACGGATCAGCAGTTGCACGCCGAAGCTGTCTTCCAGCCCCTTGATTGCCGTGGAAATCGCCGGTTGTGCGATGTACAGCTTGCGCGATGCTTCGGCGACGCTGCCGCATTCGACGGTGGTGATGAAGTATTTCAACTGACGCAGGTTGTAAGCGGCCACGGTGAACCTCAAAGCGAACGGATTTCACATCCAAGCAATTTGTACGCCGCCGGCCTCCGTTCTGTCGGCGGTTTTTTTTGTCCCTGAACAATAGCCCCATACGCGCGCGAAGGGGCCATCGGCTGGTTACCTTTTTTATTGTCTGGGAAGACATTTTTACTGGTTTTAGCGCGCACGGGCCTGAGCGACTATCGACCCCGCACTGTTCTCAAAAGAATAAAAGTCCAAGGAGCAACCACCGTGTTCGAGCTTGCAGACTGGCAGCGCAAGGCCGCTGAATTGAGTTTTCCCAATCAGGCCGTGATCGACGGCAAGTTGCGTGCGGCGCAGTCGGGGCAGACCTTTGCCGCGATCAACCCGGCCACCGGCCAACTGCTGGCAAACGTCGCCGCGTGCGGTGAAGAGGATGTCGATGCAGCGGTGAAAAATGCGCGGCAGGTGTTCGAAGCCGGCACCTGGGCCGGGCGTTCACCGACCGAGCGCAAGCAAGTGCTGCTGCGTCTGGCGGATCTGATTCTGGCCCATCGCGAAGAGCTGGCGCTGCTCGATTCGCTGAACATGGGCAAACCGGTGATGGACGCTTACAACATCGACGTGCCGGGCGCCGCCGGGGTGTTTCGCTGGTACGCCGAAAGCCTCGACAAACTCTACGATCAGATCGCGCCAAGCGCCTCGAATGTGCTGGCGACCGTCACCCGCGAAGCGCTGGGCGTGGTCGCCGCCGTGGTGCCGTGGAATTTCCCGCTGGACATGGCCGCGTGGAAACTCGCGCCGGCGCTGGCGGCGGGCAACTCGGTCATTCTCAAACCCGCCGAGCAATCACCGTTTTCCGCATTGCGTCTGGCCGAGCTGGCGCTGGAGGCCGGGTTGCCGGCCGGCGTGCTGAACGTGCTGCCGGGGCTCGGCGAGCAGACCGGCAAAGCCTTGGGTCTGCACCCGGATGTCGATTGCCTGGTGTTCACCGGCTCGACACAGGTCGGCAAATATTTCATGCAGTACTCCGCGCAGTCGAACCTCAAGCAGGTGTGGCTGGAGTGCGGCGGCAAGAGCGCCAATCTGGTGTTCGCTGACTGCAAGGATCTGGATCTGGCGGCGCAGAAAGCCGCGTTCGGGATCTTCTTCAATCAGGGCGAAGTCTGCTCGGCCAACTCGCGGTTGCTGGTGGAACGCTCGATCCATGACGAGTTCGTCGAGCGACTGAAGGCTCAGGCCGAACGCTGGCAGCCGGGCGATCCGCTGGACCCGGCGAGTGCGGCCGGGGCGATTGTCGACAGCCGTCAGACCGAAAGCATTCTGCGCTTCATCCATCAGGCCGAACGCGAAGGTGCGACCCGCGTCTGTGGCGGGCGACAACTGAGTTTCAACGGTTCGGATAACTACGTTCAGCCAACGATTTTCACCGACGTGCAGCCGCACATGACCCTGTTTCGCGAAGAAGTGTTCGGCCCGGTGCTGGCGGTGATGCCGTTCGATGACGAGGCCCACGCCGTGCAACTGGCCAACGACAGCGTCTACGGTCTGGCGGCATCGCTGTGGACGGACGACCTGCACCGCGCGCACCGGGTGGCGCGGCAATTGCGAGCCGGTACGGTGTCGGTCAACAGCGTCGATGCGCTGGACGTGACCGTGCCGTTCGGCGGTGGCAGGCAATCCGGTTTCGGCCGCGATCTGTCGCTGCACTCGTTCGACAAATACACCCAGTTGAAAACCACCTGGTTTCAACTGCGCTCATGACAGCCGCTCACAACAAAAAAGGAGATCCGGCGATGACCACCTCACGTGAAACCCGCGACTACCAGGCCGCCGATGCAGCGCACCACATTCATGCGTTCGTCGACCAGAAGGCCCTCAACGACGAAGGCCCACGGGTGATGGTGCGCGGTGATCGCCTGCACCTGTGGGACAACGACGGTCGGCGCTACCTCGACGGCATGTCCGGGCTGTGGTGCACCAACCTCGGTTACGGGCGCAAGGATCTGAACGCGGCGGCGAGCCGGCAGCTGGAGCAGTTGCCGTACTACAACATGTTTTTCCACACCACCCACCCGCAGGTGATCGAGCTCTCCGAGCTGCTGTTCAGCCTGCTGCCGGGGCACTACAGCCACGCGATCTACACCAACTCCGGCTCCGAGGCCAACGAGGTGCTGATCCGAACCGTGCGCCGTTACTGGCAGGTGCTGGGCAAGCCCGAGAAGAAAATCATGATCGGCCGCTGGAATGGCTATCACGGTTCGACCCTGGCCGCGACGGCGCTTGGCGGCATGAAGTTCATGCACGAAATGGGCGGGATGATTCCCGACATCGCGCACATCGACGAGCCGTACTTCTTCGCCCACGAAGGCAACCTGACCCCGGCTGAGTTCGGCCTGCGGGCGGCGCAGCAACTGGAAGCGAAGATCCTCGAACTGGGCGCCGACAAGGTTGCAGGTTTCATCGCCGAGCCGTTCCAGGGTGCGGGCGGAATGATCTTCCCGCCGGAAAGCTACTGGCCGGAAATCCAGCGCATCTGCCGTAAATACGACGTGCTGTTGTGCGCCGATGAAGTGATCGGCGGCTTCGGTCGCACCGGTGAGTGGTTCGCTCACGAGTACTTCGGTTTCGAGCCGGACACCCTGTCCATCGCCAAAGGCCTGACCTCCGGTTACATCCCGATGGGTGGTTTGATCCTGTCGAAGAAAATGGCCGACGTGCTGGTGGAGCAGGGCGGTGTGTTCGCTCACGGTCTGACTTATTCCGGGCACCCGGTGGCGGCGGCGGTGGCGATTGCCAACCTCAAGGCATTGCGCGATGAAGGCGTGGTGACGCGTGTCAAGGACGACATCGGCCCGTACCTGCAACAGTGCCTGCGCGAGGTGTTCGGCAATCACCCGCTGGTGGGCGATATCCAGGGCACGGGCATGGTCACGGCGTTGCAGCTGGCCGAAGACAAGGCCACGCGCAAGCGCTTCGCCAATGAGAACGATATCGCCTGGCGCTGCCGCACGATCGGTTTTGAAGAGGGGGTGATCATTCGCTCGACCCTGGGGCGGATGATCATGGCGCCGGCGTTGATTGCCAGTCGTGAAGAGATCGATGAGCTGGTGGGAAAGACCCTGAAAGCGGTTGATCGTACGGCGCAGGAATACGGTCGGCTCTGAGGTATTCGTAGGGCTCAAGGCCCCCATCGCGAGCAGGCTCGCTCCCACAGGTTTATCAGTCGTTCACAAAATTGTGATCCGCCTCGATAACTGTGGGAGCGGGCTTGCCCGCGATTGCGTCAGTCGATTCAACATCGTTTTTGCTGTCTTGCACCCCCTCCGTGCACCCCCGCCAGACGCGCCCTTTCGCGGTGCGCACTACCCAGTTTTTTCATCGTTCGCGTCTAACTATTTCCTCGTTTTCCTGACGCCAAGCCTGGGTCAACATCGATTTCGCCAGCCAAGGCATTGCCCGCCAGAGTCCAGCAGAGACCGCAGCGTGCGATCGCGACACCACGGCTGGCCGTACTGCCCATGACAACTAAATCAACAGCGTTGGGAGTGCTCCATGAACAAGTCCTTGTTTACCCGTCTTGCAGGTCCTCTGGCGATTTCCGCCCTTTGCGTCACCGCCGCTCAGGCCGGCACCTTGTCGATCGGCCACACCACGTGGGTCGGCTACGGCACCCTGTACCTGGCCCAGGATCTGGGCTACTTCAAGGAGAACGGCCTGACCGTCGAATTGCCGGTGGTCGAAGAAGCGTCGATGTACATGGCCGCCCAGGCGTCCGGGCAATTGTCCGGCTCGGCCTCGACCATCGACGAAGTGCTCAAGTACCGCCCGCAGTTCTGCTTCAAGGCCGTGGCCGCGCTGGATGACAGCCATGGCGGCGACGGCGTGCTGGTCGGCAAGAACGTGAAGAGCCTGCAAGAACTCAAGGGCCAGGCCGTGGCCGTCAACGAAGGGTCGACCTCGCAGTTCTGGCTCTCGTACCTGCTGAAAAAGAACGGCATGAGCATGAGCGACATCACCGTGCAGAACATGACCGCCGACGATGCCGCCACCGCGTTCATCGCCGGTCGCGTGCCGGCCGCCGTGACCTGGGAGCCGCATCTGTCGATGGTGCGCGACAAGCAGCAGGGCAAGGTGCTGATCGACAGCAGCAGTACGCCGGGGGTGATCGTCGATGTGGTGGCGCTCAACTGCACGGTGATCGAGAAGCAGCCGGAAGACGTCAAGGCGCTGGTCGCCGGTCTCTACAAAGCGGTGCAGTACACCAAGGACCATCCACAGCAAGCTTACGAAATCATGGCCAAGGGTGTCGGCGGTTACCTGTCCGATCCGAAGGAACTGGCCGCTGCCGCGCAGGGCGTGCGTTTCTACGATCAGGCCATGAGCGAAAAACTCCTTGGCTCGCCGGGCAAGCCGGGTGACAGCGCACCGCTGATCAAACTGGCCAACGAAACCGCCAGCGAATTGCAGGGCAAGCCCTACAACGTCAGCAATGACGATCTGGTGGATAACCGTTTCGTCAGCCCGCTCTAGGAGACTGGTCATGTTCAAGCGCAATTCATGGCTGAGCCGCTGCATCACGCCGAAGACCGGATTGCCGGTGCCGGTGGTATGGAGCGCCAGCGGTCTGGCCTGGGTGTTGCTGGTCGGCCTGTGGGCCGGGTTGTCCTACGGCGGCATCGTGCCGGGGATGTTTCTGCCGACGCCCGGTGCGGTGGTTGAAGCGGCGGTGCGCCTTAGCCGCGACGGCACCCTTGGCCAGCATGTCTGGGCCAGTGTCGAAGTGGTGATGGTCGGCTTCATCGTGTCGTCGCTGGTGGCGGTGCCCCTGGGTCTGCTGATGGGCAGCTTTCGCATCGTCCAGGCGTTCCTCGAACCGCTGGTCAATTTCATTCGTTATCTGCCGGTGACCTCGTTCGTGCCGCTGTTCATCCTGTGGATCGGCATCGGTCTGGAGCAACGGGTGTCGGTGATCATTTTCGGCGTGTTCTTCCAGCAACTGGTGATGATCGCCGACGTGTCCAAAGGCATCTCCAAGGACTTGATCAACGCCTCCTACACCCTCGGTTCCAACCGGCGTGACGCGGTGCTGCATGTGATCGCCCCGGCATCGTTGCCGGGTGTGCTCGACACCCTGCGGGTGACCATGGGCTGGGCCTGGACCTATCTGGTGGTCGCCGAACTGGTCGCCGCCTCGAGTGGCCTCGGTTACTTGAGCCTCAAGGCCATGCGCGGCTTTCAGGTCGACGTGATTTTTCTCGCCATCGCGATCATCGGCCTGCTGGGTCTGGTCACCGATCAACTGTTCCGCTTTTTGCGTTTGAGGATTGCCGCATGGGCTCAGTAACCGCTGCCAACCGTCGTTTCATCGAGCCGGTCGCCGCACCGGCACTTGCCGCGCCAAGGTTGCAGGTGGACAAGGTCAGCCTGCGCTACAGCAAACCCGGCGGCGGTACGTTCACCGCGCTGGAAGAAGTGTCGTTCGAAGTGCCGGATCAGCAATTCGCAGTGCTGGTCGGGCCATCGGGTTGTGGCAAGTCGAGCCTGCTGTACCTCACCGCCGGCCTGGCCGAGCCGACGTCCGGCGAGATCTACGTCGGCGGCCAGCAAGTGCAGGGTCCCGGCGCGGATCGCGGGATGGTGTTCCAGAGCTACACGCTGTTCCCGTGGCTGACGGTGCGGCAGAACGTCGAGTTCGGCCTCAAGCGCCGGGGCATGCCGGCGGCGCGGCGAAAGGAAATTGTCGATCACTATGTCCACGAGGTCGGTTTGTCCGGGTTCGCCGACAACTACGCCAAGCAGCTGTCCGGCGGCATGATGCAGCGGGTGGCGATTGCCCGGGCGCTGGCCAACGACCCGCAGATCCTGCTGATGGACGAACCCTTCGGCGCCCTCGACAGCCAGACCCGCCTGCAAATGCAGCAGCTGTTATTACGGGTGTGGGGCAACAGCAAGAAGACCGTGCTGTTCGTCACCCACGACATCGATGAAGCGATCCTGCTCGGCGATCGGGTGTACGTGATGGGCGCACGGCCCGGACGGATCAAGCAAATTCTCGATGTACCGATCGAGCGCCCACGCACGCTGGACATGGTCATGGAGCGCTCGTTCATCGACATGAAGCGGCAGATCTTCGGGCTGTTGCACGACGATCTCGAAGAGGCTCACTGAGACCACCGCCGAACGTGTGGGAGCGAGCCTGCTCGCGATAACGGTGTGTCAGGCAACAAATCGTCAACTGACCGATCGCCATCGCGAGCAGGCTCGCTCCCACAGGTACAGCAGTCAGTTGGGTGGCAGGAGGAACCGCGCAATCACCGGTAGATGATCGGAAATGCGCAACGTATCGTCCTGACGCACCGTGGCTTCGACCCGTTTGATCTTCGGGCTGTAGAACAGGTAATCGACCGTGCGGTCCGGGCCGTTGAGGCCGGGGTCGTTGGGGTAATGGGTCAGCCATTTGGCGCGGTCGATGCCGCTGGCTTCATTGTTGGTCGGGATCATCGGATACTTGTCCCACAACAGGTGCAGCGCACTGTCCACGGAGTAGGGCGTGCGCTGTTCGACCGGCAGGCGCCGGTACTGGCCGAGCGGCAACAGGTTGAAGTCGCCTCCGATCAGCCACGGCGTGCCCTGGCTTTCGTGTTTGTCGAGAACCTTGGCCACCGCCGTCACCTGCGCCTGCAAGGTTTCGTCCGGCTGCACGGCGCGATCCAGATGCGTGTTGAACACCATCAGTTGCCCGCCATCGCTGAGCGGCAGGGTGGTGGCGAGCAGGGCGTTTTTCGGCTGGAACTGACGGCTGATGATGTTCGACGGCTGCACCGGCAGTTGCAGGCGCTCGGCGTGTTCGATGCGGTAGCGGCTGAGGGTCGCGAGTTGCCGGCCGACGCTGCCGAAGATATGCGGATCCGGGACGAAATCGGCCTTCCAGTCGAAGGCGTGGGCGCTGCACGGGTAGAGGTCGGTGAGGCGTTCCTGCAACAGCTTGAGCTGGTTCTGATAGTCGCTGGCCTTGGCGCCATCATCCAGTTCCTGGATCAACACCACGTCGGGTTGCTCGTCGCGGATCACCCGGGCCACTTCGTCAAGGCTGAACGCCATGTCTTCCTGAGTCGGGGCCTCATCATCGCCGTGGGCCAGGTCGTTCCAGAACACATAACGCTTGCCGGCCAGGTATTGCACGTTCCAGGTCATGACCTTCAGCGCCTGGCCGGGCACCAGTGTTGGCGGTTGCCCGATGCAACTGACCGGCAGGGTCTCCCGGGCGTCGGGGCGCCAGGTCAGGCTGAAAATCATCACGCCGATCAGGGCGACGGCCAGCAGCACGAAGAGCAGGATGTAGCGCAGTAGACGGGTCATGGCTCGGCTTATAGCGATACGGAAGTGGTCCCGAGCATACCCGAGACCCGTCGCTCAGCCCAAGCTCAGAGCGGTCAGACCCTTCCGTCACGTTTGTCGGGCAATTCGCTGATCAGCATGAACAGGCGGAACAGCACCACGCTGGTGAACAGCTGCAGGAAGCTGTGACCACTGTCGATCAGTACCGCGATCAAAGGATTCTGCGGATCGGGATAGACCTGCAGAGTCAGACCCTTGAGCAGCCACAACGGCCCCATCACACACAGGATGCACACCAGAATCCGCAGGAAATGCCCGCGGCTCAGGCGCAGGCTTTCCTTCATCGCCTGCAACGGGCCGTAGCCGCGCAGCACCAGCAGGTATTCACCGAAGGCCAGGGTGACCATCAGCCACAGGCCTGGCAGGAAATACAAGGACAGACCGAGCAGGATCAGCAGCGTGTTGAGTGCGGTGAGCACAGCAAAACGCGGCCACAAACGCGCCGCCATCGCCAGCAAGTCGAGGGTTTGCGGGGATTCGCCACGGGTGCGGGCGTCGAGAAACAGGATCAGCGCAGCGGTGTACAGCGGGTAGACCAGCAGGCCGACGATCACGCTGATGGCCGAATAACCGTCCGGGTCGCTGGCGTGATCGACCACCTGTTGCAGCGCGGCTTCGAGGATCACCAGCGGCAGGCACAGCTGGACGATCCGGGCCAGATTGCGTTTAAAGAAATACAGAGAGTCACGCAGCACATCGAAGGCATTCATCAGTCGGTATCGCAGGTCAAAAACAGTGGCTCACTTTAACCGATGATGTGCTGAAGGGCGCAAACGTAAACGTTCGGTAAAGACCATTGAAACATTCTGTCACTGCCTCCATTACGTAGGTGCGCCTCCTCCACCGTGGACGAGGGCAACGTTATCCCCGGCAATCTACGAGGTCGCCATGAACAGCGAAGAGCAAACCCTGATCGATGGACTGTTTTCCCGGCTGCAACAGGCCGAAACGGAGGCAGCCCCGCGCGACGCCCTGGCCGAGGCGCGGATCAAGGAACACCTGACGCGCCAGCCGGCCGCAGGCTATTTCATGACCCAGGCGATTCTGGTGCAGGAGGCCGCGATCAAGAGCCTCGACGAACAGAACAAACAATTGACTCAACAGGTTCAGCAACTGCAGGCCGAACTGCAATCGGCCAAGGCGCAAAGTGCAGCCCCGGCGCCGAGCGGCGGCGGTTTCCTGTCGAGCATCTTCGGCGGCAGCAGCTCACGCCCGGCACCGACCCAGAGCGCCCCGGCGTCCACTGGCGGTTGGCGTGAACCGGCTCCGCAGCAGAACTTCGGTGCACCCGCGCCACAACAGAACTTCGGCGCGCCACCACCGGGTTATGGCCAGCAACAAGCGGCACCGGCCGCGGGCAGCAGCTTCCTCGGCGGCGCCCTGAAAACCGCTGCCGGCGTGGCGGGTGGCGTGATGCTGGCACAAGGCATCAGCAGCCTGTTCCATCACAACCAGCAGCCGGAAGAAATCGTCGAAGTGATCAAGGAAGAGCCTGCGCAAGTGGCCGACCAAGGTAATAACGGTTGGGGCGATGACCAGCGCATGGCCAACAACGATTCCTTCGGCAACAATCAGGGTGGCTTCACCGACACCGACTACAGCGATGACAACTCATCGTTCTTCGATGACGACGATTCCTTCGTCTGACTCACCATTCGTCCGGGGCGCCTGAGCGCCCCGGGCCGATTATTCGCGGAACCTTCCTTCGGGCTGGCATACTGAGCGCCTTTTTCGGGCCTGGTGCCTGATCCGGCTCATGCGCGTCAGCGCTCACAGGAACTCCGGTGAAAAAAATCGCAGTGTTCGCCGATGTGCAGAACCTCTACTACACCGTCCGCCAGGCCTATGGTTGCCACTTCAACTACGCGGCGCTGTGGGCGGATGTCAGCCAGCACGGGCAGATTGTCGAGGCCTACGCCTACGCGATCGACCGGGGCGACAGCAAACAGCAGCAGTTCCAGCAGATCCTGCGCAACCTCGGTTTCACCGTGAAACTCAAACCCTACATCCAGCGCAGCGACGGCTCGGCCAAGGGCGACTGGGACGTGGGCATCACCCTCGACATCATGGACGCCGCCGACCACGTCGACGAAATCGTGCTGGCCTCCGGTGACGGCGATTTCGACATGCTGCTCGAACGCATCATCAACAAACACGGCGTGCAAGCGGTGGCCTACGGCGTGCCCGGCCTGACCGCCAACTCGCTGATCCGCGCCGCCAGCCGTTATGTGCCGATTGAAGGCTCGTTGCTGTTGAAAAATTGAGCCCTGCTCAAGAATTGATTTGGACGGAGTACAACCCGGTTTGGAACGCATTGCAGTCATCGACTTTGAAACCACCGGCATCTCGCCGAGCAGCAGCTGCCGGGCCACGGAAATCGCCGTGGTCATGCTGGAAAACGGGCGCATCGTCGAGCGTTACCAGAGCCTGATGAACGCCGGCGTCCGCATCCCGGCCTTCATCGAGCAACTCACCGGCATCAGCAACGCCATGCTGCGCACCGCGCCCCCGGCCGAACAGGTGATGAATGAAGTCAACGAATTCGTCGGCTGCACACCCCTGCTGGCGCACAACGCAGCGTTCGACCAGAAGTTCTGGGACTTCGAACTGGGCCGGATCAAACGCACCCGCCTGCAGAACTTCGCCTGCTCGCTGCTGCTGGCCCGTCGCCTGATGCCGGCGGCGCCGAACCACAAGCTCGGCACGCTCACGACCTTCGCCCAACTGCCGCATACCGGTCAGGCGCACCGGGCGATGGCGGATGCGGAGATGGCGGCGAACCTGCTGGCGCATTTGGCGGATGAGTTGCGGCACAAGCACGGCGTGCGCGAGCTGTCGCACGACTTGCTGTGCAAATTGCAGAAAGTCCCGGCCGCCAAAGTCGGCGAACACCTGCAGCGCTATCGCTGATTTTCAGGCAAACACATTTCCCTGTGGGAGCGGGCTTGCCTCAGGGTTTGCCATTGCCTTCGATATGCCCCAACGGCACCCGCTTCTCTATCGCACTCGACAACACGATCGACGTCTTGCTGAACCCGAATTTCGCCACCCGGTTGATCAGCTCTTCCAGCTCGGTCATCGAGCCCACGGCGGCCTTCATGATCACGCACGGATCGCCCGTCACTCGAAAGCACTCGGTCAGTTGCGGAATTTTCACCAGTTCGTCGTAGACCTTTTGACTGCCGTTCTGGTGGAGGCGCAATTCGATCACGCACTGGATCGGCAAGCCGATTTTCGACAGGTCGATGTTCGCCTGATACCCGGTGATTACTCCGGCCGCCTCAAGTTTGGCCACGCGCTCGGCGACGGCGGGGGCGGAGAGGTTCACTTTGCGGGCGAGGTCGGCGTAGGACGCGCGACCGTTTTCGAGCAGGGCGCCGAGCAGCATGCGGTCGTATTTGTCCAAGGTCGGACTCCTGAAAATGCCAGACTTTCGAAATCGCGGTTTTGGCCGTCGATCTCCGTGTTTTCAAAAGTGTACCGGCGCTATAAACAGGTTTTGTAACTTATTTTTAGCGGTTGGCCTTTCTAGAATAACCAATCCTCTGAGTCTGACTTTCGAGCTGCCCATGTCTGCCTTGCGCCGTTTTTCCTTGCCGTTGATCGCTGCGTTTTTTGCGTTGTACGTGATTTGGGGATCGACCTATCTGGTGATCCGCATCGGCGTCGAATACTGGCCGCCGCTGATGCTCGGCGGTGTGCGCTTCGTGATTGCCGGCACGCTGATGTATGCGTTTCTGCGCTGGCGCGGGGCACTGGCGCCGACCTGGGTGCAGTGGAAAGCGGCGGGGATCATCGGGATTCTGTTGCTCAGTTTCGGCAACGGCGCGGTGACCCTGGCCGAGCACAGCGGCGTGGCCTCGGGTGTTGCTGCGCTGGCGGTGGCGACGGTGCCGCTGTTCACTTTGCTCTGCGGTTATTTCTGGGGCGCACGCAACACCCGCCTGGAGTGGGCCGGGGTGGTGATGGGGATTATCGGCATCGCGATGCTCAACATGGGCTCCAACCTGCAATCGAGTCCGCTGGGTGCGGCACTGCTGATTTTCGCGGCGGCGAGTTGGGCGTTCGGTTCGGTGTGGAGCAAACACCTGCCATTGCCCCAGGGCGCAATGGCCAGTGCCGTGGAAATGCTGGTGGGCGGCGTGGTGCTGTTGATCGGCAGCGCGGCCAGCGGTGAACACCTGCAAGCCATGCCGCCGTTGGAAGGCTGGCTGGCGCTGGCGTACCTGATTTTCTTCGGCTCGATCATCGCCTTCAACGCCTACATGTACCTGTTGAAAAACGTTCGTCCGGCGGCGGCCACCAGTTACGCCTATGTGAACCCGGCGGTGGCGGTGTTGCTGGGGATCGTGTTTGTCGGCGAGACCATCGGCATCGAAGAGGCGCTGGCGATGCTGGTGATCATCGGCGCGGTGGTGCTGATCAGTCTGCCACAGTGGCGGCGTCCGGCGCGGCCGCCGGTGGTCAGCGAGCCGGCTGCCGCAGCGAAGGTCATAGCGACGGAGCAGCGTGCGAATTAGGGTAAACTGCGCGCCATCGCACACATGCTCTGATTTTTTCCTACGGTACTCCCATGACTTTCGCCACCCTTGGCCTGATCGAACCCTTGCTGCGCTCCCTCGAGAAGCTCGGCTACCAGACCCCGACGCCGGTGCAGGCGCAAGCCATTCCGGCCGTGCTGGCCGGTCGCGACCTGATGGCCGCGGCCCAGACCGGCACCGGCAAGACCGCCGGTTTTGCCTTGCCGCTGCTGCAACTGCTGGCGATGGAAGGGCCGAAAGTCACCGCCAACTCGCTGCGTGCGCTGATTCTGGTGCCGACCCGCGAGCTGGCCGAACAAGTCCACGAAGCCGTGCGCCAGTACGCCGAGAACCTGCCGTTGCGCACTTACGCGGTGTACGGCGGCGTCAGCATCAACCCGCAAATGATGAAGCTGCGCGGTGGTGTCGATCTGCTGGTCGCGACCCCGGGCCGTCTGCTCGACCTGTTCCGTCAGAACGCGCTGAAGTTCAACCAGCTGCAAACCCTGGTGCTGGACGAAGCCGACCGCATGCTCGACCTGGGCTTTTCCGAAGAGCTGGCGAACATTTACCGCGCATTGCCGAAGAAACGTCAGACGCTGCTGTTCTCCGCGACCTTCTCCGATGACATCCGCCTGCTGGCCGGGCAGATGCTCAACGACCCCCAAAGCATCGAAGTCAGCCCGCGCAACGTCGCGGCCAACACCGTCAAGCAGTGGGTGGTGACGGTGGACAAGAAGCGCAAGCCGGAACTGTTCGTGCACCTGATGCGCAAGAACAAGTGGAAGCAGGTGCTGGTGTTCGCCAAGACCCGCAACGGTGTGGACGCGCTGGTCGAGAAGCTTCAGGGCCTGGGCGTGAACGCCGACGGCATCCACGGCGACAAGCCGCAAGCGACCCGGCAGCGGGCGCTGGATCGGTTCAAGCTGAGCGAAGTGCAGATTCTGGTGGCCACCGATGTTGCTGCCCGTGGTCTGGATATCGAAGACCTGCCACTGGTGGTCAACTTTGATCTGCCGATCGTTGCCGAGGATTACATCCACCGTATCGGTCGTACCGGTCGTGCAGGTTCGACCGGTGAGGCGATTTCGCTGGTGTGCGCTGATGAAGTGAACATGTTGTCGGCGATTGAAATGCTGACCCGCAGCACGTTGAAGCGTGAGGTTGAGCCGGACTTCGTGCCCGAGCACCGCGTGCCGGACACCGATGCCAGTGGGCAGGTGATCAAGAAGCCGAAGAAACCGAAAAAGCCGAAAGCGTCCGGTGGCGGCGGTGGCAAGCGCAATCTGGGCAAGTGGGTGGACAGCGGGGATACCCCGGCGCCGGAGGTGGCGATCAAGCCTGTTCGTAAAGTGCCGGTGTTCAATACCGGGCCGCGTAAGCGTAAGCCTTAAGCGTCAGAAAGGGTCGTTCCCGCGCAATGCGGGAACGATCAGTTACGCTGTTTCAACCAGTCCAGCATTCCAGCTCCGGCCGCCCGGCCACTGGCAAAACACGCCGTCAGCAAATACCCCCCAGTCGGCGCTTCCCAATCCAGCATTTCCCCCGCACAGAACACCCCCGGCAACGCCTTGAGCATCAATCGCTCATCCATCGCTTCGAACGTCACGCCGCCGGCACTGCTGATCGCTTCATCCAACGGGCGAGTTTTCACCAGCGTCAGCGGCAAAGCCTTGATCGCCCGAGCCAACAGTGCCGGATCGGCAAACGTCGCAGCATCAGTGAGTTCACGCAGCAACGCCGCTTTCACCCCGTCAATCCCGACCTGACTGTGCAGATGCTTGGCCATCGAGCGCGAACCCCGAGGTTTGCTCAACGCCGCCTGCAATTTATCCACAGGCCGGCCGGGCAGCAGGTCGATGTGAATGGTCGCGGCACCGTGCACATTGATCGCCTCACGAATCGGCGCCGACAGCGCGTAGATCAGGCTGCCCTCAATCCCTGTCGCGGTAATCACGCATTCGCCCAAACGCGGAACGTCGTCGTTCAAACCGATGGCGATATTTTTCAGCGGCGCGCCGGCGAATTTGCTGACCATCAGTTCGCTCCAGGCTTGCACCTCGAAGCCGCAATTGCTTGGCTGCAAGGGCGCCAGTCCTACGCCGCGTTGCTCCAGCGGCAGCATCCACGCGCCGTCGGAACCCAGCCGCGACCAACTGCCGCCGCCGAGGGCGAGCAGGGTGGCGTCGGGGGTAAGGGTTTTCTCGCCTTCCGGGCTGTCGATGCGCAGCGCGCCGTTTTCATCCCAGCCGAGCCAGCGGTGGCGGGTGTGGATAACCACGCCGCTGTCGCGCAGGCGCTTGAGCCAGGCGCGCAGCAATGGCGCGGCTTTCATGTCGGTGGGGAACACCCGGCCGGAGCTGCCGATGAAAGTTTCGATGCCCAGTTCGTGAATCCAGCGGCACAGGGCGTCGGCGTCGAATGCGCGCAGCAGCGGGGCAATGTTCGGGGCGCGTTCGGCGTAGCGCGAGAGGAACGCCGGCCAGGCTTCGGAATGGGTGATGTTCATGCCGCCAACCCCGGCCAGCAGGAACTTGCGGCCCACCGAGGGCATGCCGTCGTACAAATCGACGCGGACTCCGGCCTGGCTCAGCACTTCGGCGGCCATCAGGCCGGCGGGGCCACCGCCGATGATGGCGACGTGAGCGGGAGAGGTGGCGTGAATCTGGGTCATGGCGTGCGCTGCGGTCTGACGAAATATGGCGCGCATTCTAACAGCGCAAATCCCTTGTGGGAGCGAGCCTGCTCGCGATGCGGCGGATCAGTCGCCATCGATTCCGGATGAGAGGGCCTCATCGCGAGCAGGCTCGCTCCCACAGAGGCTTGTGGTGGCTCAAATTGCTGATCAAAAAACAACCAGTGCGCTGCAAGCCATGTTCAGCGTGGGCTGTAGTCCCTTTCGCTCAGGTTATCCACAGGCCGTTCCACAGCCATTGTGGGTAACGCAGCACAACTCAATGACAACCCGATGACTGCCAGACGCGCTGCGCACTGTGATGCAGGATCCCGTGACGGCGGGCGAGTGCGTGGCGATCCTTGCTGTAACCGCCGCCGATCACGCCGACCACCGGGATGTCGCGGCCCAGGCAATGGCGCATCACGCTTTCGTCGCGGGCGGCAACGCCTTCGTCGGTCAGTTGCAGATAGCCGAGGGCGTCGTCCTTGTGCACGTCGACGCCGGCGTCGTACAGCACCAGATCCGGCTGATACAGCGGCAGCAGATAGTTGAGCGCGTCATCGACGACTTTCAGGTAATCGGCGTCGCCCATGCCGTTGGGCAGCGGAATGTCCCAATCGCTTTCGGCTTTGCGTGCAGGAAAGTTCTTTTCGCAGTGCAGGGAAACGGTGATGGCTTCCGGGGTGTTGTGCAGAATTCGTGCAGTCCCGTCGCCCTGATGCACGTCGCAATCGAAGATCAGCACCCGGTTCACCCGGCCGCTTTGCAGCAGGTAGTGACTGATGATCGCCAGGTCATTGAAGATGCAGAACCCGGCGGGGTAGTCGTAGTGGGCGTGATGAGTACCGCCGGCCAAGTGACAGGCCAGGCCATGCTCCAGGGCTTTCTCTGCCGCGAGAATCGAGCCGCCGACCGCCCGTACGGTGCGTCGGGCCAGAGCTTCGTTCCACGGCAGACCGAGGCGCCGCTGGTCTTCGCGGGACAACTCGCCACTCATGTAGCGTTCGATATAACCGCGGTCATGGGCCAGGGCGAGGATGTCGGCAGGGCACAGTTCAGGGCGCAGCAGGTCTTCGTCGCGAGTCAGGCCGCTGTCCACCAGGTGATCGCGCAGCAGGCGGAACTTGTCCATGGGAAAGCGGTGATCCGCCGGAAACTCGGGGCTGTAGTCTTCGTGGTAGATCAGCGGCAATGGCATGGCGGACTATTCATAAAGGCTGTAGGAAAGAGTGCAAAGACTACCAGCGATGTAGACTTGCGGCATGGAAACGGAGGGGCACGATGGAGCCGATACTTGAGCTGGAAAGCGCGCGACTGCTGATGCGTCAGTGGCAGGACGCTGATCTGCCGGCATTTGCGGCGATGTGCGCCGATCCGCAGGTGATGCGCTATTTTCCTGCGCCTTTGAGCCGGCTGGAAAGCGCGGCGCTGATCGGCCGTGTGCGCGGCCATTTTGCCGAACACGGCTTCGGCCTGTGGGCACTGGAGCGCAAGGACACCGGTGAGTTTATCGGCTTTACCGGACTCGGTGTGGTCGGTTTCGATGCCCCGTTCACCCCGGCGGTGGAAATCGGCTGGCGTCTGGCGAAGGAACACTGGGGCCTGGGATATGCCAGCGAGGCAGCGTGGACTGCGTTGCGTTGCGGCTTTGACCGGTTGGCCCTGAAGGAGATTGTGGCGTTCACCGCACAGAGCAATCTGCCGTCGGAAAAGGTCATGCAGGCCATCGGCATGCATCACGACCCAGCCCATGATTTCGATCACCCGAAACTGGCGGTCGATCACCCGCTGCGTCGACATCTGCTGTACCGCATCACCCGGGAGCAATGGCTGCAGACCTTGCATGGCTAAGCCGACACGGACGTTTACAATGGCGCGATCATGGCTCGCGCCAGAATCTGAATTGGTCGCCGCAGCCAAGACTGCGCGGCATTGCTTTGTGTGAGGAGAGTCTGAATGAGCCAAGTGTTGGAAGATCTGGTGGATCTGCTGACCCTCGAACCGATCGAGGAAAACCTGTTCCGTGGTCGCAGTCAGGATCTGGGCTTTCGCCAGTTGTTCGGCGGCCAGGTGCTCGGCCAGTCGCTGTCGGCGGCCAGTCAGACCGTTGAAGAAACCCGTCATGTGCATTCGATGCACGGTTATTTCCTGCGTCCGGGCGATGCCAAGTTGCCGGTGGTCTACTCGGTTGACCGCGTGCGGGATGGCGGCAGTTTCAGCACCCGCCGCGTGACCGCGATCCAGAAGGGCCACCCGATTTTCACCTGCAGCGCTTCGTTCCAGTACGACGAAGAAGGCTTCGAGCACCAGAGCCAGATGCCGCAAGTGGTCGGCCCGGAAAACCTGCCGTCGGAGCTGGAACTGACCCAGCAACGCGCGCACCTGATTCCGGAACACATGCGCGAAAAGCTGCTGTGCCCGAAACCGATCGAAGTGCGCCCGGTCACCGAAAAAGACCCGTACAACCCGCAACCGGCGGACCCGATCAAGTACGTGTGGTTCCGCGCCGACGGCGCTTTGGCCGACATCCCGGCGCTGCACAAATACCTGCTGGCCTACGCCTCGGACTTCGGCCTGCTGACCACCTCGATGCTGCCCCACGGCAAATCGGTCTGGCAGAAAGACATGCAGGTCGCCAGCCTCGACCACGCCTTGTGGTTCCACAACGACCTGCGCGCCGATGACTGGTTGCTCTACGCCATGGACAGCCCGTGGGCCGGCAATTCCCGTGGTTTTTCCCGTGGCAGCGTGTTCAACCGCGCCGGGCAACTGGTGGCGTCGGTGACCCAGGAAGGCCTGATCCGTCATCGCAAGGACTGGGCATGAGTCTGGCGGATGTGCGGCACTGGGTGTTCGACATGGACGGCACCCTGACCGTGGCCGTGCATGACTTCGCGGCGATTCGCGTGGCGCTGGCGATCCCGCCGGAGGACGACATCCTCACGCATCTCGCAGCATTGCCTGCCGAAGAAGCGGCGGCGAAACACGCGTGGCTGCTGGAACATGAGCGGGATCTGGCGCTCGGCTCGACCCCGGCGGTCGGCGCGGTGGCGCTGGTGCGCGACCTGCACGCTCGGGGTTATCGCCTCGGCATCCTGACCCGCAATGCGCGGGAGCTGGCCCATGTGACGCTGGAGGCCATCGGCCTGGCCGACTGCTTCGCGGTTGACGATGTGCTGGGCCGCGATGAAGCGCCGCCGAAACCGCATCCGGGTGGTCTGCTGAAACTGGCCGAAGCCTGGCAAGTGCCGGCGAGCGAGATGGTGATGGTTGGTGATTACCGGTTTGATCTTGATTGCGGTCGGGCGGCGGGCACGCACACGGTGCTGGTGAACCTGCCGGATAATCCATGGCCGGAGCTGACCGACTGGCACGCGAAGGATTGCGTGGAGTTGCGGCAGATGCTTTTGGTCTGAGACCTGCGTTGTCTGCACGGACGCTTTCGCGAGCAGGCCCGCTCCCACAGGGGAATGCATTCCAAATGTGGGAGCGGGCTTGCGCGAGAAGAGGCCCGACCCTCCACCCCACAACTTACTGCTCGAATAGAGCTTTCTGACCTTCCGGTGAGGTCAGCATGCCGTCGCCGTTATGCCCGACGCCGGGCACTTCCACCAGCCGCTGATTCACCCCTTCCGGATGCCGGCGCAGTAGATAGCTGAAAAACATTTTTCCGCGCATCAGGCGATAGGCGCCTTGTGCTTCGGCGGCACAGCTCTTGTCCAGCGCCGGGTGTTGCGGGTCGGTGTCCTGCTGGCCCAGCAGATAAATCACCTCGCGTTTGACGTAACTGCCTTCAAGCTGTGCGGGCGTTTGCCCACCCGAGTAGATCGGCGGATCCACCAGACCGTACTTCCAGCGGTTGAAGCCCGGGCACTGCGCATGATCGAACGCCACCGGTCGTTGCTCATTGAAGTAGGCGTAGGACGACGGATTGGCCACCACGTAGCGCAAGCGAATGCCTTCAGCCTTGAGCGCCGGTTGTTCGCGGGCGAGCAGGGCATAGCGCTGCACCACCTGACCGCCGCCGGAGTGGCCGAAGATCACGATCTGCTTCACGTCCGGAAATTGCTTGCGATCAGTCAGCCGCCCGACGATTTCGTCCAGTGCGGCGTAGGAACTCAGCGGGTTCGGCCCTGTGGATAACCCGCCACCCATCCATTCATTACCCTTCCAGCGCAACACGCTGGCGGGCAACGAATAGAGAGCAACATCGCTTTCGTTGAGAAACTGCGGAGCGATCACCAGGGTGTTGGCGGTTTGCCCGGCCAGTTCCGCCGCGGCTTCGCCGCTTTTGCGATAGGTTTCGGCGTTGCGCAGCTTGCCATGAATGACGATCAGCACCCGCTCGATTTTCGCCGGCGCCGGGCCGATGCCCACCGCCATTTCGCCGGCCTGCAATTGCAGGCGCCCGGGACTGATTGCGTCGACGCCGGCCGCTTGCGCGGTGCCGCCGATCAACAGTAAAGCCAACAGCCATTTATGCATTTACAGGTTTTTCGCCGCAAAGGTATCGCACTGGCCGACCTGGCCCTGGGCGAATCCGGTTTTGAACCAGCGCACCCTTTGCGCCGACGTACCGTGGGTAAACGAGTCCGGTACCACACGGCCCTGACCCTGTTGTTGAAGGCGATCATCACCGATGGCGTTCGCCGCGTTCAAGGCTTCTTCGATGTCGCCCGGTTCCAGCCAGTTCAGACGTTTCTGCGCGTTGTAGGCCCAGACGCCGGCCAGACAATCGGCCTGCAGTTCCTGACGCACCAGCAGACCGCCGTCACCTTGCATCTGCCGGCCTTGCTGGCGGGCGGCCTGAATTTTCGCCGAGACGCCGAGAAGCGTCTGCACATGGTGTCCGACTTCATGAGCGATCACGTAGGCCTGGGCGAAGTCGCCGGCCGCCTTGAAGCGTTGGGACATTTCCTGGAAGAACGCCATGTCCAGATAGACCTTCTGGTCTGCCGGGCAATAGAACGGGCCGGTGGCCGAGGTGGCCATGCCACAGGCTGAATTGACCCGGTTGCTGAACAGCACCAGAGTCGGGTCTTTGTATTGGCGGCCGGCCTGCTGGAAGATCGCGCCCCAGGTGTCTTCGGTGTCACCAAGGATCGAGCGCACGAATTCGGCCTGTTCATCGTTGGCCGGCGGCGCCTGGCGGGTTTGCGAAGAAGGGGCTGGTTGCTCGGACATCTGCCCGGTCAATTGGCCGAGAATCTGCAGCGGGTCCTGCCCGGTGATCCAGCCAATGCCGACGATCAGCAGAATCGCGCCGAGGCTCAGGCCCTTGCCACCCCCGAAACGCATGCCGCCGCCACCTCCCATGTCATCGCCACGGGCATCGACGACGTTGTCACTGCGTCGGCCTTTTTTCCATAGCATGTGGGAATCCTCTGTCTGATCGTGGTGATGAGTGTTGCTGGTGTGTGAGTGTGGCGCCAGTCCGGTCGTCCGTCTATTCGCACATATGCACAAAGGCCCGGCCTCGGGGTGACGAGGTCGGGCCTGTTATTGACGAGCATGAGCGCCGGGAATTCAATCCGCCGGCGGTTTTCTTTTGCCGAGTCAGGTGTCAGCGGTCGAAGGCATCCCACACCGGCGCGAAGTCCGGGCTGACCTGACGTTCGCGCTTGGGCAGCGCAGCGATCAGCGCTCGGTCGTCGTCATCCAGTTCGACCTTCAGCGATGCCAGGTTGGCCAGTTGATTGGTTTTGCTGCTGGCCTTGGGAATCGCCGCGACGTTGTCCTGATCCAGCAGCCACTTCAGCGCGATTTGGGTCGGCAGCACGCCGTGTTTTTCGGCGATCTGCTGAATCTGTGGAATCTCCGAGACCTTGTTACGCGCCAGCGGCGTGTAGGCCGTCAGCGCCAGATCGTGTTGACGGGCGTAGCCGAGCAGGGCGTTTTGTCCGAGCAGGACGTGGTACTCGACCTGGATGGCTGACAGAGGAATGCCGTATTCCTCGACGACTTTGCGCAGCAGCGGCAGCGGAAAGTTCGCCACACCGATGTTGCGAGCCAGCCCCTGTTCTTTGAACGACGCGAGGGTTTCGAGGGTGCGCGGCAAATCCCAGTCGGTGGTCGGCCAATGGATCATGAACAGGTCGACGTACTCGCTGCGCAAGGCCTTGAGGCTGCGATCCAGCGAGTGACGCATGGCGTCCGGTTGCAACTGGTCCCACCAGACCTTGGTGGTGACGTGGATCTGCTCGCGGGGTGTCGGCGTATTCGCCAGGGCCTGTCCGACTGCGTCTTCGTTGTTGTAGGCCGCTGCCGTGTCGATGTGGCGGTAACCGAGTTCCAGGGCTTGCTCCACGGCGCGGGTGCATTCGTCGCCGAGCATCGGCCAGGTGCCGAGGCCGAGTTTTGGCAGGTTCAGTCCTTGTCTGTTAACGATGTGCTGCATGGTCGTTCTCCTGTTCGAAAGCCGTGACGCCCGCCATGTGCCGGGCTGCGATGTAACCGAACGTCAGCGCCGGGCCGAGGTTGATCCCGCCCGCCGGATAATGCCCGCCCATGATGCTGGCCATGTCGCCACCGGCAGCGTACAGCCCGGGGATAGGCCGGTCTTCGGCGTCGAGCACCTGCGCATGCGGGTTGACCTTGAGCCCGGCGAAGGTGCCGAAGCAGCCCGGCTGCACCTTCACCGCGTAGAACGGGCCCTGTTCGATAGGCGCCACGCACGGATTGGGCTGTCGCGCCGGATCGCCCTGTTTGCGGTTGTACGGCGTCGAGCCGCGACCGAACAGCGGGTCTTCGCCGTGCCGGGCATGGTGGTTGTAGTCATGCAGAGTGGCGCGTAAACCGTTCGGATCGATACCGCATGCGGTGGCCAATTCCTCAAGGGTATTGCCGGTTTTCAGATAGCCGCTGCGGATAAAACCTGACACCGGAACCGGAAACGGCCGAGACATGCCGAGCCCGTAACGGCGCTGGAACGCGCGGGTGCAGATCAGCCACGAAGCGACTTCTTCGCCTTCAGGGGCCGCGGCGACCATGGCGCTGACATAGTCGTAATAGCCGTTGGCTTCGTTGACGAAGCGCTGGCCGTTGCGCAGCACGCCGATGACGCCCGGTTTGCCGCGTTCGATGATGTGTGGGAAATGGCCGATGCTGCCGTCGGAATGTGGCACCTGCGAGACCGGCGCCCACGCCACGGGCGAGGCCACATCGGTGTTGACCCGGCCTCCGACGTTTTCACCCATCCGCAGGCCATCGCCATTCACTGCCAGCGGAGGCAGCGCCCAATGTTCGTGACCGGTGGGCGTGCGCGGGAACAAGGCCTTGCGCCGCTCGATGTCGTTGGCAAATCCGCCGGCCGCGAGCACCACGCCCTTGCGCGCATGGACAGTGACCGGGCCTTTCGCGGTGTGCACGTGAGCGCCGGTGATGCGTGATTCGTCGCGCAGCAGTTCAGTCACTGGCGCCGATTCCCACAGCAGTACGCCTAGGTCTTCGGCGGATTTCGCCAGCCGAGCGACCAGCGCCACGCCGTTGACCAGTTGCATCGCCCGGCCGTGCAGCGCCAGGTCCAGCAGGTGGCGAGTGAAACGCCGGGTCACGTGCCAGGCCGCCGACAGCGAGCGAGTCAGATTGAGAAACGCCGACAGGTCCGCGCCGGCCATGATCGGCATGCCCATGAACGATGTTTCGCGCATGGTTGTACGAAGACGTTTGAGCAGGCGTCCGACCTTTCGTCCGTCATAGGGCGCGGCAATCACCGAGCGTCCGCCGGTGCCGGCGCCCGGTGTTTCGCCGTGGATGTCGGCGATGGTGTTGCCGTCGGCAAATTGCAGGGCAGTGTGTTGTTCGAAGAACGCCACCATGCGCGGGCCGGCTTCAAGGAAGGCGTCGATCATGGCCGGGTCGTAGTGTTTGCCGAGTTCGTGGCGCAGGTAGGTGCGCGGCAGTTCCACGTCTTCGACGATCCCGGCGCGCCGGGCCAGCGGATTGCGTGGCACCCACGCCCAGCCGCCGGACCAGGCGGTGGCGCCGCCGAACACCGGATCCTTTTCCACCACGATGACCTTCAAGCCATGCCAGGCGGCGGTGACGGCGGCCGACAAACCGGCGGCGCCGGAGCCGACCACCAGAACGTCGCAGTCGATATCGGGAAGGGCAGGCATCAGGAAACGCTCCAGCTATCAATTATTTTTAGAATCATGTTCCAGAAAATAACCAGTGCGAGTGAAGCAGATCAACCCGACTGACGCGCAAAGTGGGCGGTTATCGGACGTCAGGTTCCAGATTTCGCATTCCTCGGGATGTCTTCTAGAATCGGCGAAATTTCACCGAGAGCGCACCATGGCCGGCAGTCAAATCGAACGGGTTTTCAGCGTGCTGGAAAGCCTCACCAGTGATCCGCGCGGGCTGCCGATGCAGACCCTGGCCGAGCAACTGGACATTCCAAAGAGCGCGACGCACCGCTTGCTCGCCGAGCTGATCCGCCTGGGTTACGTGCGGCAGAATCCGGAAACGTTGCGTTATCACCTGTCGACCAAACTGGTTGCGATGGGCTTTCAGTACCTGTCGAGCAGCGGTGCCGATATCGTGCAGCCGGTGCTCGATCGGCTGGCCCAGGAAACCGGTGAGCTGGTGCGTCTGGGCGTGATCGACGGCGAACGCCAGACCTGGATCGCCAAAGCCCAGGGCGCCCGCACCGGCCTGCGTTACGACCCGGATATGGGCCGCGATGCGCCGCTGTTCTACACCGCATCGGGCCATGCGTGGCTGGCGTGCATGAGTGACGCCGAGGCGTTGTCGCTGGTCGAACGCCAGGGCGCGGAGGTGCCGGCGGATATCGGGCCCAACGCGCCGCGCTCCAATATTGAACTGCTCGAACGCCTGCGCGTGGCCCGGGAACAGGGCTATGCCTGTGTGGAAGAAAGTTCGGCGGTGGGCACTTCGGCGATTGCTGCCGTGGTGAAGCATCCCGCCGATGGCCGGGTGATTGGCGTGCTCAGCATCGCCGGCCCAAGCGCCCGGATGCCGGCGGCGCGATTGCATGAACTGGCGCCGTTGCTGCTTACGTTTACCGCGGAGCTGTCGGCGGCGAGCCTGGCCTCGGAGTTGTTCGTTTAAGCAAAACTGTGCGCTGTTCGCCCACTTTTCAGTCGGATGGGTGTGAGAATCTGGAACCGGGTTCTAAATTGTTGGTTGAGTGAGTTTTCCCACAACAATCACAAGAGGATCGCACCTTGAACCCGCCCCTTCGCATCGCCTTGATCGGCGCCGGTAGCATGGGCCAGCAACATTACCGGCACCTGAAACATCTCACTGAGGCCACGTTATGCGCCGTGGCCGATCCCGGCCTTCAGGCACCGGCCCTGGCGGCGGAGTGGGGTGTGGCGCATTTCGCCGATCACCGTCAGATGCTGGAACAGAACCGGCCAGACGCAGTCATCGTCGCCAATCCGAATAATCAGCACGTCAGCACCGCACTGGATTGCCTGGCCGCTGGTGTTCCGGTGTTGCTGGAAAAACCGGTGGGTGTGCATCTGGATGAGGCGCGGGAGCTGGTGGCAGCGGTGAAGCGTAGCGGCGTGCCGGTGTTGGTTGGTCATCATCGGCGGCACAATCCGTTGATCGTGCGGGCCCATGAACTGGTCAAGGGCGGAGCATTGGGGCGGCTGACGCTGGTGACTGCGTTGTTCCAGTTGCGCAAACCCGACCACTATTTTGAAACCGCGTGGCGGCGCGAAGCCGGTGCCGGACTGCTGCTGACCAATCTGATTCACGACCTCGATCTGCTGCGTCATCTGTGCGGAGAAGTACGTTCGGTGCAGGCAATCACCGACCGTTCGGTGCGCGGTTTTACCAATGAAGACAGCGCGGCAATCCTGCTGCAGTTCGATGGCGGAACGCTGGGCACCCTGACCGGTTCCGATGCGGTGGCGGCGCCGTGGAGCTGGGAGTTGAACTCCGGGGAGAATCCGGTCTATCCGTGCCATGCCGAACAGCCTTGTTACTTGCTGGCGGGAACGGCCGGGGCCTTGAGCATTCCGCAACTCAAGCGCTGGCATTACCACCCCGATCAGGTGGACGCCGGTTGGCACGAGCTGTTGCTGGCGGTCGATGAACCGTTCACGCCTGATGAAGCCCTGCGGTTGCAATTGCAGCATTTCGTCCGCGTCGCACGCCGGGAAGTCGAACCGCTGGTGAGTGCCGCCGACGCCGCCCGCACGCTGGCGCTGGTCGAGGCTATCCGTGGAGCAGCGGCCAGCGGTCGCGCCACCGAACCTGCGCAGATCGAGGCCTGAACATGAGCGAACGAATTCTGTCCCTGGCCAGCCTGACCGTGCTGGAGTTGTCGCCACCCGAGATGGTCGAGGTCGCCGCCCGTGCCGGATACAGCCATGTCGGCTTGCGTCTGGAGCCGGCGACGGCCGAGGAATATCACTTTCCGTTGGTAGCCGATGGCGATTTGCGGCGTCAGACACTGGCGCGTTTGCGTGACACCGGAATCGGCGTGCTCGACGTGGAAATCCTGCGTCTGAAACCGCACACGGTGGTGGCGGATTTCGAGCCACTGCTCAGCGTCGGCGCGGAGTTCGGTGCCAGTGAATTGCTGGTCGCCGGAAACGATCCTGACGAGCAGCGGCTCACCGATAATTTTGCGGCACTCTGCGATCGGGCGGCGCCCTACGGTTTGCATCCGCATCTGGAGTTCATGCCGTGGACCGATGCACGCAATCTTGAGCAGGCGTTGCGCATCGTCGACAACGCCGGGCGCGAAAACGGTGCGGTGCTGGTCGATGCGTTTCACTTCGACCGTTCCGGATCGCGGCTGGAAGATCTGACCGGTGTGCCGTCCTCACGGCTGCGCTACGCACAGTTGTGCGATGTTGCCGGGCCGAGGCCGACGGACATGGCCGAGATCTTGCGTCAGGCCCGCAATGAACGACGGTTTCCTGGCGAGGGGGATTGTGACTTGAGCGGCTTATTGCGCTGCCTTCCGGCTAACCTTCCCCTGAGTCTGGAAATTCCCACGGTCAAATTGCTGGAGCAGGGCGTGAGTGGATTGCAGCGGGCGCAAATGGCGATCGACCGGACACGGGAATTGTTGGCCCGGCTTTAAGTCTGCTTCAAGGGGCGAGGCGCACGCGTCCTCGTCACCGTTTATTTTTCATTCAGAGAGAGCCCATGACCGTCAGCACTCCGCTTTCCGGCGTCAACCAACCCTTCAAGGGGATCTTGCTGATTGTCGTGGCAACCTTCCTGTTCTCCAGTCACGACGCGCTGTCGAAATACCTCTCGGGTTTTTATCCGATCGTGATGGTGGTGTGGGCGCGGTATCTGGTGCACACGCTGCTGATGGCGGGGATTTTCCTGCCGCAGTCCGGGTTGCGCGTGCTGCGCACCAAGCGTCCGTTGTGGCAGTTGGCGCGGGCGTTGTGCCTGTTGGGCACCAGCCTGTTTTTCACCACTGCGTTGCTGTACATCCCGCTGGCCGAGGCCACGGCGGTCAACTTTCTTGCGCCGGTGCTGGTGACGGCGTTGTCGGTGCCGTTGCTCAAGGAGCGGGTGACGCGCGGTCAGTGGATCGCGGTGGTGTGCGGGTTCATCGGTGTGCTGATCATCGTCCATCCGGGCGGTGACCTGTTCACCCCGGCGATTCTCTTGCCGTTCTGTTCGGCGCTGTTTTTCTGCTTCTATCAGTTGCTGACCCGCAAGCTCAGCGAGGTCGACAGCCCGACCACCAGCAATTTTTTCGCCGGGTTGTGCAACACGCTGGTGATGAGTGCGCTGGTGCCGTTCTTCTGGCAGGTGCCCAGTTTGGGACATGCGTTGTTGATGCTGGCGCTGGGCAGTTGCGGGATGACCGCGCACCTGTTTCTGACCCAGGCATTCCGCCATGCCGCACCGGCGTTGCTGGCGCCGTTCGGTTATTGCCAGATTGTGTTTGCAGGGTTGCTGGGCTGGTTGCTGTTTGCTCACACGCCGACCCTGATGACAGTGATCGGGATTGCGGTGATCTGTTGCAGCGGACTGGCGGCAGCGTGGCAGCAGAGCCGGCGCTGAAGACGTGACCGGCCTGAAATCAGGCCGGTCGGTGCAGGAAGGTTATTCGGTGATGGTAGGAATCTTGCGCGGTGCCATGAAGTACATCCAGGTCAGTGCGATGAAGTACATCGCCGGAATCAGGGTGAACAGCACGGTGTAGTTGTTGTTGGTGACGGTCAGGATGTGGCCGACGATCTGGGTCATGAACATCCCGCCGATCGCTGCGCACATGCCGCCGAAACCGAACACCGTGCTCATCATGTGCTTGGGCGTGTAGTCCATCACCAGGCTCCAGATGTTGGCGGTCCAGGCCTGGTGCGCGCCGATGGCCAGGGAGATGGCGGCGACGGCGATCCACAGGTTGGCGGAGCCGGCGGCCATGACCACGCCGATGATGCAGCAGGCGAACAGGAACATCGACAGCAGCCGCGCCTTGATCGAGTTCATGCCGCGACCGATCAGGAACGAAGACAGAATCCCGCCGCCCACGCTGCCGAAGTCGGCGGTGACGTAGATGATGATCAGCGGAATGCCCATCTGGGTAACGTTGATGCCCAGGTTGTATTGCTGATTGAGAAACGGCGGCAGCCAGTACAGGTAGAACCAGAACACCGGCGCAGTCAGCGAGTAGGCAAGGGCGAAGGCCCAGGTGCCGCGCATCCGCAGGATTTTCGAGAACGGTACGCGGGCCTGCTCCGGTTCGACTTCTTTCTGGATGTAGTCCAGTTCCGACTGTTTGACGCTGGGGTGATCTTCCGGGTTGAAATACTTAAGACCCCAGAACAGCAGCCAGATCCCGCCCAGTGCCGACATGCACAGGAACGCGGCTTGCCAGCCCCATACGTGAAGAATCAACGGCAGCAGCATCGGGGTGAACATCGCGCCGACGTTGGTGCCAGCGTTGAAGATGCCGGTGGCCACGGCGCGCTCGCCGGCCGGGAACCACAGGCGCGTGGTCTTCACGCAGGCCGGGTAGTTGGCCGCTTCAGTCAGGCCGAGGATGAATCGGCAGACCATGAAGCCCACCGCCGAGGTCGCCAGACCGTGGGCGCCGGTGGCCAGGCTCCAGAGCAGCACCGCGCAGAAGAACACGCGTTTGACGCCGACCCGGTCGATCAGCCGCCCTTGCAGCACGAAACCGATCGCGTAGCCGACCTGAAACCAGAAGTTGATGTTGGCGTAGTCCATCGCCGTCCAGCTCATTTCCTTGGCGAGGATTGGCTGCATGACGCCGAGGGCGGCGCGGTCGATGTAATTGAGGGTGGTGGCGAAAAACACCAGCGCCAGCATGCCCCAACGGGTCTTGCCGACGGCCATGGCGCCGCGGATCTTGTCGCCGATGCCACCCGTGGCAGTGCTCATGGCCGGAGCCATGCGGGAAGTCTGTGAAGGAATCATGTGTTCCACCCGTTTTTGGATTTGTTATTTGGTGTGCTTTTTTTGTGCACGCTGCGACCGGTGGTTCAGTTCCGGACTCAAGGTGAAAGGGATGTTGGGCAGTGGACGAAAAATCGTCAATTCGCCAAACCGGCATTGTGTTCGATAATCGCACGCAAAACTAACCGGGTAGTACAGTTTAAATTGCTCAATGAAAAACCGGGACCAATAATTCGCTCATCTTATAAAAGCGGCGCAATCCCCGTAGCCGACGTCTCCACCGGGAGTTGAATCATGCAGCGATCCATTGCCACCGTTTCCTTGAGCGGAACCCTGCCGGAAAAGCTCGAAGCCATTGCCGCCGCCGGGTTCGACGGGGTGGAGATTTTCGAGAACGACCTTCTGTATTACGACGGCAGTCCCCGGGAAATCAGGCAGATGTGCGCCGACCTCGGGATTGCCATCACCCTGTTCCAGCCGTTCCGCGATTTCGAAGGCTGCCGCCGCGATCGTCTGGAGCGCAACCTGGAGCGGGCCGAGCGCAAGTTTGACCTGATGCAGGAACTGGGCACCGACCTGGTGCTGGTCTGCAGCAATGCCTCGCCAGACAGTGTCGGCGACCAGCAGATCCTGATTGATGACCTGCGCCTGCTGGCTGAGCGCGCCGGCGCCCGTGGCTTGCGCATCGGTTATGAAGCGCTGGCCTGGGGCCGCCATGTGAACACGTATCAACAGGTCTGGGACATCGTGCGTCAGGCCGATCACCCGGCCCTCGGCGTGTTGCTCGACAGCTTCCACACCCTGTCGCTCAAGGGCGATCCACGGGCGATTGCCGAGATTCCCGGCGACAAGATCTTCTTCGTGCAGATGGCTGACGCGCCGATCCTGGCGATGGATGTGCTGGAGTGGAGCCGGCATTTCCGCTGCTTCCCGGGGCAGGGCGAATTCGATCTGCCGGGCTTCCTCGCGCCGATTATCCAGAGCGGCTACACCGGACCGCTGTCGCTGGAAATCTTCAATGACGGCTTCCGCGCCGCACCGCCTCGGGCCAATGCGGCCGACGGTCTGCGTTCGCTGCTGTACCTGGAGGAGAAAACCCGCCAGCGTCTGGAGCAGGAAATCCGCCCTGTGGATAACCGCGACATCCTCTTCGAAACGCCGAAGGCCAGCGAATACAACGGCATCGAGTTTCTTGAGTTCGCCGTGGATGAAAGCCTGGGCGCCAAGCTGTCGAACTGGCTGGAACGGCTGGGTTTCGTCAAGGCCGGCCAGCATCGCTCCAAGAGCGTCAGCCTGTTGCGTCAGGGCGATATCAACCTGATCCTCAACTCTGAACCCTATTCGTTCGGCCACAGCTTTTTCGAAGCCCACGGCCCGTCGCTGTGCGCCACTGCCGTACGGGTCAAGGACAGTGCCAGTGCGCTGGCCCGTGCCGTCGCCTATAAAGGTCAGCCGTATCGCGGGCTGGTCGGCCCCAATGAACTGGAGTTGGCAGCGGTGCGGGCGCCGGATGGCAGTCTGATTTATCTGGTGGATGAAGAGGCGGATGTCTACGGCACCGATTTCAATCTTCTGCCGGATGCTGTGGCTCGCGGCGGTCTCAAACGCATCGATCACATGGCCATGGCGCTGCCGGCAGACAGCCTCGACAGCTGGGTGCTGTTCTACAAGAGCCTGCTGGATTTCGAGGCCGATGACGAGGTGGTGCTGCCGGATCCGTACGGTCTGGTGAAGAGTCGCGCGCTGCGTAGTCGCGACAGTTCGATCCGTCTGCCGCTGAACATTTCCGAGAACCGCAACACCGCGATCTCACACGCGCTGTCGAGTTATCGCGGTTCCGGGGTGCATCACATTGCCTTCGATTGTGACGATATCTTCGCCGAGGTCAGCCGGGCGAAAGAAGCGGGCGTGCCGCTGCTGGATATCCCGCTCAACTACTACGATGACCTCGCGGCGCGCTTCGATTTCGACGACGAATTCCTCAGCGAGCTGGCGTACTACAACGTGCTGTACGACCGCGATGCACAAGGTGGCGAGTTGTTCCACGTCTACACCGAGCCGTTCGAGGGGCGTTTCTTCTTCGAGATCATCCAGCGCAAGAACGGTTATGCCGGTTATGGCGCGGCCAACGTCGCGGTGCGGCTGGCTGCGATGGCCAAAGCACGCAGTGGTGCCGTTCGCCAGGCGAAGTTGTAGGAAATTCGTAAACGCGGGATTAAACACGGGCCGCGCGGCTTCCTTCACTGTGCCGCGCGGCCCATAATCGCCAGCCTGTGCAGTGATGGCCGTGAGCCCGCAATGACAATGACTTCAGAACTTTCCGCAGCCCCCGTTCTACCCGCGGTTGAGCCGCGCAAGAGTCGCAAGAACAACCCGGAAAAGACCCGCGAGAATATCCTGCAGGAGGCGATCGTCGAGTTCGTCCAGCAGGGTCTGTCCGGTGCTCGTGTCGACGCGATCGCCGAGCGCATTCACACCTCCAAGCGCATGATCTATTACTACTTCGGCAGCAAGGAGCAGTTGTACGTCGAGGTTCTGGAAAAGCTCTACGGCGATATCCGCAGCACCGAAAACCGTTTGCACCTGGCCGAACTGCCTCCGGTGGAGGCGATCCGCCGTCTGGTGGAGTTCACCTTCGATCACCACGACCGCAACGTCGATTTCGTGCGCATCGTCTGCATCGAAAACATACATAACGCCGAGTACGTGAAGCGTTCCGACGCGATCAAGGCGATGAACAACACGATCCTCGATTCGCTGGGCGAGATCCTGGCGCGCGGTGCCGCTGAAGGTGTGTTCCGTGCCGGGCTCGACGCGCTGGACGTGCATCTGCTGATCAGTTCGTTCTGTTTCTATCGCGTATCCAACCGCCACACGTTCGGTGAGATCTTTCAGATCGACCTGCCGGATGAAACCATCAAGCAGCGTCATCGCGAGATGATTTGCGAGTCGGTGCTGCGTTACTTGCAGGCGTGACCGAAGTCGAGGGGGCGTCGCCCCCTCAGGGTTTATCCGTTCATGCTTTGAAAATGCGCGAGCATTCGCTGCGCATCCGGCACTTTGCCGCTGAACAGCTCAAACGCCTTCACTGCCTGAAACACCGCCATATTGCCGCCATCCAGGGTTCGGCAACCCAGGGCGCGGGCGTTGCGCAGCAGTTCGGTTTCCAGCGGGAAATACACGATCTCCGCCACCCACAATTCTGGACGCAGCAATGCGGCCGGCACGGGCATGCCCGGCAATTTGGCCATGCCCATCGGCGTGGTGTTCACCAGGCCATCGGCATGACTCAACGCGCTCGACAGATCGTGTCCGGCCACGGCCCGGCCCGCATCGAAATGTTGATTGAGGTTGTTCGCCAGGCTCTCGGCCCGTTCGACATCCACATCAAAAATGCTCAGTTGCTGTACGCCTTCGCTCAATAAGGCGTGGGCCACCGCCGCGCCTGCACCACCGGCGCCCATCTGGACCACACGTTCGCGGGCAACGTCTGGCAGCCCGCGACGAAATCCTTCGGCGAAACCCAGACAATCGGTGTTGTGGCCGACGCGTTTGCCGTCCTTCAGCACCACCGTGTTCACGGCGCCGATGCCCCGGGCTTCGGGTGAGAGCTCATCGAGCAGCGGAATAATTGCCTGCTTGCACGGAAAGGTGATGTTCAGGCCGGTGTAGTTCATTCGCTCGGCGGCCAGCAGCAGGTCGGGCAGGGCGCTGCTGTCCAGTTGCAGTTGATCGAGATCGATCAGCCGGTACAGGTAACGCAGTCCCTGTTCGTCGCCTTCATGTTCATGCAGCGCCGGAGTACGGGAAGCCTGGATGCCGGCGCCGATCAGCCCGGCGAGTATCACGTTGTTGTGGTTCATGCGGATCACCCCTTCAACCGCTGGTGGAAATGTTCCAGGGCCAGGCGATAACCGTGGCTGCCGAAGCCGCACATCACGGCCGTGGCGATGGCCGAGACGAACGAGTGGTGACGGAACGGCTCGCGGGCGTGGACGTTGGACAGGTGGACTTCGATCACCGGCAATTCGCTGGCGACCAGGGCGTCGCGGATCGCTACCGAGGTGTGCGTCCAGGCAGCCGGATTGATCACGATGCCGGCGCAACGCTGGCGGGCGCCGTGAATCCAGTCGAGCAGTTCGCCTTCGTGGTTGGTCTGGCGAAACTCCACGGCCAGGCCGAATTCTTCGGCGGCGCGCCCGCACAGGGCAGAGATGTCGGCCAGGGTTTCGTGACCGTACGTGGCCGGTTCACGGGTGCCGAGCAGGTTCAGGTTCGGGCCGTTGAGCACCAGAACGATAGGGGGCATGGGGGCAAACTCCACTTATTGTTTTTGGCTTGGGCCGAGGGTTTCGGCTTGTGGAGTTAAATTGTACTAGATGGTTACTTTAATCAATTGCTCTGCATCGACGGCCTGGTTTTGTGTGCGGTGATCGAACACTGGTGCAATTCACTGCGGCAACTGCTCGACCAGAAAATCGATGAAAGCCCTGACACGCAAAGGCATGTGGCGATTTTGCGGGTACAGCAACGTGAACGGTCGCGAGCGTCCGCTGTAGGGTTTGAGCACTTCCACCAGCGAGCCGTCGGCCAGTTCCTTTTCGACAATGAAGCGATAGGTCTGGAACAACCCGGCGCCATGTTTGGCCAGGGTCACGCCACCTAGCACGTCATCGGAGCAGCAGAAATTGCCCTCGGCGAGGATTTCCCGTGGTGTCTCTTCATCGTAAAACAGCCAGGTGATCCGCCGCCCGCTGCTGGGCAGTTCGTATTGAATGCATTCGTGCTGTTCGAGGTCTTCGAGGGTCTGCGGCGTGCCGGCGCGTTTGAGGTAGTCGGGGCTGGCGACCATCACCAGCGCCGCATCTTCCAGATGCCGGGCGATCAGGCCGGAATCGGGAATCGCTCGCACGCGGATCGCCATGTCGTAGCCCTCGCCGACGAAGTCGATGTTGCGATTGCTGATGTGCATGTCGACCTTCACCTGTGGGAAGCGCGCACGAAACGCGGGCAGTAGCGGCAGGATCCGATGATGGGCGTAAGTCGTGGGAATACTGATACGCAAGGTGCCGGACGGTTCCTGCTGCTGGCCCATGACTTCCCGTTGCGCCTCGACCAGTTGCGCCAGCGCCTGGCTGCATTCTTCGTAGTAACGTCGGCCGCTGTCGGTCAGTTTCACGCTGCGGGTGGTGCGTGCAAACAGGCGTACACCCAGGCGTTCCTCCATGCGTGACACCGAGCGGCTCACCGCTGCCGGCGTTACCGAAGCCGCCTGCGCCGCGCCGGTGAAGCTGCCGCACTCGGCAGCCAGGCAAAACAACTCGATGCTGCCCAGCTGAAGATCGTCAAAGTGTCGCTGCATGATTGAGTACACCGGGGAATGAGTCTTCGTATGTAGCAAATGCGCGGGCGCTGCGAAAGAACTGCTTACCATGTTGCCCAGGGCTTTCCTGAATCCCGCACTAGGCTCGAAAACGTAATGACCATTGAAGGCAGCAATGCCGATGGTCGGAATTGTCAGGGAATGGCAGTTTTCGAAACTCTTTAACCTAACGGATGGGTTAGCATGAAAGTGTGCAGTTACAAGGGATTGTCGGTGGTGATCATGTTGCGAGACGAACATTGTCCGCCCCATGCGCACGTAGATTCAGGTGCATGGAGTGCCCGTTTCAAATTCAGCTTCTGGCACAACGGCGTGGAGTTATGGGATGTGGTGCCCCTGTCGCGTCGGCCACCGATTGCAGTGCTTGAGGGGCTGCGCCAATCGCTGCGTGAAACTGTTCATCTGCGGCGGGCCCGTCGAATTTGGTGGACTCGTCTGCAGACTGCCTGTCTCGATAACCAATGGTGGGACGGGGACTCGAACGAAGTGGCGGTCATGCGCGAAGTCACCGGAGCGACCTTCAGAATCGGATCGGCATATTACGAACCGGAAGAAAACAAAACCCTGCTGGCCCTGGTTGGTGCTCAGGAAGGTGTGGAGATCGAACTATGAAAACAGTAAAAGCCGGTTTGCATGCTGATCGACCGGTAACGGAAAAGCGCCTCGATGAAGCTGTTGAGCGGGGAGGGCTGCGTCGCCGCAGCAGCTTGCAAGCCGTGTCGGTGGCCTTTCAGAAACCATGCCTGGTGATTCACTTCGAGGACGACAGCGGCGTATTGCTGCCGGTGAATCTCTACCGGGAGTTCGATGATTTCGAACCTGAAGACTTCAACGGGTTGAACGTCGGCTTTGCCGGCACCGCGCTCTGCCACGACGGCAAGGACCTGCAGGTTTCCATCGCCGGCATGATCTCGGCCAGTCAGCCCTTGATGGCCATGGCCGCCTCGGTGATCGCTTCGCGCAACGGTCGCCAGAGCAGCACTGCGAAAGCTGAAGCTGCCCGGGCCAACGGCAGGAAGGGTGGGCGCCCGCGCAAGATTGATCCTGCGTCATGAACAGGCACAAAAAAGCCGTCGGTCAGGACGGCTTTCTTGTCTCTGGCATCTGCCGTCAACGGCGAGTCAGCAACACGCCGGATTCCATGTGGTGGGTCCACGGGAACTGGTCGAACAACGCACAGCGGGTGATGCGGTGCGTGTCGTGCAGTTGGGCGATGTTGGCCGCCAGAGTCTCCGGGTTGCAGGAGATGTACAGGATATTGTCGAAGCGACGGGTCAGCTCGCAGGTGTCCGGGTCCATGCCGGCCCGTGGCGGGTCGACGAACACGCTGCCGAATTCGTAGCTTTTCAGGTCGATGCCGTGCAGGCGGCGGAACGGGCGAACTTCGTTCAGGGCTTCGGTCAGCTCTTCGGCGGACAGACGTACCAGGGTGACGTTATCCACAGCGTTTTCGGCCAGGTTGCTCAGTGCGGCATTGACTGAGGTCTTGCTGATTTCGGTGGCCAGCACTTTGCGCACGCGGGTTGCCAGTGGCAGGGTGAAGTTGCCGTTGCCGCAGTACAGCTCCAGCAGATCGTCGCTGCGATCGCCCAGTGCTTCGTATGCCCAGTTGAGCATCTTCTGGTTCACGGTGCCGTTGGGCTGGGTGAACGCGCCTTCCGGCTGACGATAGCTGAACGTGCGGCCGCCGACGTCGAGCTTCTCGACCACGTAATCGAGGCCGAGCACTTCGCGTTTGCCCTTGGAGCGGCCAATTATGCTGACGCCCAGATCCGCCGACAGCTGGGTGGCCGCCGCGTGCCAGTGCTCATCCAGCGGACGGTGATAGCACAGGGTGATCATCGCGTCGCCGGCCAGGGTGGTCAGAAACTCCACCTGAAACAGCTTGTGGCTCAGCGCCGCGCTGGCTTGCCAGGCCGCTTTCAATTGCGGCATCAGCTGGTTGATGCGCAGGCTGGCGATCGGGAACTCTTCGATCAGGATCGGCGTGCGTTTGTCGTCCTGGGAGAACATCGCGTAATGCCGTTCACCGGCCTCGCGCCACAGGCGGAATTCAGCGCGCAGGCGGAAGTTCTGCAGCGGCGAGTCGAACACCGTTGGCTCCGGTGCATCGAACGGGGCCAGCAGGTCACGCAGGCGCGTGACCTTGTCTTCGAGTTGTGCGGCGTAGGCCTGGGAATCAAAAGTCATGCGTTGAACCAACCCAGCTTGATCACGAACAGAATCGACAGGATCACCAGCGCCGGGTTCAGCTCACGGGCGCGGCCGGACAGCAGTTTGATCGCTGTCCAGGCGATGAAGCCGAAGGCGATGCCGTTGGCGATGGAATAGGTGAATGGCATCGCCAGGGCGGTGACCACGACCGGCGCGGCGACAGTGATGTCTTCCCAGTCTATTTCCGACAGGCCCGAAGTCATCAGTACGGCGACGAACAGCAGTGCCGGCGCGGTAGCGAAGGCCGGAACACTCGATGCCAGTGGCGAGAAGAACAACGCCAGCAGGAACAGAATCGCAACGACGACGGCGGTCAGGCCGGTGCGGCCCCCGGCACTGACGCCCGCAGCGGATTCGATGTAGCTGGTGGTAGTCGATGTGCCCAGCAGCGAACCGGCCATGGCCGCGGTGCTGTCGGCGATCAGCGCACGGCCCATTTTCGGCATGTGGCCGTCCTTGCCCATCAGGCCGGCGCGCTTGGCGACGCCGATCAGGGTGCCGGAGTTGTCGAACAGGTCGACGAACAGGAAGGCGAAGATCACGCTGACCAGCCCGATGTCCAGCGCGCCTTTGATGTCCAGTTGCAGGAAGGTCGGGGCCAGCGAAGGTGGCATCGACGTCACGCCGCCGAACGGGGTGAAGCCCATCACGATCGAGACAATGGTCACTGCGAGGATGCCGATCAGCACCGCGCCGCGCACTTTCAGGGCTTCAAGGGCAACGATCAGGGCGAAACCGAGAGTCGCCAGGATCGGTGCCGGTTGCTTCAGATCACCGAGACCAACCATGGTCGCCGGGTTGCTGACCACGATACCGGCGTTGTGCAGAGCGATCAGTGCCAGGAACAGACCGATACCGGCAGCAATCGCCGAACGCAGCGGCAGCGGAATGCTGTTGATGATCCATTCACGGATGCGGAAGATCGACAGCAGGAAGAAGCACACGGCCGAAATGAACACCGCGCCCAGCGCTACCTGCCAGGTGTGGCCCATGTGCAGCACGACGGTGTAGGTAAAGAAGGCGTTCAGGCCCATGCCGGGTGCGAGGGCGATCGGGTAGTTGGCGATCAGACCCATGACCGTGGAGCCGATGGCGGCTGCCAGACACGTGGCGACGAACACCGCGCCCTTGTCCATGCCGGTCTCGCCGAGGATGCTCGGGTTGACGAACAGAATGTAGGCCATGGCCAGGAAGGTCGTGACGCCCGCCAGAATCTCGGTCCGCACGTTGGTGTTGTGTGCCTTGAGTTGAAACAGCCTTTCCAGCATGTCTGCTCCCCGGGGCGCGCGTGGCGCCGTGAATGTATCGACCTCAACAGCAAAGCACAGACCGTCGCAAGCGCCTGGAAAATTGTGGTGGGCCGGAAAAAGCCGCGCATCATACCAGCAGCGTGAGGAATATGGCGGATGTTGGTATCGATCGTCGGCGAAGTTTTGCACCACGGCCAAGTACGCCATACTGCGCGCTGTTTTTTCGGGGATGGATCGCATGAGCAAGGGTTGGATGAAGACCGCTGGACTGATGGCCTTGCTGCTGGCCGGTGTACCGGCGGCACTCGCGGCGTCGGCACCGCCATTGAGCGAGGTGAAAGTCATCAAGGTTCAGTCGGCGTCCTGCGGGCTCGAAGACATTACCGATGGTCAGGTGCAGACCCGCTGCGATCACAGCGCGCCGGGCATCAAGGTTTATGTGCTGGAAATCGGCTATGGCCAGAGCCAGCCGCAAGCGGCACTGGACGGCTTTGAAGTGAACGGCACGCGAAGCCCGGTGTGTGCCTTTGATAACGGCAATCTGACCGAGTGCACGCCCGGCAGCAAAACCGTCGGCTCGCTGTATACCTTCGATCTGGCGGCCCGTCAGGAAGGCACCTTTACCTTCAGCAATACATCGATCAACGCCCCGCGCAACACGATGTCGACCCAGCTTTACATCAAGTAACGGCTGCCGCGAACAGGGCAGGGCAAAGCTGACTACGCTTTAAAGATCACCCAGCGGAAAGCGCCCATGACCTTTAGAGCCCTGATTACCCTCGCCGAGGGCATCGATGATCTGCAAAGCGTGACCCTGATCGACGTGCTGCGCCGGGCCGGCGTCGAAGTGGTAGCGGCCAGCATTGAGGGCCGGCGCATGCTGACCTGCGCCCGAGGCACACGGCTGACCGCCGACGGCATGCTCATTGATGTGCTGGCCCAGACCTTCGACCTGATCGTCCTGCCCGGCGGAGCGGTCGGCGCACAACACCTTGCCGCGCACCAGCCCTTGCAACAATTGCTCAAGGACCAGGCCAGTGCCGGACGCCTGTTCGCCGCCATCGCCGAAGCCCCGGCGGTTGCGCTGCAAAGCTTCGGTGTATTACGTCAACGCCGGATGACCTGCCTGCCCACAGCCAGCCATCAATTGTCCGGTTGTACCTTTGTCGATCAACCGGTGGTGGTCGACGGCAATTGCATCACCGCCCAGGGCTCCGGCGCCGCGCTTGCGTTTGCGCTGACGCTGGTCGAGCAACTGGCGGGCAAGGCCGTCAGAGCGAAGGTAGCGGGGGAGTTGCTGGCCTGAGAAGGTCAGGCGTGAGCAGCGATTGGTTGAATGGCTGGCTGCTCACGGTGCTCGGCTTGCCAAAGGTCGTAATCGGTTTGAACGCCTAGCCACATGCGAGCCTTGCCAATCCCCGCGCGTTCCAGTCGCACGGCCAGATCCGGGCTGATCGGCGCATGCCCGTGCAAAACACGGGAAAGGTGAGGACGAGCGAATCCAAGATGCCGAGCCAATTCGGTCACGCTGATCCCAAGTTCCGGCAATACGTCCATCAGCAGTGTTTCACCGGGGTGTGGCGGGTTGTGCATAGGCATGAGCCTGCCTCCTGTCAGTGGTAATCCAGATAGTCGATCAGTTCGATATCCGAACCTGCAAATCGAAAGATAACCCGCCAGTTCCCGGACACACTGAGTGACCAGTACTCGCAAAGCTCCCCTTTCAGTGGATGCAGACGCCAACCGGGAAGGTCCAGATCCCCGGGAGCCGCTGCGCGATCCATGAACTGCAGCATGCGCGACAGCCGTTTAGCGTGATCGGCACGAATCCCGCGAGTCGAACCGGTTTCATAGAAGCCGCGAAGGCCTTTGTGCTGAAAGGATTTGATCATGCAGCGAGTGTAAGGCGATACATTACACTCAATGCGGTATCTATGTACCGCATCTTTTCGAGCTATTTGTGCTTGGGGGATGGCCCCGCTGGTGGAGCCCGTGAAGCTAGGCCTTCACCTCTTCCACCGGCACATGCATCCGGTCGCGATTGGCCAGGGTCGGGAACAGTTTGATCCAGGTTCCGGTCACCACCAGCGTACCGATGCCGCCCATCACTACGGCTGGCACGGTGCCGAACCAGTGAGCGGTGAGGCCGGATTCGAATTCGCCCAACTGGTTCGAGGCGCCAATGAACAAACCGTTCACCGCGCTGACCCGGCCGCGCATTTCGTCCGGGGTTTCCAGTTGCACGAACGAGGCGCGGATCACCATGCTGATCATGTCCGCCGCGCCCAGCACTACCAATACCGCCAGTGAGAACCAGAACGACGTCGACAGACCGAAAGCGATGGTAGCCACACCGAATACACCGACGGCAGTGAACATCACCCGTCCGACGTTTCGCTCGACGGCAAAGCGCGCCAGGAACAGCGACATCATCAACGCCCCGACCGCCGGCGCCGAACGCAGCAACCCCAGGCCCCATGGACCGGTCAGCAGAATGTCCTTGGCGAACACCGGCAACAATGCCGTAGCGCCACCGAGCAGCACCGCGAACAGGTCCAGCGAAATCGCCCCGAGAATGTCCGGGCGGCTGCGAATGAAACGGACTCCCGCCAACAACGAATCGAGTGTCGCCTTGCCTTTGTTCAGCGGGGTCTGTCGCGCGGGCAGATTGAGCATCAGTGTGCAGGCGATGACGTACAGAACGACGGTCGGGCCATACACCCAGACGCTGCCGAAGGCATAAAGCAGACCGCCAAGGGCCGGGGCGACGATGGTGGCCGATTGCTGCGCGGATTGCGCGGCGGCGACCGCCCGTGGGAACAGCGCACTGGGCACGATGCTCGGCAGCAGCGCCTGGGTGGTCGGCATCTCGAACGAGCGCGCGGCGCCCAGCAGGAACGCCAGGATAAAGATCATTTCCCGGGCGACCTGATCGGTAGCGCTGCCGATAGCCAGTGCCAGGGCGATCAAGGCCTGCAGCGACTGGCAGATCGCCGCGACCTTGCGCCGATCGTAGCGATCGGCAACGTGGCCGGTGTGCAGCATGAACAGTACCCGCGGCGCGAACTCCACCAGCCCGACCAGCCCAAGATCGAGCACGTTGCCGGTCAGTTGATAGAGGTTCCAGCCGATCGCCACGGTGAGCATCTGAAAACCGCTGGCGGTGAAGATCCGGGCAAACCAGAACGCAAGAAAGGGACGGTGGTGGCGTAACAGCAAGGGCTCTTGGCTGGGCATCTGCGGGCCGGTCTTGATCGAGGGGAATCGCGAGATTATCACCAGTCTGTAACAGAAAGTTGCCATAACAAAAAAATTAGTTAGCCAGACATCGATTTTTCGGTATCCGGACAACAGATCTGGCCAAGGATGTATTTCGGGGCGTTGCCAGGCCTGTGAGGCAACTTGTCACGCGGCAAAAGACCACGCGGTTCCCCGTCGGAAATGGGACTACTCTTTCTACGTTGATTGATCCAGATCAAGACCCTTCGTGGAACTGATCGGTGATCCGTCGGCAGACTCCCTGCGTCGCGATGCCTGTAAAAAGAAGAACGAATCCGAGTTCGCCGCACTCCATACCCGTGGGGGCAGTGGTTCAAGGCCGCCAGCCTTGGAACCGTTATCTGATAGAGGAAAGCTTATGTTCGGTTTAGAGGCACTAGATCTCGCCCGAATCCAGTTCGCGTTCACCATCTCGTTCCATATCCTGTTCCCGGCAATCACCATCGGTCTTGCGAGCTATCTCGCGGTGCTGGAAGGCCTGTGGCTGAAAACCGGCAACGACACCTACCGCGATCTCTACCATTTCTGGTCGAAGATCTTTGCCGTCAACTTCGGCATGGGCGTGGTCTCGGGGCTGGTCATGGCCTACCAGTTCGGCACCAACTGGAGCCGCTTCTCGGACTTCGCAGGTTCCGTCACAGGGCCTTTGCTGACCTACGAGGTGCTCACGGCGTTCTTCCTTGAAGCCGGTTTCCTCGGCGTGATGCTCTTCGGCTGGAATAAGGTCGGGCGCAAGCTGCACTTCTTCGCCACGGTCATGGTTGCCATCGGCACGCTGATTTCGACGTTCTGGATTCTTGCCTCCAACAGCTGGATGCAGACGCCGCAGGGCTTCGAGATCGTCAACGGCCAAGTGATCCCGACCGACTGGCTGGCAATCATCTTCAACCCGTCATTCCCCTATCGCCTGATGCACATGGCGACGGCGGCATTCGTCGCAACGGCGTTCTTCGTCGGTTCGTCGGCCGCCTGGCACCTGCTGCGTGGCAAGGACAACCCGGCGATCCGCACCATGCTGTCGATGGCAATGTGGATGGCGTTGATCGTCGCACCGATCCAGGCGGTCATCGGCGACTTCCACGGCCTCAACACCCTCAAGCACCAGCCGGCGAAAATCGCCGCGATCGAAGGTCACTGGGAAAACGTCGGTAACGAAGCGACGCCGCTGATCCTGTTCGGCTGGCCGGACATGAAGGAAGAAAAGACCAAATACGCCGTCGAGATCCCGTACCTCGGCAGCCTGATCCTGACCCATTCGCTGGACAAGCAAGTCCCGGCGCTCAAGGAATTCCCGCCGGAAGACCGGCCGAATTCGACCATCGTGTTCTGGTCGTTCCGGATCATGGTCGGCCTCGGCTTCCTGATGATCTTCACCGGCCTCTGGAGCCTGTGGCTGCGCAAGCGTGACACGCTCTACACGTCGCGGCCGTTCCTGTATCTGGCGTTGTGGATGGGGCCGTCCGGTCTGATCGCGATTCTGGCGGGCTGGTTCACCACTGAAATCGGTCGTCAGCCATGGGTGGTCTATGGGCTGATGCGTACGGCGGATGCGTCGTCCAACCACAGTTTCATGCAGATGAGCATCACGCTGATCATGTTCGTGGTGGTGTACTTCGCACTGTTCGGTGCGGGTCTGGGCTACATGATGCGTCTGGTGCGCAAAGGGCCGAAGACCGACGAGGGCAAGGAGACCAACGAGGGTGGTCCTGGCCAGAAACGCACGCCGGCCCGTCCGTTGTCCGCTGCCGACGACGATGGCGCCGAACACGACCGCAGCCTGACCAAGGAGATTTGAGTCATGGGTATTGATCTTCCGCTGATCTGGGCCGTGATCATCATCTTCGGGATCATGATGTACGTGGTCATGGACGGTTTCGACCTGGGGATCGGGATTCTCTTCCCGTTCATCCCCGGCAAGACCGACCGCGATGTGATGATGAACACCGTCGCCCCGGTGTGGGACGGCAATGAAACCTGGCTGGTACTGGGGGGCGCTGCGTTGTTCGGCGCGTTCCCGCTGGCCTATTCGGTGGTGTTGTCGGCGCTGTATTTGCCGCTGATTTTCATGTTGATCGGGCTGATCTTCCGCGGTGTGGCGTTCGAGTTCCGCTTCAAGGCCAAGGACGACAAGCGCCACCTGTGGGACAAGGCGTTCATCGGTGGTTCGGTGGCGGCGACGTTCTTCCAGGGTGTGGCGCTCGGCGCGTTCATCGATGGTTTGCCGGTGGTCAACCGGCAATACGCCGGCGGTTCACTGGACTGGCTGACGCCGTTCACGCTGTTCTGCGGCGCCGCGCTGGTGGTGGCGTATGCCTTGCTCGGCTGCACCTGGTTGATCATGAAGACCGAAGGCAAGTTGCAGGAACAGATGCATGACCTGGCGCGTCCTCTGGCCTTCGTGCTATTGGCGGTGATCGGTGTCGTCAGTCTGTGGACGCCGCTGGCCCATCCGGAAATTGCGACGCGCTGGTTCAGCATGCCGAATCTGTTCTGGTTCATGCCGGTGCCGATTCTGGTGCTGGTGACGATGTACGGTCTGATTCGCGCGGTGGCGCGCAATGCCAACTACATGCCGTTCCTGCTGACCCTGGTGCTGATCTTCCTCGGCTACAGCGGTCTGGGCATCAGCCTGTGGCCGAACATCGTGCCGCCGTCGATCTCGATCTGGGACGCCGCCGCACCGCCGCAAAGCCAGGGCTTCATGCTGGTGGGCACGCTGTTCATCATCCCGTTCATCCTGGGTTACACCTTCTGGAGCTACTACGTGTTCCGCGGCAAGGTCACCCATGAAGACGGTTATCACTAGTGGTGATCACGATGGCGCCGGTAGCGGCGCCATTTCCCTCAACCGGAGGATGAAAGCATGACCGGCAAACATTCCCTGCACGACATTGAAGAAGCCGAAAAAAAGCCGCTGTGGCAGCGGCTCGGCTGGTTGGCGATGATCTGGGTCGGCAGCGTCGGAGCACTGTTCATCGTCGCCAGCCTGATGCGCATGTTCATGAACGCCGCAGGCCTGACCACGCACTGAGACTTCCCATCCCGCTGCCTTGCGGCACGGACTTTTGACCCTCCGACCGGAGGGTTTTTTTTGCCCGGATTATTTGCGCGCCTTGAGGATCACGAATTTCGGTGTGGCCGCGACCTGCTCGACACCCCGGAACAGCCGCGCCAGCTTGCTGTGATAACCCAGGTGACGGTTGCCGACAATGTACAGCGCACCACCGACCACCAGCGCTTCGCGGGCCTGCTGGAACATGCGCCAGGCGAGGAAGTCGCCGACCACCTGTTGCTGGTGGAACGGCGGGTTGCACAACACTACGTCCAGCGACTGCGCTTCCTGTCCGGCCAGGCCGTCACCGGCGCGCACGATTACATCCCGCTCGCCCAACGCCGCGCGCCAGTTTTCGGCAGCGGATTGCACGGCCATGAACGACTCGTCCACCAGCGTGTAATGCGCATCGGGGTTTTGCAGGGCGCTGGCAATGGCCAGTACGCCATTGCCGCAGCCAAGATCCGCGACTCGCGCTGAGCCGAGGTTTTTCGGCAGGTGCGGAAGGAAGGCGCGGGTGCCGATGTCCAGCCCTTCACGGCAGAACACGTTGGCGTGGTTGAGCAGTTCGATGGCCGGCTCGTCGAGGCGATAGCGGGTCGGGTAGGGCGAGACGGCGGGGGCCTTGGTCTCGGGCGTGGCGATCAGCAATCGTGCCTTCTTCACTGCCAGCGAAGCCTGAACCGGGCCGATGTAGCGTTCCAGCAAATCACCGGCGGCACGGGGCAAATGCTTGACCATCGCCGCTGCCACCACTTGCGCGCCGGGGGCCAGTTGGCCCTGCAAGCGAATCAGTTGCTCCTCCAGCAGCGCCAGGGTTTTCGGGACACGGATCAGCACCCGGTCAAATGGCCCGACCAGCGGCTCGCTGGCTGGCGTGCCGCGCAGTGCATCGAACGCCAGGCCATTGCGCAACAGGTTTTTTTCCAGGCCCTGAAACGCCAGGAACGAATCTCCGCTGGTGCTGACCTGCACTTTGCCTGAGAGGCTGATGGCCAGCGCTCCGAAACTGTCGTTGAGCACCAATACTCGGGTATCCGCCGGCAGATTCTGTTCGGCCAGATGATTGAGCAGGTATTCGTCGGCTGCGTCGAAGGCTTGCAGCGGTTCGTTCTGCTGTTCGGGCTGGCGGATCAGATCAAGCTGGGCGAAGGGCGTATCGAGCAAAGGCATGGGGCGGGGACTCTGGGTAATCAACGGGTGTACCGCGGCCCTGAGTGTCGTGCGGCGGAACCGTCCAGGTGAACAGCGGCGCGAAGTTTGGCGTCATCACTCAGGAAGGTCGTAAATGGTACTTTTTTTTCGACGGCATTACTTGGTTGTTTTTGGTGATCCCGACTAGATGATCCCCGCCTTGGCGGCGGCAATGACTGCAGAGATCTTGTTGCAGACGTTCATTTTCACGATCACGTTCTGCACGTGATAGTTCACGGTGCGCTCACTCAGGCTGAGGATTCTCGCGGTTTCATAAGCTGTCTTGCCACAGGCGCAGAGTTTCAGCACTTCGACCTCTCGTGCAGACAGGCGAGGCGGTCTAGCCTTCTCGGGCCGTGAAGGAAGCGTACTGGCGAAGAGTTCGCTCAGATGGCGGGTGACGTAGAGCATGTAGCCAAAATGCTCGTACAACTCGATCGAAGTGATCGGGCAGTGAGGCCGGGCCAGGCTGAGGATACTGCACAGACCGCTTTCTTCGTGATGAAAGGATTGCGACCAGCCGTGCTCCAGTCCCTGGTCCTTTAACGACTTCCACAACTGTGGTGTTTTTGAAAATAACTCTTTGCTCCAGGAAATGGGGAGCATTGAGCGAGTGCAGTGTGTGACTACCGGATCAAACTCCCAGTGGCTTTCCTCCTCATATTGTTTATTCCAGGCTGGAGGGTAGTTATTGAAGCGCAAGGGCTTTTGCAGTGTATTTCGATCAGGTGAAGTGATTGAAATGCCGCAGAACTGGAAGCCTATGTTTTTGGCAAATGTCAGCAGAATCGGGTAAGCAGTATCAATTCTCGTGGCAAATGTCAGCTGCTTTATCTGCGACTCCTTCCAAATTTCCATTTGAAGATTCTCCGATATTTTTCGCTGGGGTGCGATTTTGGATCCAATACTCGTGCACGAAAACGAGTGTAGGACGCTTCCTACAAAAGTGTTTGGAATTTTTCGCTCTTAGATTGGAGATAATTAGTCGTTTGTGATTAGCCGCCTATGCATCATTAAATGCAGATCATAATTTCAAGAATTGAACTATGTCATTGTGCCAGTAGTTATTGGCGTCATTAACCACTACAAATTGTCCGGTTTTTTATTAGGCTTTATTGCGGGACACTGTGACCTTGGCCCAGGGAGGTACCGATGACCGCCAGTGCAGAAAAAATCAGCCGCCAGACCTTGATCGATGTACGACCACTGACGTCCAGCCTGTTTACATTGCGTACGACCCGAGACGCGGGCTTTCGCTTTCGTGCCGGACAGTTTGCCAGGCTCGGCGTGACCAAGGATGACGGCAGCACGGTTTGGCGGGCCTACTCCATGGTGTCTTCGCCGTTCGATGAGTTCCTTGAATTCTTTTCCATCGTGGTACCCGGCGGGGAGTTCACCAGTGAGCTGAGCCGGCTCAAGGCGGGCGATACATTGCTGGTGGATCGCCAGGCCTTCGGCTATCTGACGCTGGATCGTTTCGTCGATGGCCGCGACCTCTGGCTGTTATCCACGGGCACCGGTGTGGCACCATTTCTGTCGATTTTGCAGGACTTCGAGGTCTGGGAAAGATTCGAGCGAATCATCCTGGTGTACAGCGTGCGGGAAGCCAGGGAACTGGCTTATCAACAGCTGATCGGCGAACTCACGCGGCGCGATTACCTGGCCGAATACGCGCACAAGTTTCAGTTCATCCCGGTCGTGACGCGTGAGTCGCATGCCGGTGCCCTGAACGGGCGTATCACCACCCTGATTGAAAACGGTGAGCTGGAGCGCGCGGCCGGGGTCAACCTTGATCCGCTCAATTCTCGGGTCATGCTGTGTGGCAATCCGCAGATGATCGATGACACTCGGGCCTTGCTCAAGCAGCGAGGCATGAGCCTCAGCCTGACCCGTCGGCCAGGGCAGGTGGCGGTGGAAAACTACTGGTAAAGAAACGGCACCCTCGGGTGCCGTTTCAGTCTTCAAGGCCGGTTGTTCTGGGCCTTGAGCAAGTCGCGTATCTCGCCCAGCAACTCTTCTTCCTTGGTCGGAACCGGTGGCAGGGTAGGTGCCACGGCCTCTTCGCGCTTCAGGCGGTTGATGGCTTTTACGCCCATGAAAATCGCGAACGCGACGATGACGAAGTCCAGAATGCTCTGAATGAACTTGCCGTAGGCCATCACGACCGCAGGGGCGCTGCCCTCGGCGGCTTTCAGGGTTATTGCCAGGTCACTGAAGTCCACCCCACCGATCAGCAGGCCGATTGGCGGCATGATCACGTCACCGACAAACGATGAAACGATTTTGCCGAAGGCCGCGCCGATGATGATACCGACGGCCATGTCGACCACATTGCCTTTGACCGCGAAGGCCTTGAACTCGCTAAGCACGCCCATAGTTATTTCCTTGTTACAGATGAGTTTGGTGTCAGCAGTGTAAATCAGCAAAACGCGTCGTGCGCGAAACACCTTCTTACAATGCCCGCATTTATCGACACATCGATTCGCCATTAGTTTGCAAAGTGCCACTAATCGCGCGCGAAATACGCTGCAAGCCGCTGATCTGGAAGAAAAATTAATCAATCATCGCGTTACGATCTTTCTATTTATGTTTGGCTGATCGAGCTTCTAGCCTCTGTCTGGCGCACCTGGATGCGCCTCAAAAAACAGAGGAGCCTGAAAATGAATTCCACTCTTGGCCTCGGGGCTGTTCCCCATCGCCGTACGTTTGGCGTACTCGCCGCCAGCCTGCTGACCTTTTCCGTGAACGCCGCGCCCCTGACCCGGGATAACGGTGCAGCGGTGGGCGACAACCAGAACTCGCAAACCGCCGGTGCCAACGGCCCGGTGCTGTTGCAGGACGTGCAACTGATCCAGAAGCTGCAGCGCTTCGACCGCGAGCGCATTCCCGAGCGTGTCGTGCATGCTCGTGGCACCGGTGCTCACGGCACGTTCACTGTAACCAACGATCTCAGCGATCTGAGCAAGGCCAAAGTGTTCGCCGCCGGGCAGGTAACGCCGGTGTTCGTGCGTTTTTCTGCTGTAGTGCACGGCAACCACTCCCCCGAAACCCTGCGCGACCCGCGGGGCTTCGCGACCAAGTTCTACACCGCCGACGGAAACTGGGATCTGGTGGGCAACAACTTTCCGACGTTCTTCATCCGTGATGCGATCAAGTTCCCGGACATGGTGCATGCGTTCAAGCCGGACCCGCGCACCAACCTTGATGATGACTCCCGTCGCTTCGACTTCTTCTCCCATGTCCCTGAGGCCACCCGCACTTTGACCGAGCTGTATTCCAACTCAGGGACGCCAGCCAGTTATCGGGAGATGGACGGTAACGGTGTACATGCCTACAAGTTGGTCAACGACAAGGGCGAAGTGCATTACGTGAAGTTTCACTGGAAAAGTTTGCAGGGGATCAGGAATCTCGATCCGCAACAAGTCGTAAAAGTTCAGGGTCAGGATTACAGTCATATGACCAATGACCTGGTAGCGAATATCAATAAAGGCAATTTTCCGAAGTGGGACTTGTACGTCCAAGTTCTGAGTTCGCAAGATTTGTCCAAGTTTGATTTCGATCCATTGGATGCAACCAAGATCTGGCCCAATGTTCCTGAGCGAAAAGTTGGACAAATGGTGTTGAACCGTAACCCTTCGAATGTCTTCCAGGAAACTGAGCAAGTTGCCATGGCACCTGCCAATGTTGTTCCCGGTATCGAACCTTCGGAAGATCGCTTGTTACAAGGTCGAGTGTTCTCTTACGCCGATACTCAAATGTATCGCCTGGGTGCCAATGCCCTGCAATTACCCGTCAACGCTCCAAAAGTAGCGGTGAACAATGGTAATCAGGATGGGGCGATGAACTTCGGTGCCAGCAGCACGGGCGTTAACTACCAGCCGAGCCGCTTGCATCCGCGTGAGGAGCCACAAGGCGCACGGTATAGCCAGTCGTCCCTGCAAGGCAGCACTCAGCAGACGAAGATCCAGCGCGAGCAGAACTTCAAGCAAGCCGGTGATCTGTATCGATCCTTCAGCAAGAAGGAACGTCAGGATCTGATCGAGAGCTTTGGCGGTTCGCTGGCGAGCACCGATGATGAAAGCAAGCACATCATCCTGTCCTTCCTCTACAAGGCCGATCCGGAGTATGGCGCCGGTGTGACCAAGGTGGCCAAGGGGGACCTTGGCCGGGTCAAGGCTTTGGCGGAAAAACTGGTCGACTGAGAGGCACCGCGAGGCCCGTGACGGGCCTCGCACCTTACAAGGAGGCGACTCATGCGCATTTATCTTTCGCTGTTGCTGGGCTGTCTGTCGTTCGCGGCCCTTGCAGCTCCGGCCGAACAGGATTCAGCGGCGCTCAAGGCGCAACTGCAGGACTACTATTTCAACGCTGCAAGGGAGGGGAATGTCGCCATGCTCGATACGTTTATCGAGGCAGGTTATTCGCTGGATACGCGCGATCCCAAGGGTTACACCGCACTGATGCTGGCGGCGTATCACGGCGAGGGCGAGGTTGTGGACAAGCTGCTGGCTGCCGGAGCCGATGCCTGTGCCCGGGATCAGCGTGGCAACACAGCCCTGATGGGGGCGATCTTCAAGGGAGAGGTACAGATTGCCCGGCGTCTGATGGCTACCCGATGCAACCCGGATCAGCGTAATGATGCCGGCCAGACGGCGGCCATGTACGCCGGGCTGTTCAAGCGCGCGGAAATGCTCGAAGCCCTCAAGGCAAGAGGCGCCGATCTGAACGCAGAGGATCCGTTGGGCAACAGCGCCGCGCGTCTGGCCAGCGGGGAAATCCGTACCGCCGAGCCGCGCTGATCGGCGACAGCTGCGTTATCATCGCGGTTTTTGTCGGGGGTTCAGATGGCCAAGGCCAAGCGCATGTACGGCTGCACCGAGTGCGGCGCAACCTTTCCCAAGTGGGCCGGGCAGTGCGGCGAATGCGGCGCCTGGAACACCCTGACCGAAACCATGGTCGAGAGCGGCGGTGCCGCCGCCCCGAGCGGGCGCACTGGCTGGGCGGGGCAACAGGCGCAAATCAAGACCCTGGCCGAAGTCAGCATCGAAGAGATCCCGCGTTTTTCCACAGCCTCCGGCGAGCTCGACCGGGTGCTCGGCGGTGGTCTGGTGGACGGTTCGGTGGTGTTGATCGGCGGTGATCCCGGTATCGGCAAGTCGACGATCCTTTTGCAGACCCTGTGCAACCTCGCCAAGACCATGCCGGCGCTGTACGTCACCGGTGAAGAGTCCCAGCAACAAGTCGCGATGCGCGCACGTCGCCTTGGCTTGCCGCAGGATCAACTGCGGGTCATGACCGAAACCTGTATCGAAACCATCATCGCCACTGCCCGCCAGGAAAAACCCAAGGTGATGGTGATCGACTCGATCCAGACAATCTTCACCGAACAACTGCAATCGGCACCGGGCGGCGTGTCCCAGGTGCGTGAAAGTGCGGCATTGCTGGTGCGTTACGCCAAGCAAAGCGGCACGGCGATTTTCCTGGTCGGTCACGTGACCAAGGAAGGCGCATTGGCCGGGCCACGTGTTCTGGAACATATGGTCGATACCGTGCTGTATTTCGAAGGCGAGTCCGATGGCCGGTTGCGCCTGCTGCGGGCGGTAAAAAACCGTTTCGGCGCGGTCAACGAACTCGGCGTGTTCGGCATGACCGACAAGGGCCTGAAAGAAGTCTCCAACCCTTCGGCGATTTTTCTTACCCGCGCTCAGGAAGAGGTCCCGGGCAGTGTGGTGATGGCAACGTGGGAAGGCACCCGGCCGATGCTGGTGGAAGTCCAGGCGCTGGTGGATGACAGCCACCTTGCCAACCCGCGCCGGGTGACCCTGGGGCTGGATCAGAATCGTCTGGCGATGTTGCTGGCGGTGCTGCACCGTCATGGCGGCATTCCGACCCACGATCAGGACGTGTTCCTCAACGTGGTCGGCGGGGTGAAGGTGCTGGAAACCGCGTCCGATCTGGCGCTGATGGCCGCCGTCATGTCGAGCCTGCGCAACCGTCCGTTGCCTCATGACTTGTTGGTATTTGGTGAGGTCGGCCTGTCCGGCGAAGTGCGCCCGGTGCCAAGCGGTCAGGAGCGATTGAAGGAAGCCGCCAAGCACGGCTTCAAGCGCGCGATCGTGCCCAAGGGCAATGCGCCGAAGGAAGCGCCTCCAGGCTTGCAGATCATTGCGGTGACGCGTCTGGAGCAGGCGCTGGACTCGTTGTTCGAGTGATCAGACGTCAATCAGCGCCGCGAGCTCGCGTTCCAGTTCGGTTTCGTCGGCCAGATTGAGTTCGATGAGGCGACGCAGGCGCTGAATCGACTCCAGGCTGATATGCCGACACACGAAACCGAGCTGGCCGTGATCTTCATGAGCCAGTTGCACATCCATCTCGATGTGCACATCCTCGCTCAGATGAATGTCGACGAAAAAATCCTTCTCGGGATTGCCCAGCCAGGGCTCGGGTCGCTCGATCAACAGCCCCTTGAGCGACAGGTCGATCAGATTCACCGGCCAGATGTACTCGCCCTGGCTCAATTCGGTTCTGGCATGGAACGCGATACGTTTGAAGCGGCGGCGCTCGGACGGGTGCTCGCTCATGGCGCAATCCTCTGGACGGTTCGCTGACTATAGACCCGCCACGTCGAGTGTTGCCAGTCAGGCAGGGCGTCCGACCAATGTCGGGGTATGGCCTTTGGCGCCAACAGCGCTAAACTCGGGGTGGCTGTCTTTCTTGTCCACCCTGGCTGGAATAATAAAATGAAAAATAATAATAGCCTGCTACGCCACTTACCCTGGCTGCTGCTGGCAATCGTAGGAGCGTGCGCCCTGGGCGTAGTGGCATTGCGCCGAGGCGAGGCGATCAACGCCTTGTGGATCGTGGTCGCCGCCGTGGCCATTTATCTGGTTGCGTACCGTTACTACAGTCTGTTCATCGCTAATAATGTGATGCAACTCGATCCGCGTCGGGCCACCCCCGCCGTGCTCAACAATGACGGTCTGGACTACGTTCCAACCAACAAACACATTCTCTTCGG